>JAZTWU010000023.1:0-11832 GCA_045636085.1 Eubacteriales bacterium
TAAAGCGTCAGAATATGGGAATCCACCGTTTTGCCAAAGCCGTTGAGATTGAAATATGCGTGATTCGTGAGAGCCACAGGGGTCTTTGCATCGGGAATTGCAGTATAATCGATCAGAAGATCGCCGCCAACGAGCTTGTAAACAACGGTGACATCCAGCGCACCGGGGAAGCCCTCCTCGCCGTCCTTTGCACGGTAAAAAAGCTTCAGCTCATTCTCGGTTGAATCCATAAGCGTCCAAATGCGCATATCAAAGCCCTTGATTCCGCCGTGCAGACAGCTTTTTCCGTTATTAACGGGCAGAAGATATTCCTTTCCGTCCATTTCAAATCTTGCGTTGGCAATGCGGTTTGCCACGCGGCCGATAAGGCCGCCCTGATGCGAATTATCCGCCTCATAGTCCATAACGGTGGGAAATCCGCCAACGATGGAAATGCCGTCCACCGTGAAATCCTGAAGAATACAGCCGTAATTCAAAACGGTGATGGAGGCAAATTCGTTTTTCAGCGTATAAGCAAAAACCTCGGTGCCATCCGAGGTGAAGCCAAATCGGGAAGTTTTCATATGCACCTCTTAGTTATTGTTATTTATGCTATAATTATAAATGAAAATTCCAAAAATGTAAAGATGGAAAGCGGATTTTTCAAATCTTTTTTCCGAATCCGTATCGGCAGTTGACATTTTTTGAATTTTATGCTAAACTATACTCATTAAAACAAGGTGAGTGTGCTATGAAAAAAGCAGTTATCGTAATCAATGGCGCAGGCGGTGTCGGCAAGGATACGCTCTGTGATGCCGCGGCGGTAAAATTCAAAACCGAAAACATTTCTTCCATTATGCCTATCAAGGAGATTGCCGCCTTTTGCGGTTGGAATGGAGAAAAGGACAACAAAAGCCGCAAATTTCTTTCGGATATGAAGCGCCTTTGCGCTGAATACAACGATTTTCCGACGAATTGGGCAAAAGCGCGCTTTGAGGATTTTTTGAAGGGCGATGCCGAGATTCTCTTCGTGCACATCCGCGAAGCGGAGGAGATTGAAAAATTCGTTTCTGCGACTGGAGGCGTTGCAAAAACCCTGCTCATCCGCGGCGGTGAGCGCTTCAAGCAGAAATGCGGCGGATACGGAAATATCTCGGACGACGGCGTGGAAAATTACAGCTACGATTATTATTTCAATAACGATACGGAAATCGAGGATGCAAAGAATCGCTTCGTTGCATTCCTTTCGTCCGTTCTTGCATAAAAATAACGGGTACTCGCATTGATTTTGATGCGCGTACCCGTTTTTTTTGAAATTAAAGAAGAATGCAAATCAAGCCGTTAGAGCCCTCATTGATGATTTTTTCCAGCGTTTGGCCGAGCTTTTCCCGGGATTCCTCGGGCATATGCGCAAGCTTTCCTTCGAGCCCGTCGTTCATCAGATCGTAGAGCGACTTTCCAAACATATTCGATTCCCAAAGCTTCGCGGGATCCTGCTCGTATTCATTCGAAAGATACTGCATAACCTCCTCCGTTTGCTCCTTTGAGCCAACAACGGGGGAGAGTTCCGTATGAATGCTTGCGCGAATCATATGAATCGATTCAGCCCTGGCGCCAATTTTGATTCCGTATCCGTTTGGATGCTTCACGAGAGAAGGCTCCTCGAAAAGCATTTCCTCCGGCTTTGGCATAACGATTCCATAGCCCTTTTCATTCACTTCGCAAAGCGCCTTTTCGATTTTTGCATATTCCTTGCCGATTGCGGAAAGCTCGGTCAGTGCAGAGAGAATATCCGCCTCATCGGCGATCGCCTTTCCGCAAAGCTCACTGAGAACGGCATAATAATCCTCCCTTAAGATTTGAATTTGGATTCTTGCACTACCGTCTGCAGGATTTGTCTCCAAAGCAACGAAGTTTTTCTTTTCTTCGCAAAGCGCCGCAATATCCCCAAGCCTTTTGATTTTCTCTGCCGATTCGCGGATTTCGGCTTGGATCTGCTCGATAATGGGATGCGAATCCTCCAGTACCGCCGTCCAAGTAGGCAATTCGAAGCTGAGGGAGACGATAGGGAATTCCTTTAAAATCATCGAAAGAATCTCGGAAATATCCTCTCCGTCGAGGCTCGGACAGCGAACGAGCGCAACGGGAACGCCGTACTTTTTCTCCAAGGACTCAGCCAATGCGATTGCATCCTCACTTTCGGGCTCGGCGGAATTCAAAACGATGGCAAAGGGCTTATGAATCGCCAAAAGCTCTCTTGCAACCTTTTCCTCCGCCTCGATATAGCTTTCGCGAGGAATTTCGCCAAAGCTTCCGTCCGTCGTCACAAGCAGACCGATCGTCGAATGCTCCTCGATGACCCTTCTCGTTCCGATCTGCGCCGCCTCCGCAAAGGGAATCGGAGAATCGCTCCACGGGGTTTGTACCATACGGTCAACCCCTTCCTCCTGTCCACCGATCGCGTGATCGACAAGATAACCGACGCAGTCAATCAGCTTTATATTCAGCTCCGTATTTGCTTCGCCGATTCGGATTCTCACGGCCTCGTCGGGAACGAATTTCGGCTCCGTCGTCATCACTGTTTTTCCCGAAGCGCTTTGCGGCGTTGCATCCTTCGTCCGCTCGCGATCGTAGGGGTCTTCGATCCCGGGAAGCACGATGCTGTCAAGAAAACGCCCGATCAAGGTGGATTTTCCCGTCCTCACAGGGCCAACAACGCCAATATAAATATCTCCGCCCGTCCTTTTTGCAATCTGCTCATAAATGCTTGCATCTGCCATACCTTTGATACCAGCCTTCCTTCGAAACTTTTATTCATTGAAGACTATGCATAGAAATGCAAGGATATGATCGTAAATCAAAAAAAGCCGCAAAAACGCGGCTTTTTTATCGTTATTCTTTTATTTTTTCATCAAAACGGGAAAGCATCTGCTTCATTTTTTCGGGATCCACCTTCGTCACCGCGCGATCGTAGGTCATAAGACCGTTCGTTTCATCCTCCACGTCGGCAATCTGCGTGTAAACCAATCCGCAAAGTCCCTTTTCAACCAAGGGCAGAGCTTGATCGATATAGAGCTGTTCCAAGGCGGAAAGCAAGGAATCTGCATCCGTAAAGCTCTTATAGCCATAGTTTTTCTTCGTGGCAAGATGATCCTTCACACGAAGTGAATATCCGCCGAACTCACTGATAAGCAGAGGTCTTTTCAGGGAAATTTCGGGATTGAGAGGCTTGAAATAAATATGGAGCGAATCCAGATCGCTTTCCTTCTGCCAGAACCATCCGGAGGTCGCATCGTAAATGCGGGTGGGATCCGTTTTTTTGGCAATGCGGTAAATTTCATCCGCTGTGAACTGCCCCCAGCCCTCATTGAAAATCGTGTAAAGCAAAACGGACGGCGTGCTTTCAAGATGCGAAAGCGTTTCAATAAGCCCTGCCTTGAAATTCGCGCGCGAGGCCTTGCTTCGGTGCAAACCTTGATCGTTGCGCTTCAGAAGTCCAACCGTTGGAAGCACCGTGTCACGTATAAACGAATATCGGCCGTTGTTCACGAAATCCTGAAAAACGATCATTCCAAGGCGGTCGCAGGCATAATAGAAGAGCATTGGCTCAATCTTGATATGCTTTCGAAGTGTATTATATCCCATTTCCTTTGCGCGGAGAATATCAGCCTCGTAGCCGAGCGGGGATGCGGGAAGAAAATGCCCGTCGGGATAATATCCCTGATCCAGCAGGGCCTGAATGAAGTAAGGCTCTCCGTTCAAGGTGATGCGCGGAATGCCGCCAATTGGTTGCACGGATATCTCGCGAAGCGCAAAATATCCCTCCACGGTATCCGCATCGGCCGTCAGGGTAAAACGGTAAAGATACGGGTCACTCGGTGACCAAAGGCGGATTTTCTTGGGCGAAAGGCTGAATTCATTTTCCGTAAAGCGGAAGGTCTCGCCGCTTTCCGAAAGCGTGATCTGCTTATTTTTCGCATCCGTATCCAAAATAAAAGTCACTCGGTCCATCGATTGCAGAATGCGCATCGAGCGGATGTGATTTTCGGGAACGGATTCGAGCCAAACGGTTTGCCAAAGACCGCTCGTTGGCGTATACCACATACCGCCGCGCTTTCTCGTTTGCTTTCCGTAAGGAAGAGAAATATCCAGATCGTCGCGAATGAAAACGGTCAGCTCGTTTTCCTTCTTTAAAAACGGCGTAATATCAAAGCTGAAGGGATGATAGCCGCCGCTGTGCTCGCCAAGGAACGTTCCGTTGAGGTATACGGCGGCGTGCTGATCCGCCGCACCGAAATGCAGGATTACGCGCCCGATGCAGAATCCCTCGGGAAGAGAAAAGAAGCGCCTGTATTGCAAAAACTCTCCCTTTTTCGGCGTTTGGCAAACGCCGGAAAGCGGCGCTTCGGGGGGATAGGGAACGAGTATTTTTTGGTCATACGCACAGTTTTTATCATATTCGCGCACAAAAGCAAGATCCCAAGTTCCGTTAAGGCAGATATAGGAATCGCGCTTCATCTGCGGGCGCGGATAATCCGAAAAGGGAAGACCGTTTCCTTTATATTCTTTAGGTGCATATATAACGGGTAGCATAAAAAATCCTCTTAATACAGATTGAGCAGAAATTCAACAACGGTAATGAAAAAGAAAGCCGCAAAGCCGGGATTGAAAAATGCGATATGGAGCGCCTTGCCACGCGGAAGCGGATCGGGGGCGAAGCGTTTTAAGCTGAAACGCCTGTAATATACAAAAAGGAGGATCGCGCCGATCACGGCAAGCGCAAGTCTTGCGATCATATATCCGTTAACGAGCAGAGAAAGCGATAAAAGCTCGGAGGTGATGGCCGCACCCTCAAGAATGCTTTCAAGGCGGATCAATGCATCCTGAATCGGAAGAACGACAATAGTGCCGAGAAAATTCGTCAGCATATGCAGAGCAATCGAATATTTCAGTTTTCCGCTTCTCACGTAAACGAAGCCGAGAATACAGCCGTTGAGGAAGGCATAGGCAACCTGATAAAGATTGCCGTGCACAAGTGCAAAAACGAACGAGGAGAAGAGAACTGCAACAAGCTCTCCGTGCTCATAGAGCCGATCGATGATCAGCTTGCGATAAACGATCTCCTCCGCGATCGGCCCGATGATAACGCCTCCGATCAAAATCAGCCACCAAGGCGTTTCTCCAATCAGCTCTCCCGCGTGATCGACGATGGGATTTTTCAAAAAGGATTCAACAAAGCTAACGAGAAAGGAGCTAATGCTTGATCCTAAAAGCGTAAAAAATCGGCTGATCAGAAAAAGTATCAGCAAATCGCCAAGCTCCATCCTTTTGCGGCTCGGCGTATGTGCCAAGGTGTTCTTTTTCAAATAAAGATAGGCGCAGGGAAATCCGAAGAGATAAAGGGGAAGAAATGACATCACCCATTGCCAATAAATATTCTTATCCAGAGCAGAGGAAAGCCCGAGAAGCGAAACGATCGACTGAATGAGAAAGGCGGCAGCGCAAGCAACGAAGGTACAGATCAGAAGCGCAAAGGAAATTTTCGAAAATTTTTCCTTGAGCCTCGAAAGATGCACTCCGTCATAAAAATACCCGCCGTCGGGATCATAATAACCGTTCATAGTGACTCCTTGAATTTTATAATGCTATTGTACCACGAATTCAATAAAAAAGCAATGAAAAAAGCGAAAATCCAATTGTATCTTTTTCGATAACGCGCGTAAAAATAAAATGTGAAATTCACGAAAGAAAATCAGCAAAATTCCTTGCAAAGATTTTCTTTTTGTGTTATACTATATGGGAAATGTCAAAATCGTTTTAACTGCAAGGGGTGATTTTCTATGTTCGGCGTTGGATTTGATAACGATAAATATCTGAAGCTGCAAACGCAAAGCATCAAGGAGCGCATTGCAACCTTCGGAGGCAAGCTCTATCTTGAATTCGGCGGCAAGCTTTTTGATGATTTTCACGCATCTCGTGTTTTGCCCGGATTTGCGCCGGATAGCAAGATCCGTATGCTCTCGGAGCTGAAGGATGAGGCGGAGATCATCATCGTCATCAACACGGAGGATATCGAGAAAAACAAGGTGCGCGGCGACCTCGGTATCACCTATGATCTTGATGTTTTGCGCTTGATCGATGCATTCCGCGCCGCGGGTCTTTTCGTCGGCTCCGTCGTTATGACGAGATACAGAGAAAATCCGATCGCCGTTGCCTTCAAGGAAAAGCTCGAGCGCCTTGGCATCTGCGTTTATAAAAACTTTGCGATTGACGGCTATCCCTATAACATTCCGCATATTGTTTCGGACGAGGGCTTCGGAAAAAACGAATATGCAAAGACCAGCCGCTCTCTCATCGTCGTCACCGCTCCCGGTCCGGGATCGGGAAAAATGGCCACCTGTCTTTCGCAGATCTATCACGAAAGCAAGCTCGGCATCAAGTCCGGCTATGCAAAGTTTGAGACCTTTCCCGTTTGGAATCTGCCCCTCAACCACGCGGTAAACCTCGCATATGAGGCCGCAACGGCAGATCTGAACGATATGAATATGATCGACCCCTTCCATCTCGAGGCGTACGGAACGCCCACGGTCAATTATAACCGCGATGTGGAGATTTTCCCCGTGCTCCGCTCGATGCTGACGGGAATTCTCGGCGAGTGCCCCTATAAGTCTCCCACGGATATGGGCGTGAATATGGCAGGCTTTTGTATTTACGATGAAGCTGTCGTGAGCGCGGCCTCAAAGCAGGAGATCATCCGCCGTTATTACGGTGCGCTCTGCAATCGCAGAAAGGGCAATGGCTCAGATTCCGAGGTTCATAAGATCGAAATGCTGATGCAGCAGCTTTCCTGCGATATTTCGGTGGACCGTCCTTGCGTAAATGCCGCACTTGAAAAGGCGGAGCAGACGGAGCAGCCCGCAGTTGCGATCGAAATTCCCGGTGGCCGTATCGTCACGGGAAAGACCTCCTCGCTTCTCGGCGCATCCTCGGCGGCGCTTCTGAACGCATTGAAAACGCTTGCGGGCATCGATGATGCAACCGACGTTATCCCGCATTACGTGCTTGCTCCCATCCAGAAGCTGAAAACCGAAAACCTCGGAAACCATAACCCCAGACTGCATACGGACGAAACGCTGATTGCGCTCGCTGTTTCCGCCGCAGATAGCCCGCTTTCCGCAAAGGCGCTTTCCGCCTTGCCCCGGCTTCGCGATGCGGAGGTGCATTCCACCGTGATCCTTTCTCAGGTCGATACGAATACCTTCCGCAAGCTCGGAATGAATCTGACCTGCGAGCCGAGATATCAGACGAAAAAGCTTTTCCACACCTGATTTATTCATTCGAATTGAAAATGCGGATACCGCAAAAGGGTATCCGCATTTTTTTGTTATTGCTCTTTACCGTCGGTGAGAAGCTTATAGAAATCGGATTTTTTCATTCCGCGCTCCTTAGCGGCGGCCTTGATCGCATCCATATGCGAATATCCCTTTGCCTCCCAGAGCTTCACCTGTTGCATAGGGGAAATTTCATTAAAATCAATAGAAATATTCGGGCAGTTTTCTTCACTCGCCCCTTCAACAACGAGAACGAACTCACCGCGCGGCTCATTTTCTTCGTAATATGCAACGGCCTCGCCGAGGGTAAAGCGCAAAACCTGCTCGTTCAGTTTTGTGAGCTCGCGGCAAACAGAGATCCTTCTTTGCGCGCCAAGTATGTCCGCAAGATCTGAAAGCGTAGCCTTCAGCTTGTGCGGCGCTTCATAGAAGATCAGCGTGTGATCATCGTTTTTCACCTTCTCGATCTGCTCGCGGCGCACACTCTTCTTTGCATCAAGAAAGCCCTCAAAGCAAAAGCGCCTCGTGGAGAGAGAGGAAAGCGCGAGTGCGCTGATCACGGCGCTCGCACCGGGAACGACCTTGACGGCAACGCCGTTATCCTGCACAAGCCGAACGAGATCCTCACCGGGATCGCTGATAGCGGGCATTCCCGCATCTGTAATAAGAGCACAGCTCTCGCCGCCGAGAAGCCTTTGCAGGATTTTTTCTCCTGCCACAGCTTTGTTGTGCTCGTGATAGCTGATAAGGCTTGCGCTGATTCCGTATGCCGACAGAAGGCGCAGGGAATTGCGCGTATCCTCTGCGGCGATAAAATCAACGCCGGAAAGTACCTTTTTTGCGCGCTCCGATATATCCGCAAGGTTTCCGATAGGAGTGCCGACGAGATAGAGCGTTCCGCCCTCGATCTTATTCTTTTCCTGTTCCATTTTCGCACTCCTTTCTTTTTTTATTTTTCGTCAAAAATTTTTCGGGAAAGCTTCCCGTCGCAAGCACTAAATCATAATCCTCGCTCGTAACCGTATGCTCTTTATCCCGATAGAGAATAAAAGGAGGCGTGATCTTTAAGCCAACAGAGCCTCCCAGCCGCCCCTCCACCAAAACCATTGAGGGCTCGGCATTCTGATCGGCAAGCACGAGCGTCATCCGCTTCGGCTCGATTCTGCATTCGCGCATCGCAGAAAAAAGATCCATCAGCCGATCGGTGCGGTAAACTGCGAAAAATGAGCCTCCGTGCTTTAAGGATCTTGCGGCACATTTGCAAAAATCGAAAATCGTGCCCTTCACCTCGTGGCGCGCAATATTTTTTTCATCGTATGCATTCGGCCTTCCGCTGTCACAGCGCATATAAGGCGGATTGGAAAAAACGAGGGGAAAGGATTTTTCCGCTCGGTATTCGCGCAAATCGGTGCAAGCCGCAAAAAGTCGGTCACCAAGGCCGTTTGCTCTTGCATTTTCTTCGGTGAGCTCGGCAAAATCCCGTTGCACCTCCAGCGCCGTGATCTGCGCGGCCTTACCGCGTTTCAGAAGCAGCAGGGAAATGATCCCCGTTCCCGCGCCAAGCTCCAGCGCGCGATCAAAGCCGCCGCCAATATAAGAAGCGAGCAAAAGTGCATCGGTCCCGAAGGTCAGGCCGTTTTTTCTTTGTATCAGGGAAATATCGTCATTCACCGCGTCGATCCGAATCGAAAGCGTATTCTCCAAAAAGCATCGCTCCTCTCTAAAACCTTAAATAAGGGCTGTTGCCACAGCAACAGCCCTTATTTATGTAAATAAATTATTCCTCAACGGGAGCGCCTACGGGGCAAGCATCTGCGCAAGAACCGCAAGATACGCACTCATCAGCGTTGATTACATACTTGCCGTCGCCCTCAGCGATGCATCCAACAGGACAAGCATCTGCGCAAGCGCCGCAGTTCACGCAATCGTCAGTAATCTTGTATGCCATGATCAATACCTCCATTTGTGATATTATAATTGTAGCAAAGTCAAAACTAAAAATCAAGGGCTTTTATAAAAAAACTGAAATTTTTCTTCAAAATCAGTTTTCGCTCTCGTTATCCTTCACTCTCTTGCCGTTTCCAACCTTCAAAACCTTGACGTCGCGGCAAGAATAAAGTCGGATATCCTCCTTGGTTTTATCCGTCAGGCGAACCTTGATCTGCTCGGCGAGAGGTCTCGTTTCAACAACGATTCCAACGCCGTCTGCCGTTTCAACGGTCGATCCCGTGGGAGGCGTTACCTTGATTGCATTCTCATAAACCTCGTGCTCATAGCGCAAGCAGCACATCAGTCTGCCGCAAGCACCCGAAACCTTTGCGGAATTCAAGGAGAAATTCTGCTCCTTCGCCATCTTGATCGATACCTGAACGAAATCCATCAGAAAATCTGCACAGCAATAAGGTCTTCCGCAGCTTGCAAGACCTCCCATCAGCTTCGTTTCGTCTCTGATACCAACCTGGCGAAGCTCGATGCGCGTCTTGAAGGTGGATGCAAGATCCTTCACGAGCTCGCGGAAGTCAACGCGGGATTCGCAGGTGAAATAGAAGATCAGCTTCGAATTGTCAAAGGTATATTCCACGCCGATCAATCGCATTTTCAGCCCGTGCGCCGCGATCTTCTTTTTGCAGATAACGGCCGCATCCATCTCCAGCTGATGATTGGCGGCAACGCGATCCTTATCATCACTCGTTGCTTTTCTCAGAATGGGCTTCAGGGGCGGGGTAATCTTGCTTCCGTCAATCACCTTGTTTTCAATCTTGATAACGCCGTATTCAAGCCCTCTCGAGGTCTCAACGATCACGTTATCACCGATTTTATAGGAAGCACCCTTGGGCGAAAAATAGTAGATCTTTCCCGCACGGCGGAAATTCACGCCAACGATTTCAGTAGGGCCGACGATCGGGGGATAAACCGTTTCGGCTTCCTTTTTGAAATCCTTCTTTTTATTGTTATTATTCGAATTTTCAGCCATAAATGCCGATTTCCTTTCTTATATACGAACGCAAGTCGCCGCAAGCTCTGCGAGGATCGCGGTCATATTTCCGTTTTTCGCATTTCGTTCATTCGCGCGGGCAAAGGCGTTGTAAAACTGCATCAGCCTTGCGTGCCCAACGCGCATTGCAAATTCCGATACCTCCGCGCGATCCTCATAAAAGAGAAGTGCGTGCTCCTCAGAATATTTCGAAAGAATCAGATCCCGCAGTCCGTCAACGATCATAAGCGTTGCACGGGAAAACTCGTGCCGCTTCTGCGGCAAAGAGAAAACCGCGGAATAGAGCGCATATTTTTCATTGGAGGGAACCAAAAGCGATAAAAGTTTTTTCGTGACCGCGCGAAGATCTGCAAGATCCCCTCGCGATTCCTCAAGAAGCATCTCTTTTGCGCACCCGATCGAGCCCTGCGAAAGCTTAACGGCAGCCGTGAAAGCATCCTTTTCTGCCATAACGAGCGCACGAAGCTCGGGATCGGCGCGAAGCGCTCCTGCTACAGTCTCATCCGAAAGCCGTTGCATACGGATAAACTGCGCACGGCTCTTGATGGTGGATAGAATTTTTTGCACATTGTCGCAAAGTAGAAAGATAACAACGCCTCGCGGAGGCTCCTCAAAGATTTTAAGAAGCGCGTTTTGCGCCTGCGGTGTCATCGCATCCGCCTCTTCAACGATGTAGATCTTGTATGCAGATTCGGTGGGGGAGAGGTAAACATCCTCGCGCAGTCCGCGCACCTCCTCAATGCCGATCGTCGCCTTTCCTTCCTTTTTTGAAAGATATTTCACATCAAGAAAATTCTTGTTGCGGATCTTTCTGCAGGACTCGCAGAGTCCGCAAGGAAAGGTGTCCGAATTTCTGCTTTGGCAATTCAGAGCGGCGGAAAGTGCGGTGGCAAGCGTGTGCTTTCCGCATCCGCGCGGCCCTTCAATAATGAATGCGTGGGGAAATTCGTTTTTAAGAATGGCGTTTCCGAGGCGCTCTTTGATCGTCTCATTGCCCAAAATCTCAGAAAAAAAACGCATATTGCCCCCCAATTCTATATTATCACGAATATATTATATCAATTCGGGCAACAAAAGTCAATCATTTCAATGAAAAAATCAACATACCCCTTGTATTCTTGCGTTGAATATGGTAAAATAGAGATAAATATTATAATATTTGGACGAATTGTGAAAGGTTGGGCTCCGAATGGATAAGTATTATATCACAACCGCGATCGCATATGCATCGCGCAAGCCGCATATCGGCAACACCTATGAGATCATTATGAGTGATGCTTTTGCCCGTTTCCAAAAGCAGATGGGGAAGGATGTTTTCCTTTGCACGGGAACGGATGAGCACGGCCAGAAGATCGAGAATCTGGCAGCTGAGGCAGGTATTTCCCCTCAGGCATATGTAGACAATGTTTCGGGTGAGATCCGCCGCATCTGGGATCTGATGGGCGCAGATTATGATTATTTCATCCGCACCACCGATAAGAATCACGAGCTCGCCGTTCAGAAGATCTTCAAGCGCTTCTACGAGGC
>JAZTWU010000024.1:0-11998 GCA_045636085.1 Eubacteriales bacterium
ATGAGGTTTGCTTTCGCTCACCGTTATGAGTTTGCTTTGCTGCGAACCCCCAAAACTCACGTTGTTCGTTTCGGGGAACCCCAGGCGCAAACGTTATGATATGATCGCCTTATTTCTTCAAACTGTGCCGAAGGCACATCATAGCTTGGCGTAGCCAATCATAACTCTAAGCTCGCCGCAGGCGATCATAGTTGCGTAGTGTCCTTAAGGGAACTACGCTAAGGCTCTCTTTTTTATTGAATCAGGAATTGGAAGGGATGGGCCGCTTTATTATGCGGGCTTGGAGCCGTCGACAAGCACGGTGATGTACTTGATCTTCGGCGGGTCCATAACGGTGCCGTTTACATAATCGGAATAGCTATAATATCTCGCCTTCTCCACAATCTTGTCCACAACCTCCATACCCTTCACAACGCGGCCGAAGGCGGCATACTGTCCGTCGAGAGAGATTGAGTTGTTAAGGGAGGTTTCGTGCACGATAAAGAATTGGCAGGAGCCCGAATTGTAGCTATCGCCGCGGCGCGCCATAGAGATAACGCCGCGCTCGTGGTCGATCGGATTTTCCCAGCCGTTATAATCGAATTCACCCTTGATAGTGGTCGTGCCGCCCGTGCCGTCGCCGTTGGGGTCGCCGCCTTGGATCATAAAGCCGTCGATGATGCGGTGGAAGGTGAGGCCGTTATAGAAGCGGCGCTCCACGAGGGAAACGAAGTTTTCAACGGTGATGGGCGCGGCCTCGCGGTCAAGGCAGAGGTCGATCTCGCCGTAGCCCTTCACATACATACGGACGTAGACCTCGTTTTCCTTCGGCTGATAATCGTGCTCGTGGTTTTCTCCGCAGGAGGAAAGCGAAAGAATCGAGAACAGGGATATGACAATTGCAAGCAGGAGAGAAATCGGTTTTTTCATTATTTTTATCCTTTTTGGGAAGTATTATTTACAAAATAGCGTGTTTTAAAGGTTTTGCATCAAGAAGGACTCGATGGCACTATAACCCGAAGCGCCGCCGTTTTTGGATTCCGAATCCATCTCGGAGAGCACGGAAATGCTATCCATCAGCCGCTTTGCGCCGATATTGCGAACGGCGCCGAGCATATGCTTTAGGCGGAAGGTATTGATCTTTAGGATCGCCTCGATGTCCTTGGCATCCTTTCCCTCCTCGGCGAGGATGGCAACGGGCAAAAGCTCCTGATAAACGCGCACGAGCATACCCACGGCGACGGCGCTATCCAGCCGCTCGGCCTTCATTTCGCGCAGAGCATCCAAGGCAAGGGCGCGGTTGCCCTCGTAAACCGCATTGGAGAGCGCGAAGGCATCGGCGCGCACGGTTGCCACCGCGACGGTGCGCACGGCCTCGACCGTGAGCTCCGTTTTTCCATTCTGATGCAGATAAGCCGAAAGCTTTTTGACCTCGCTTGAAAGCAGATCCATCGAATTTCCCGTGCGCGAAAGAAGCTCGCGCAGGGGCTGAGCGGTGGAAAGAATACCCTCGGCGTCAAAATGCTTTTTGAGCCAGGCAAGGAGCGCATTCTCCGAGGAGAGCGCAAAATCCACGATGCAAAGCGACTTGCCGTATTTGGAAACGAGCTTGCCCGGGCGCTTCTGCGTTCCCATCTCGAAGCCCTCGGCCGTGGCGGTGAAGACCACGACGGAATAGGGGTACTCCTTCTTCAAGGCGAGAAAATCCGCAAGTGCCGCGCGGTCTCTTTCCTTCATTTTTTCGAAATCGGCATAGCGCCATTCGATCAGCTTATAATCCGCCATCATCGGCGGCGCCTTCACGGCATCCGTCAGCGCGCCGAAATCCACCTCCGCACCGTCAAAGACGATATGGTTGAAGGGGGCAAAGGCCTCGTCCGAGACGAAAAGCGCGCGCAGCTGCGAAAGATAATAGCGCTTAAGGTATTCCTCCTCGCCGCCGAAAATATACCAATCGGCCGGGGCGGTATTCAGTTTTTCCCTGAGAGCCGAAGCATCCATCCCGCGGCCTCCTTTTTTCTTTTTTTCAGGATCTTATCAGCGCGCTCGGCGCAAAATCAATGCAGAGGCGCACCTTGCGATCCTGCCCGCCGATGCGCATCAGATAAAAGAGATCCAGCCGCCCGCCCTTCAAGGTCATCGAATTGCGGATGCGCTTGGCCTCCACCTCCATATCAAAGGAATATGGGGGCACTTTGTAAACAGAAGTGTGCTTTTCGCCGACCTTCAGGCGAATCGAGCTTTCGCTTGCGCCGCGGCGGTTCACGGTCACGGTCTCGCCGCGCACCGATATCTGGGAAAAGCTTTTTTGCTCGCCCTCGCCCTCCGTATAGGTGAGGAGAAGCTCGTCCTCGCCTGCGCGAAGGAAGCCCGCGCACTCGCTCTTCATCTGCTCCGCCTCGGTGGCAAAGCCGTTTTCATCCAGATCCTCGATTTTGGAGAGCACCGAAAAAACGCCCTCTTTGATAAATGCCATAGTCTTCCCTCTCCGCGCCGGGGGGGCGCACAAAAAAGATAAAAGCAGGAGCGCTGCCAAAAGGCTGATGCGCACCTGCTTTCTTTATTTTCGCCGCGCGAAAAAGGCACGGCAAGAAAATTTCAAGGCGCTTATCTTCTTGCGCGCTTTTTCATATTGTATTCACTGCGGGGGTTGATAAACTCGCGCCAATCCAGCTGCCCCTTATCCAGCGCCATAACCAGAATCTCGGCCGTGGCAATATTGGTGGCAACAGGGATATTATAAACGTCGCAAAGGCGGAGAATATTCGCATCCGATTCATACATCGGCTTATCCGAATCCGTTCCGCGGAAATAGAACAAAACGTCGATCTCGTTATAGGAAACGCGTGCGGAGATCTGATCCGTGCCGCCCTGCGGTCCGGGCAAAAAGGTCTCGATCTCAAGCCCCGTCGCATCCGAGATATATTTTCCTGTCGTGTTGGTCGCACAGAGATGGTGGCGGCTGAGAATGCCGCAATACGCTATACAAAACTGTGCCATCAATTCCTTCTTATTGTCATCTGCAATGATTGCAATTTCCAATCCGCGTGTTCCTCCTTTTCTCGGTTCATATTCGCTTACGGAAAACATTTTAGCACAAATGCGGCGCGTTGTCAATCGTTTGGGGGCGTTTTTTACAACTTACACACACAATTTTGTTGATTTTTTTGCGTTTCCCCATTGTATTTTCCGATTCTCTGTTGTATAATACTAATGATTTATAAATTATAACATAGCAAGGATGTGCAAAAATGAAACAGTTTAAACGCATTGGAGTTCTCACCTCGGGCGGAGATGCGCCCGGTATGAATGCCGCAGTTCGCGGCGTGGTTCGCTCTGCGATTGCCGCAGGCGTTGAGGTGCTCGGTATTTATCACGGCTATTCGGGCCTGATCCGCGGCGACATTCGTCCGCTCACCGTGCGCGACGTTTCCAACGTGATCAATAAGGGAGGCACCTTCCTTTATTCCGACCGTTGCCCCGAATTCAAGACCGAGGAGGGCCAGAAGACCGCACTTGAAAACTGCAAGAAGTTCGGCATTGACGGCATCGTTGCCGTTGGCGGCGACGGAACCTTCCGCGGCGCATCCGTGCTTTCCGCGCTCGGCGTTCCCACGATCGGTATCCCCGGCACGATCGATAATGACATCACCTCCACCGATTATTCCATCGGCTTCGACACCGCGATGAACACCGTCATCGACCTCGTGGATAAGCTTCGCGATACGGGCGAGTCTCACGCGCGCTGCAACGTGGTTGAGGTTATGGGTCGCGGCGCAGGCGACATCGCTCTGCATACGGCCATCGCCTCCGGCGCTACCGCCGCTGTGATCGCAGAATTCGAAACCGACGTGGATGCACTTCTGAAGAAGATGGAAAGCTCCCGTGCCATCGGCAAGAGAAACTTCCTCGTTTTCGTTTCCGAGGCTATGGGCTCGGACTTCGGCCCGATGCTGAATAAGAGAATCAACGACGAGGCGCAGATCGATTCCCGCTTCGTTCGCGTTGGACATATCGTTCGCGGAGGCAACCCCTCGCAGGCAGACCGTCTGCGCGCATCCCGTATGGGCGTTTTCGCCGTTGAAAAGCTTCTGGAGGGCAAGTCCGACCTCGTGATCTGCGAGCGCCACGGCCGTCTCGTTGCCACCGATATCCGCTATGCACTCGTGCTCGATAAGCTCTATAAGGGCAAGGCACAGCCCGAGGATCTTCAGGGCTTCACCGAGGAGCAGCTCGCAAGCATGAAGGCACACGCCGAGGAGCGCGCCGCTTATATGAAGGAGCTCAACGATATGGCAAATCTGATCAGCCTTTGATCGGATCCCGAAAACATAAAAAATCCCCTTCGCGGATCTTCTCTCTCTGCGAGGGGGATTTTTATCGGATTTTTTATAATTTATTTTTTCTCGGCCGTCTGCGCCTCTGCATTCAGAACCTTTGCGGACTTGCGATGCTCGGGAACGATCTCGCCCGCCTTGGTGAGCGCCATCTTGGTGAGAAGCGGGCCGACCAGCTCATAGATCAAAACGGAGAAAAGAACGATATTGCGCACGACGATACCCGCATTGCCCGAAAGCTCCATTGCAAGCACGGACATACCCAGCGCAACGCCTGCCTGCGGCAGAAGCGTGATGCCGAGATACTTCGAGATCGTTTCGTTACAGCCCGAAATCTTGGCCGAAAGGCTTGCGCCAAACATCTTTCCTGCGGAGCGGAAGAGAATATAAACGACACCGACAAGCACCATAGCGCCCTGCGCGAAGATGGAGAATTCAAGCTCTGCGCCACTGATAACGAAGAAGAGAACGAAGAGGGGCGTCGTCCAGCGATCCACGCGATCCATCAGCTCCTCGGAGGATTCGCAGGCGTTGCAGAAGGTGGTTCCCAGCATCATACAGGTGAGAAGCGAGGAGGAGGAGATCACAACGTTGCCGCCGAGCGGGATCTTGATCATCGTGAGTGCCACAGTGAGGATCACGAAGGTGACCGAAACCGAAAGACGCTTGGAGCGGGAATGGAAATGCTTTTCCACCTCGGAGAAGATAAAGCCGATCACAACGCCGAGCACCAGAGAGAAAACGATCTCGATCAGGGGATTGACGACGATGGAAACGATATCCAGCGCGCCAACGTCCATTGCCTTCGCAATGCCGAAGGAAACGGCGAACACCACGAGGCCGACGGCATCATCCAGCGCAACGACGGGGAGCAAAAGATCCGTCAGGGGACCCTTGGCCTTATACTGGCGGATAACCATCAGCGTTGCCGCGGGTGCGGTCGCGGTGGCAACGGCGCCAAGCGTGATTGCCGCGCTCACGGGGAAAACGTCAGGGCCGAGAATGAAGCTCATTGCAACGAGCGCAATATCCACGAAAAGGGTTGCCATCAGCGCCTGCACAACGCCGACGATCAGCGCCTGCTTACCGATGGTTTTCAGCTGAGAAATGCGGAACTCGTTTCCGATGGAGAAGGCAATAAAGCCGAGCGCCACATCAGAGATCACGCCGAAGCTCTCCACATATTCCATCGAGGTGAATCCGAGTCCCTCAATGCCGATAGAGCCGAGCAGATACGGGCCAATCAGAATGCCCGCAACGAGGTAGCCCGTAACGGCGGGGAGCCCCAAGGGCTTGATCACGCGCGTCATCAAAAGGCCCGCAAGCAAAGCAATTGCAATACTGAGTAAGGTTTCCATTTTTCCTCCCAAAGGGGTCGGTGCAAAAAATCTCTGCGCGGCCTCTTTTTAATATTATTTAAGCACAGTTTCGTATTGTAGCAAAAAAAATCGCGAAAGTCAATAACTTTTGTAAAAAAAACGAAGTTCTTTCTTTTTCCTTTGCCAAAAGCGGCGCACCGCGAAAAATCGGGAAAGCCGACGAGGCCTGTCGAATTGAGAAAAACAGCAATATTTTTTCACTTTTTTCTAAAAAACCCTTGCATTTATGATTTTTATAGTGTATAATATACACAACAAGTTATAGGCGGTGGTTTAACTATGGGAAAGAAACTCAATAGCAAGTTTATCAAAGCATATGCAGAAATGGAGGCTCAGTGCCAGGAGAAATTCGGCATTTCGGCCGCCGGCGTGGATGAATATATGAAGCGCCTGGAGTCTGCCCGCTTTGCGCCCGATCGAGACGAGGTTCTCGGCAAGCTTTCCGCATACAAGCATATTATGCAGCGCTTTGACAATGAGCCCAATGCGCTGAAAACCGTGAAGGAGATCGATAAGCCCGATCTTCAGTGGGTGAAGAAGTTTGCCCTTGCCCTCAAGAAGAAGAAGGACCCCATTTCTCGCTACCTCAAGAGCGCCCGCAAGTATGCAAGAGGCCGCAAGCTTCGCCGCATCTTCCTCTCGCTCCTCATCCTGCTTCTGATCGCAGGCGCGGCCGTAGCGGTTTGGTATTTCGGCCTCAAGTAATTGAAAAATCCGTCTGCGCTTCTGCCTTTCGGCTGGGGCGCAAATAAAAAGAGGAATTATGAAAAGTAGTTCCTCTTTTTTGTTTTTACGCCTGCGAAGCCTCCCCTATCATACGACTATCAGTCATATTTTGACGGTGCTATGCCCGTGTGCTTTTTGAAGTCTCTTGAAAAATCGTACAGGCCTTGGTAGCCGAGAGAGAGCGCAACATCCGAAAGAGAGCCATAATCGCTTTTCAGCATTTCCTTGGCCTTTTCTATGCGAAGATCGCGCGCGTAGGCGATCGCCGAGACGCCCATAACGCTCGCAAACAGCTTTCTGAAATACGCCGTTGACATACCGGCAACGGCGGCAAGAGAAGCATTCGTGATCCGTTCATTATAATGATGGGAAATATATTCCAGCGCAGGGGCGATCCTGCTTTGCTTTTCGTTTGGCAGATACGGGTCGCAATCGGCCTGCGCCAGCAGAAGGAGAATCGAATACGCATCCCGAATGCTTTCCAGCTCCATCATCGGTTTTTTCAGGGATCGCTTATATTCCAGATCCCTCACCTTCTTCAGTATCCTTTCGCCGTTTTTCACGGTGAAGGACAGAGGCTCACGAAAGGTCGGCTCGCTTTCAAACTCGACAATGGAAAAATGCCCCGCCTTCGTGCAAACCCATTCATACGAGCACCCCTTGGGCAAAACCACGATGTGCCCGATATCCGAAAGAAAGCGCCTGCCGCCCGAGGTATAAACGGTTTCCCCCTCATATTTGATAACGACCGCCCAGCATTGGCGGCTATTCTTTTTCGCTTTCGTGTTTTTCGGCGTGTAAACGGTGGTTACGGCGCGCACGCGCGTTATGACCAGATTTGCTAAAAAATTTTCGTTCATTTCTTCCCTCTCCTCCGTGTTAACGCCAAAATTATAGCACAAAATGAAAAAATCGTCAATATTTTTGTAGCAAATATGATAAATCAGAGCACATTTGATATTTACCGCGCGTGCTTCTTGTGCTATACTTCTAAGAGAGGCCGAGGATGGCTTTTCGCAAGCAAAAGCGGCCGAGGCAAGCATCTTTATATGCATCTATTAAAATGAAAGGATCAAAAAAGCATACGGAGCTTTACCTGATATGAAAAACAAAAAAATCAACTTCACCGCCGTGCATACGGCGGCCTTGGTCGAAGAGGATCTCTCGGAAGAAATCGGCGAGGACGAGGTTCTGACCGAAACGGAATACACCGTTGTCAGCGGCGGCACCGAGCGCGCATTCATTATGGGCAGCAACAACACGTCAAGGAATTTCCCTATGGCACTCGGCTATTGCGGTGTTGGGCGCGTTCTTCGGGTGGGCGCGGCGGTAACGAGCGTTGCCGCAGGCGATCGCGTGCTCGTTTATCACGGCAAGCATGCAAAATACAACGTTCGCCCCGAAGCGGAAATCACGAAGATTGCAAACGATCAAATTTCTTCGCTCGATGCGGCGTTTGTTATCATCGCCTCGATGGGGCTTGGCGGCGTTCGCAAGCTTGAAATTGAGCTTGGCGAGAGCGCGATGGTGATGGGACTTGGACTGCTGGGCATATTTGCCGTTCAGTTTTGCCGCCTCAGCGGTGCTTATCCCGTGATTGCCGCCGATCCCAACCCCACGCGCAGAGATCTTGCATTGCGCCTTGGCGCGGATTTTGCCGTTGATCCCTCTGCACCCGATTTCAAGGAGCAGGTTATGGCGATCACGGGCGGCAAGGGCGTTCGCGCCACGGTGGAGGTAACGGGCATATCCGCCGCTATGCGGCAGGCCTTGGAATGCGCTTCCTATATGGGCAGAATATCCCTTCTCGGCTGCACGCGCGTTTCGGATTGCTCCATTGACTACTATCGGCAGGTGCATTGCCCCGGCGTTCAGCTGATCGGTGCGCACAATTTCGTTCGCCCCAAGGTGGAAAGCTATCCCCACCACTGGACGCATCAGGACGACTGCAAGGCGATCCTCGATCTGATCGGCGCAGGGCGCGTGCAGGTTGCCCCCATTGTTTCCCGTGTTGTTTCTCCCGAAGATGCCGCACAAATATACAATCAGCTTTGCGACGATCCCGCCTTCCCTATGGGAACGGTTTTTGATTGGAGAAATATTGAGGGCGCAGAATAAAAATCGTTGGCGGCGCTCGCTTTCACGGCAAAAACATCGATGAAAGGCTCTTGATTTTCGGGGCTTTTTATGGTATACTCTCTGTATCCGATACAAAAGAAAAAACAACCCTTTATAAAGTATAAGGAGAAAAATATGAAAGCCTATAAGCCCGAAACCTTCGGCGTGATGCTCGATCTTTCCCGCAATGCGGTGATGAGCCTTCCCGCCTTCAAGCAGTATCTCGTTTATCTGAAGAAAATGGGATATAACTGCGTTTATTTCTATAACGAGGATTGCTATGAGATCGAGGGCGAGCCCTTCTTCGGCTATCTGCGCGGCCGTTACAGCATCGCAGAAATGAAGGAGCTGGATGCTTATGCCGTTTCACTCGGCATCGAGATTATCCCCTGCATTCAGACGCTGGCGCACCTGCGCTCCTTCGCCAGATGGAGAAAGGCCAATTTCGAAATGAACGACACCCTGATGGTGGACGATCCGCGCACCTACGAGCTTGTGGAAAAAATGATCAAGACCGTTTCCGAATGCTTCAGCACCCGCCGCATCCATATCGGTATGGACGAGGCTTGGGAGCTTGGCCGCGGCAACCATCTGACGAAATACGGCTATGAGGACGGCATCTCGATGATGAAGCGCCACCTCGAAAAGGTGAACGCCATCGTTGAAAAATACGGATGCCGCGCGATCATCTGGTCGGATATGTTCATCCGCCCCTGGTCGAAGGGAAAATACACCGTGCTCGGCGACGAGGGCGTGAAGGAAGTGCCGAAGGATGCGATCGAGGCCGTGCCCGAGGGCGTTGAGCTCGTTTATTGGGATTATTACAGCGACAAAAAGGATCGCTACCTCAATAACCTCAAGACGCACGCGCAGTTTAATAGCGAGATCTGGTTTGCGGGCGGCATCTGGTGCTGGCGCTCTCTCGCCCCCGCCAATCATTATACGATCAAAACCATGGTGCCCGCGATCGAGGCCTGCCGCGAGATGAAGACGAAGCACATCGTTATGACCATCTGGGGCGACAACGGATGCGAATGCTCCCGCTATGCAACCATTCCCTCCCTCTTCTATATTGCAGAATATCTGCGCGGCAACACGGACGAGGAGAAGATCAAGGCAAAATTCAAGCGCATCTTCGGCTTTGATTACGATGCCTTTATGCGCCTTGACGAGCTGGACTGCGTTTTCTCGGATCACCACGGCGCCGAGCGCGCCTCGAGAAAGGTGCTCTTCTCCGACCTCTTCAGCGGCGTTTTCGATGCCTGCCTGAAGACGGGACACGAGAAGGTTTTTGCCGCTCTCGCCGAGGAATACGCAGGCTATGCAAAGGGGACGAGAAAGTGGAATTACCTCTTCGATAGCTATGCAAAGCTGGCCGCCGTTTTTGCAACGAAATACGAGCTTGGCGTGAAAACCCGCGCGGCCTACAAGGCAGGCGACAAGGCAGAGCTTCTGCGCCTTGCAAAGGAGGACTACACGCTCCTTTATAAGCAACTCGACGCCTTCCTTCTTGCCTTCCGCAAGCAATGGTATACGGAGAATAAGACCTACGGCTTCGATTGCCAGGAGCTTCGCGTTGGCGGCGTTGCCGTGCGCGTGGATTCCTGCAAGCGCCGCTTGCTTGACTACTGCGCAGGCAAGATCGAAAAAATCGAGGAGCTGGAGGAGCAGATCATCGATCTCACCGGCACGAGCTTCACCCACCAGATCGCCGATTACGATATGATCGCAACGGCAAGCACCCTTTGGGGCAACCAATAAAAGAAATGCAGAGCGGCCGCTTTCCCGAAAAACGGGGGCGGCCGCCTTTGACTTTATATCTAACAATTTACGATTGTGCAAACTTTGCACACGATACTGTAAAGACTCGCTCCCCCTCTTATAGTATAATGAGGGTAAACAAAAAACCTTGGAGGCAGAATATGAAATCCGTTTATTCACCTAACGAATATAAGCACCTTTCCACCGACGCTGAAATGATTCAGGCCGCCGTAGACGAGGCGGCAAAATACGGCGCAACCGTTGTGATCCCCCGCGTGAACGAGCGCACCGAGAAATGCCTTTGGGAAATCGATACGGCCATCGTTTTGCATACGGGCTCGAGCATCGTGCTCGAAAACTGCTATATGCGAATGAAGGACGATGCCTACACGAACTTTTTCATCAACGATGCGCAGAAGGGCAAATGGTGGAAAAAGGAAACGAGAAACTACGATATTTCCATCCGCGGCGAGGGCAACGTGCTCCTGGACGGCGGCAAGCCCAACGATCTGATTGAAAACAACCTCAATATCTACGACGAGAACGGAAACTATGTCAAGAGCGTGACGATCCACGGATACAGCAACTGCTTCGTCAACATCGGTATTCTGATGCAGAACGTGGAGCGCGTGAAGGTTTCAGGCATCCGCTTCGTGAACCCGAGATATTGGTGCATGAACTTCGAATACTGCTCCCACGGACATATCCACGACATCTTCTTTGATGCCGACGGCGCAAATCCCAATCAGGACGGCCTTGACATCCGCGAGGGATGCCATAATTTCCTTGTGGAAAACCTCTACGGCAGAACGGGAGACGATATGCTCGCTTTAACGAACTTCGGCCACCCGAAAAAGCGCGTTGGCGGCGATCCGACCGATATGGACCCCGATATTCACGATATCGTTGCCCGCAATATCCGCGCCACGATGAGCCACCGATGCGACATTATCCGCATTCTCAACCGCGGCGAATGCAAGATCTATAATATCCAGATCAGCGGCGTTCAGGACACGACGCCCCCCGAGATCTGGCGCCCCCTCGCGGCCATCCGCATCGGCGACGTCAGCGATTATCAATCGCGCCTTAACCGCCTTGGCGAAACGAGAAACATCACCGTGCGCGACGTTGTTACCCGTGCGCGCTTCGGCTGCTATATCGCAAACACCCTTTGCGACTCCTATTTTGAAAATATCCAGATGTTTGACGACGGCGGCACGGGTATCTACTTCAACGGATGTGAGCTGGAGAACGTGACCGTGGACGGTCTTTGCTACGGCACGCTCACCTCTCCCCCGCGCGACGATATCAATTACGTGAGCAAGTTCCACCGCGTGACCTTGGACTCCATCTGTGCCGTTTACTTCAAGGATTGCAAGAGCGCAAAGAATTTGCGCTTCAGGAATCTGCGCACCGCCAAGGAAATGGACTATGCCTTCGGCGGCAACAGCGAGATCGATGTGATCGCGGAAAACCTTATTTTGCAAAACGAGGAAACAAAGATCTCCTCCTGCGCAAAGGTGCAAAAATAAAGCACCGAGAAAAGATAACCGATATGATTTGAATTGGATCAAAGAAAAAGGGGCTGTCGCATTTAGGGATAACCGAATAAAAACGAGTGGAGACACTGAAGTAGTGCCTCCACTTTTGTTATATAGGTATTTAAATGGTATCGAGGTTGAAAACCTACGGTTTTCT
>JAZTWU010000025.1:0-7013 GCA_045636085.1 Eubacteriales bacterium
GACACCTTGAGAACGTGGCCGGATATATCTGCAAAGGATGCACCGGCCGCGGTTTGATAATAGTTACCGCCAAGAATATAAAGCTTAGCATAATACTGTCCGCCATAGGGAACGTCATTCATAATCTTTGCACAGTGGAAGGAAATATTTTCCTTATACTGATGGGAAGAATCTGCACCAAGGGAGATCGTGGCATTTGTTTCTTTAGGTGCAAACATTACGCTCGCGGTGGAGTAAAAATGTGCACCGGGCTTTTTGGAAAGAATATAAAGGTTGATCCAAGAAGCGTTTATAGTTTTGGATGCGAACACAGCGTGTCCGTTGAGGTCAAACACAACCATGTAACCGCCGCTATTTGAACCAAAGTTAAAGTCAGAGGCGATGTTTAAATCCTCGTAAATCGTAACCGTTCCACCAGCATTAGCAAACGTGGTGGCATTGAGCTTCGTCACAACGTCGTCGGTGGTGTAATAGTTAGTTGTACCCTTATAGAGGATAGAATAATAAACCTTATCTGCACCAACGGCATAGATCGACTGACCTGCCATTTCCTCGGTTACGGTGAGATTCTCGAGGATCGCATTCGATCCGCGAAGGCGGAAGCTCCATCCTTCTACGGCATCGTCCTTATAGAGGGTATTTCCCTCACCATAATAAAGTCCGTCCGTGAATGCCTTCGGCTCGATCGTATCGCCTACCGCATAGGTTTCGGTCGATCCATCGGGATAAACGACGGTTGCGTTCTCTTCCTCAGCAAACACTCCGATTGCGAACACGCAAACGAGAAGCACAAGCGAGAGAGCGAGAAGCGCAAGTTTCTTTGCGTTTTTCATAACGTTTCTCCTTCTTTTTTTCGTGGGGCCATTTATCCTGCGCCGCCGCCACACAGCGCATAGTCTAAAAAAATTTTAGCATATATTTAAAATATAAGCAAGACGGTTTTTGAGAGATGTCAAAAAAAAGAAAAGTTTTTTCGGCGTTTTTAACAAATGTAAAAACACGGCCTTGGATTTTGTGCACAATCACGGTTTTTGAAAGGCTGAAAATAAAAAAGCACACAGTCCCAGCAGATGACTGTGTGCTTTCATTTTTAGGAGATGAAATTACTTCACTTCTACTTCTGCGCCTGCAGCCTTGAGCTGCTCTGCGATCTTCTCGGCTTCTTCCTTAGAAACGCCTTCCTTGATTGCCTTAGGAGCAGCCTCAACGAGGTCCTTTGCATCCTTCAGACCAAGGCCGGTGATCTCACGAGCAACCTTGATAACGTTCAACTTGCTTGCGCCTGCAGCCTTAAGGATTACGTCGAACTCGGTCTTCTCCTCTGCGGGAGCTGCAGCAGCAGCGCCGGGAGCAGCAACAGCGGCAACGGGAGCTGCGGATACGCCAAACTCCTCCTCAAGTGCCTTAACGAGGTCAGCAAGTTCAAGAATGGTAAGACCCTTTACAAGGTCAAGAATCTGAGTGGTCTTTTCGTTCATTTTTTTATCCTCCAAATATTTTTAAAATTGAATTTGTGCAGTGCTGATTAAGCCTCTGCGGGTGCGGCAGCCTCTTCGCCACCGTTCTCTTTGTCGATCTTCGCCTGAAGTACGTATGCAAGGCCGTAAAGCGGGGACATAAGGCTGCCCATCATCTTTGCAACCAGCACTTCCTTCGAAGGAATCTCAGCGAGCGCCTCTACGCCTGCCTTATCAAGAATTCCGCCGTCAACAAAGCCTGCTTTGATCTCAAAGCGGTCAAGCTTGTCGGCAAAGGTCTTCATAATCTTGGCGGGAGCAATGGGATCTTCAAGTCCGATAGCGATAGCAGTCATACCAGAGAGGTACTGCTTCATATCACCGTAGCCTGCGATCTCGCAAGCCTTACCGGTCAGAGTATTCTTCATAACGGTATACTCTACACCGGCCTTGCGGAGCGCTGCGCGAAGCGCGGTGTCGTCCGCCACGGTAATGCCCTCGTATTTCACAAGCACGCCGGACTTCGCATCACGAAGCTTAGCGGCAAGCGACTCAACGATCTGCTGCTTCTGTTCCAGAATGTTTTTGCTTGGCATTTTTCCACCTCCGTAAAAATTTGAAATAAAAAAATCCTTTCCGGCGACAGGCATAGCAATACCCGAGGAAAGGACAACGAAAAATATTAAATATTCATCTTTTGTCGCACCTCGGCAGGAAAGCATACGCTTTTACCGGAACCTGCTGTCTTAGGATAACAATGGTATTATACACGAAAAGTTCTCGTTTGTCAACCCCTTTTGCAAAAAAAATATTTTTTCTTTTCGGTCTCCTTTTTTCGCGACGGCTTGACTTTTTTCGCTCGTTATACTATACTATAAAGGAAGAATTAAAAAAGCAATTTGCTTTAAATGAAAGGAAGTTTATTATGAGCACTTTTCATCTTGTTGACCACCCCCTCATTCAGCATAAGCTGACCATTATGAGAGACAAGCATACCGCCACGAAGGCTTTCCGCGAGCTTCTTGGCGAGATCTCTATGCTGATGGGCTATGAAATCACGCGCAACCTCCCACTTGAGGACGTTGAAATCGAGACTCCCATTCAGAAGGCTACATTCAAGCGCCTTGCAGGAAAGAAGCTGGCGATCGTTCCCATTCTGCGCGCAGGCCTTGGTATGGTTGACGGTCTCACCCAGCTGATACCCTCCGCAAGAATCGGCCACATCGGCCTTTACCGTGATCCCGACACGCATCTTCCCGTGGAATACTACTGCAAGATGCCTCCCGATATCGGCGAAAGACTCGTAATCATCGTTGACCCTATGCTGGCAACCGGCGGCTCGGCTTCCGATGCAATTTCTATGGTGAAGCAGAGAGGCGCGAAGAATATCGTGCTTATGTGCCTCGTTGCCGCTCCCGAGGGCTTGGCAAAGGTGCAGGCTGACCATCCCGACGTGGATGTTTACAGCGCGGCACTGGATGAAAAGCTGAATGATCACGCTTATATCGTGCCCGGTCTGGGCGATGCCGGAGACCGAATTTTCGGAACGAAGTAAGCCGAAAAAGGGATCTTTTGGTGAGATCGAAAAGGATTTGAGGTTTTTTTATTTGGTTTGTGCGCAGACGAGAGTTTGCGAGGACTTGATAAGGTATTAAGGTTGGAAAACTCCGTTTTCCTCCAATCAATTAAAAATCCTTTTCTATCTTCGCTCGCTTCCTCTCGGCGTACCCTCGTACGCCTTCGGGGCGCGATCAAAGATTCTCCCACAAAATTCATTCTTTCAAATCGCTATGAGCGCAGACGGCACTTTGGCGATGCCTTCCGGGCGAAAGAAAACAGGTAGCAGTAGTCAATGCGCAGTCGCGCCGACTGTGGGTAAGCGGTGGGAAATCTTGGATTTTCCACGGCTTTCCACCCGCATTGTGGGAAATTTCAATTTTCCATAATGAGGGCGCCCCCCTATATTCTTATATGAACGCCGATGCGGCGTTCGGATACAGTTTGGCTCAATTTTTTGGCGCCCTTGGGCGCTTCACGCAACGAAAAGAAAAAAACGGTAGGCGGACTTTGAGCCGCCTATCCGACTGTTTACAAATCAAGGCGAAGGCCTTGTTTTGGAATCCGCGCAGAGCACGGAATAAAGAAGGATAACTATGGCAGATAAGAGAGATTATTACGAGGTCCTCGGCATCTCGAAGGGTGCAAGCGAGGACGAAATCAAAAAGGCCTATCGCGCGTTGGCCAAGAAATATCACCCCGACCTGCATCCGGGCGATGCGGAGGCCGAGGCGAAATTCAAGGAAGCGAACGAAGCATACGACGTTCTTTCGGATGCCGACAAGCGCCAGAAATACGATCAATACGGACACGCGGCCTTTGATCCCTCGGCGGGCGGCGGATTCGGAGGCTTTGGCGGCTTCAGCGGCGGATTCGGCGATTTCGATTTTGGAGATATTTTCTCGAATATGTTTGGCGGCGGCGGCTCCTCGCGCAGTCGCGCCAATATGCCCATCGAGGGCGACGACATCGGAACGCGCATCTCCATCAGTTTTGAGGAGGCGGCCTTCGGATGCAAGAAGGAGGTTTCCTTCGCGCGCGTGGAGGAATGCGGCGAATGCGGCGGAAACGGCGCGGCCAAGGGCACGAAGCCCGAAACCTGCCAAACCTGTCGCGGTACGGGTCGCGTAACCGTTCAGCAGCAAACGATGCTCGGCTATATGCAAACGCAGAAGGCCTGCCAGAATTGCCGCGGCACGGGAAAAATCATCAAAACGCCCTGCAAGAATTGCAACGGCAAGGGCTATATCAAGGTGAAGAAAACGCTCGAGGTCACGATCCCTGCAGGCATCGATTCGATGCAACGCATCGTTTTGCGCGGACAGGGTAGCGCAGGGCGCAACGGCGGAGCCAACGGCGATCTCGTGATCGAGGTGCGCGTTGAGCCGCACGATATCTTCCACCGCGAGGGCAATAACCTCTATTGCGAGGTTCCGATCACCTTCGCGGAGGCCGCACTCGGCGCAGAAATCGAGGTTCCGATCCTCGGCGGAAAAACCGAGAAGATCCGCATCCCCGAGGGAACTCAAACCGGCGCAAGCTTCACCCTGCGCGGCAAGGGCGTTGCAAACCTCAATAGCAAGCGCTTCGGCGACCTGATTGTCACCGTTGTTGTGGATACGCCGCAAAACCTCTCCTCGGAGCAGAAAAAGCTTCTTGAAGCCTTTGCAACCTCGCTGAAGGAAAACAACAACAAGAAGAGGGATAGCTTCTGGAAAAAGATCTTCAAATAATGCGCCCTTCTCTTTTGGCATACCCGCGAAAAAAATGTGTTTAACAAAACGAAGCAAGAGCCCCGACCGCTTTAAAAACGGTCGGGGCTTTTTCTATATTCAATTATAATATAAGTATATCTATAATCTATATAGAGAATCCTTGCAAAAATCAGTTAGCCTTAATCTTGAAGCGAGCGGCAGCCTCATCCCAATAGGTGCTGTAACCCTCGTTGAGGCAGATCAACTTCGCTTCGTCGCCCTCGGTGTAGGTGTAACCTGCAGTGGGCTGAAGATGGAAACTTGCAAAATTCTCGCCTTCAGAAACTTTGAAGGAAATCTTTTCAAAACCTGCGTCAAGATATGCAGTATTATGGTTGGTAGCCAAAGCAAAATAAACCGTACCGTTGATCGTGCCGCCAACAATAGGATCAAGTCCACCGTGAATAATAAAATTATCTTCAATCACACCGCCGGTAATATTAACGCCTGCATTATATCCGTAGAACGCATTTCCCTCGGGGCTATTCAAGCTGATATTGCCGGAAATTAAGCCGCCATCCATAATGAACGAGGTGTAGTCGCTCATACGAATTGCGCCATATTCGTTCGCGGTATTATTGATAAGCTTAAAGTCGCCACTAATTTTAATCACGCAACGCTCTCTTGCGTATATCGCGCCACCGATGTTTGCGAAGTTGTTCGCCATTTCGCCGCCGTTGAAGTAATAATAACCGTAGTTCCAGTCGTAAATTACGCCGCCAACGCCTTCGGCCTTATTATTATTGATCTCGCCACCGTTAACCGTCAGAGTCTGATAGCTGACCATACGGATTACACCGCCATCCGTAGGAGAATAGTTTCCGTTGATCTTCGATCCCTCTTCAACGGTGATTGCTCCGCCGCCCCAGATTGCACCCGTTGCAGTCGTGGTGTTATTATTGATAACCCAACCGCCATCAATGGTGACGGTTGCGCCAATCTTCGTTCCGGGATGGATCGCAGAACTACCGTCATTATTTTGAACGATAGCGCCATCGCCAAGAACCAAATTTGCATTCTTATTAAGAACAATCACATTGCTCGTGGTAACAATTCCGACATTACCGATCGGACGGCCAAGAACGGGATCGGTGGGGCCGCTCCAAACGGCACCGCCGTCAAGGGTGATATTCGTAAGAGTGAGAGTGTAGCCTTCATCGATCATGATAAGAGGCTGGTCAATCATATCCTCGGTTCTGTAAATCGTGCTACCGTTACCGTCGATACAAACATCCTTATCGATCAGCGTGGTGCCTCTGCCAAGAGCATAGGTAGCCGCACCTGCGATGCGCTCATTCATAGCTCCAACGAGATTCTCGTCGATTACGATGGGCTCGGAGAGAAGCATATCATCGCCGTTTTCGATAGCATCAAGGAACTCCTCGATGGTTGCGGCGGAGGTTACGAAATTTGCATCGTAGTCATACATATCGTCGAAGCTATCGCTCTCGGCGGTATACTGCGTTGCATAGAGCTTAATGCCAAGATCGATGGAGGGAGCGGTGCCGCGGTAGTTCGCCTCGTTGCCAACCTCCTTGGGCATATAAACGATCAGGGCAACGTAGTCCTCGTCGTTTGCCGCATCCTTGGGCTCGAGAGACTTCGTATCGCCGTTATAATCCTTCAGCCCCTTCTCGGTGCCTGCGGCGGCCACAGCAGCCTCATAGGTATCATAGGTTGCAAGAGCATCGTCCATCTCAACCACCTTGAATACGAGGTGATCGGAAAGCTTGAACTCCTGACCCGCCACATTGGTTGCGGGCGTTTCGCCAAGAACGTCTACCTCAAGTCTATACTTGAGAGCAAGCGTTCCGAGGTTGGAAACCTCAAGGTAAACGACCTCAACTCTGCCGGGCTCCCAAAGTGCATTGGGATCGAAGATCTCGTCCTCGCCCTCAACGAGCTCCCAGCCCGTTCTCACGCCGTTAACAACCTTGCTATACTTGAGCTCGATATCAAGATTACCTGCGACGATCGTGTTTTTGTCCGACGAAACACTGTCCGTAAACCAAGCGAACGTCGATCCGATAAGCATAGAGAAGCAAAGGATCAACGAGAGAACGCTGGCCAAAAGAGCGCGTTTCGTGCTGCGATTGTTCGTCATAATTATGACCTCCTTAAATAAAATATCTTATTTAATGCGCGCGCAAATTTAGCGCGAGCAGTTTATATTATATACCCCCACCATAAAAACGTGAATACTTTTTACGAAATGATATAAATTTGTTAACATATGTAAAAATAC
>JAZTWU010000026.1:0-4608 GCA_045636085.1 Eubacteriales bacterium
AGCCCTTCATTACCGTTGACATTCCCGAGAATATAAACGTATCTAACATGCTCGCTCTTCTCAGAACAAGAATTTCCAAGCTCTCCGAGATCAATGAGAGAATGGGACTCTTTATCTCTCTTCCCGAGTATGATAAGGAGCTCTTCCTCAACAAAAAGAACAAGATCAGCGAATACGAAACCGTTAAGACCGTTCTTTGCTCTGCAAAGGATATTCTTGCCTCGGTTTCTTCCTACGATAACGATACGCTTTTTGCCGCACTTGCACCGCTCACCGAGCAGCTTTCTCTCAAAACGGGCACGATTATGTGGTGCATCCGTATCGCCGTTTCCGGCCTTGCGGCAACGCCCGGCGGAGCGACGGAGATTATGGAGGTTATCGGCAAGGAGCAAACGCTTGCGCGCATCGAAAGCGCACTTGCAAAGCTTGGCTGATCCCACATAAAAAAACAATTCATTTTTCAGCCCGAGGTTTGATATGGCAATTGATATTTCTCAGCGCATTCGCCGCAAATATTCTACCTTCTCCAAGGGACAAAAGAAAATTGCCACCGCGATTTTGCAGGATTATGACAAGGTGGCCTATATGACAGCCGCAAGGCTCGGTCGCCTCGTTGGCGTTTCGGAATCCACCGTGGTTCGCTTTGCGGGTGAGCTCGGCTTTGAGGGCTATGCGGAATTTCAGCGCGCCGTGCAGGAGCTGATGCGCATTAAGCTCACGCCCAATCAGCGCATTGAGGTAACGAAAAACCGCGTCGGCCGTATGGATATCACCGACTGCGTTATGGAGGCGGATATCCGAAAGATCCGCTACACGATGAAGCACCTCAACCGCGATCATCTGCAAAGTGCCGTGCAGGCTATCGTCCACGCGCGGAACATTTATATCATCGGTGCACGAAGCTCCGAGGCGCTTGCCTACTTTCTGAAATACAATCTGACCTTGATTTTCGACAACGTCCGATACGTTCAGCCCACCTCCTCCGCAGAGATTCTGGAGCAATTGCTTGCAATCAGCGATCAGGACGTGCTGATCGCATTTTCCTTCCCGCGCTACTTCAACAAGATGATCAGCGCCGTGAAGTTTGCAAAGCAAAACGATGCCAAGGTCGTTGTTATAACCGACTCGGAGGTTTCTCCGCTTGCGGAGCACGCATCCTTCCTCCTCACGGCGCAATCGGATATGGCATCCTTTTGCGACTCGCTCGTTGCCCCCTTCAGCATTCTCAACGCTCTGATCGCGGAAATCGCTCAGCAAATCGAGGGGCGCATCACAAGGCGGTTTGAAAAGCTCGAAAAGGTCTGGGATGAATACAACGTTTACTCAAAGAGATAAGGATGCGTTTTCTTCTATGAATGAAATGATAAAAATCGCTGTGATCGGCGGCGGCGCGGCCGGATTGATGGCGGCGGGAACGGCGCTTTCCTGCGGTGCTGAGGTGACGATATACGAGCATATGCAGTTCGTTGGCCGAAAGATCGGCATCACGGGTAAGGGACGGTGCAATCTCACAAACGCCTGCACTCTGCAGGAATTTATGGAAAACGTGCCGCGCAATCCGCGATTTCTTTACGCCGCGCTTTCCGCTCTTTCTCCCGAGGATACGATGCATCTTTTTGAGAATCTCGGCGTTGCACTCAAGGTGGAGCGCGCAAGGCGCGTTTTCCCCGAAAATGATAAAGCCGCAACGATCGTGAACGCTCTCCGAAAATACACGAAGGATGCAAGGCTTTTGAACGAAAAGGTTGCAAGCATCCAAAAAAACGGCGACGGAAGATTTTTCATCAACGGAAACGAGAGCGAATTATATGACAAGGTGATTCTTGCTACGGGCGGCAGATCCTATCCGCGCACGGGCTCGGACGGATCGGGTCATCGGCTTGCAAGAAAGCTTGGACACACCGTTTCACCACTCTATCCCTCTCTCATTCCCTTTGAATCCGATTCTCCCTATTGCGAGAGAATGCAGGGCCTTTCTCTCAAAAATGTTGGAATCCGCATCGAGCGGGATGGAAAAACGCTCTATTCAGATTTCGGCGAAATGCTTTTCACGCATTTCGGTGTCAGCGGTCCGATGATCCTTTCCGCCTCTGCGCATCTTTCCGGGCAGGATCTTAGCGGCGTTTCTCTTTATATTGACTGGAAGCCCGCGATCGAAGAAAAGGAGCTGGACGGCAGACTGATTTCCATTTTTGAAAAGGAAAGCAACAAGGACTTTGCCAACGCACTCTCCGCGCTTCTGCCTGCGGCGGCAATCGAGACCTTCGTTGAGGCCTCCGAAATCCCCGCAAGACGGAAAGTGCGCGAGATCACGAGAGAGCAACGGCGCAGGCTTTTATCCCTTTTGAAGGGCTTCCCCATCCCGCTTTGCGGCTTTCGCCCCATTGAAGAGGCGATCGTGACGCGCGGCGGCATTGAGGTGCGCGAAATCAACCCAAAAACAATGGAATCCAAAATCTGCGAAGGTCTTTTCCTCGCAGGCGAGATCATTGACGTTGACGCCTATACGGGCGGCTACAATCTCCAGATCGCATTCTCCACCGGATATCTCGCCGGAAAAAGCGCAGCAGAAATTTATTATTAAAATTTTGTTGGAGAATACTATGACACACATCGCAATTGACGGCCCCGGCGGCGCGGGAAAATCCACCGTTGCCAAGCGGATCGCCGAAAAGCTGAAATTCATCTACGTGGACACGGGTGCGCTTTATCGCGCCGTTGGCTTCTATATGGTTTCCAAGGGAATCTCGCCCAAGGATACCCCTGCCGTGATCGCCGCGCTCCCCGAGGTGAAGATCTCCTTGAAGTTTACCGACAGACAGGAGCTTTATCTTTGCGGCGAGGAGGTGGGCGACAAGATCCGCACCCCCGAAATCTCGATGGCGGCAAGCACCGTGAGCGCAATTCCCGAGGTGCGCGCATTTCTTCTCAATACGCAAAGAAGCATTGCTAAAAAGAACAATGTGATTATGGACGGACGGGATATCGGCACCGTCATTCTTCCGAAGGCCAATTTGAAGGTATTTCTCTTTGCATCCCCCGAAGCCAGAGCGATGCGCCGCTTCAAGGAGTTGCAGGCAAAGGGCTCCGATGCGACCTACGAGCAGGTTCTTGCGGAAATGAATGAAAGAGACACCAACGATGCCACGCGCAGTGCTTCCCCCTGCGTTCCTGCCGCGGATGCGATTCTCTTGGATAATTCCGATTTGACGCTGGAGGAAACCGCGGATGCGATCATCGGTTTTCTTGAAAAGAAATCCGCTCTGAGAAGAAACAGCAATATATACCGCTTCCTCTATTCCCTTCTTGCCGCGCCGATCCGCTTTCTTTTCGGCGTGAAGGCTGTTGGAAAGGAGAATGTTCCCAAGGGTGGCGGCGTTCTCATCTGCTCCAACCATCTCGGAATGCGCGATCCTGTGCTGATTGCCGCGGTTTATCCGACGCAGGTGCGATTCCTTGCAAAGAAGGAGCTTTTCTCGATTCCCGTGCTCAGCGGACTTCTTCGCTTACTCGGTGCAATTCGTCTTGATCGCGCCGCCTCCGATGTGGCGGCCATCCGTAAGGCGGAGGAAATGATCACTCTGCGCGAAAACGTTGCGATCTTCCCGCAGGGACACAGAAATCCCGTCGTTCCCATTTCCGAAACGACCTTCAAGCGCGGTGCAGCCTTTATTGCCGCGCATACGGGATGCCCCGTTTTGCCCGTTTATATCCAGACGAAAAACCAAAAATACGGGCTTTTCAAGCGCGTGAAGATCCATATTGGTGCGCCCTTAAGCGCCGAGGATCTGACGGCGAGCGGAGCCGACCGCTCCTACGATGCGATTACCGACCGTATTTACGCCGCAATCCTTGCACTTGAAGCCAAAGCAAACGAAAGCAACGGATAAGCCGAAATGGAAGTAGTATTAGCAAAAAATTCAGGCTTCTGCCCGGGCGTGAAGCGCGCTGTGGATATGGCACTCTCGATGCAGGGCACGGCGCACACCTATACGCTCGGCGAGCTGATCCATAACCCCACCTTTCTTAAAAGACTGGAAAAGGCGGGCATCCGCTCGATTTCCTTTGATGCGGTGGAAAAGGAGCTTTTGGCCATCGCCCCCGCCGTGATGCACCTGATCGTGCGAACGCACGGCATACCTAAGGAACAGGAGCTTGCGCTCAAGACGCTTGCGGAGAAAACCAAGCGGCTGGATCTCATTGATATGACCTGTCCCTTCGTTAAAAAGATCCATCGGATCGCGGAAGAAAACACCTCGGAAGAAACGGTCTTTTTGCATTTTTGCCATAAGGATCATCCCGAAGCCATTGGCAATCTCAGCCACGCGAAGGGCGAAAAATATGCAATCGGAAGCCTTGAAGAGCTTCAATTGTTAAATATTGATGGCAAAATCCCCATTTTGTGTTCACAAACAACCGAGAATTTAGTCGAATTTAAAAAAATTAAAAATTTTTTGAAAAACCTATATACAAACGCGATTTTTTTTGATACAATATGTAGTGTGACTGAAATCAGGCAGACCGAAGCGGTCTCGCTTGCGGCCACCTCTGACGGAATGATCGTGATCGGCGGAAAAAACAGCTCAAACACGCAAAAGCTCTTTACAC
>JAZTWU010000027.1:0-2617 GCA_045636085.1 Eubacteriales bacterium
CCTCCTTCGGGATCTCGGTGATCTCGCCGTAATGAACGGTAATGTTTTTATGATTCTTAATTTTTTCCGTGATATAGGCGCTGAAGGCCTCGCGGTTGACCGCGAGAGCGGAGCCTGCGGGCACCTCGGTGGCATACGCGGCCTCCATAATGAGAGAACCGAGCTTTGAAAGCTCTGCCTTCAGAAGCCCCACGGCATTGTCCGTCTGATTCGAGCGCAGAGAATTGGAGCAAACGAGCTCCGCAAATCCCTCGCTATGGTGCGCGGGCGAGAAGCGCTTCGGCTTCATCTCATAGAGATGCACTATGACGCCACGCTCTGCGGCCTGCCAAGCGGCCTCGCATCCCGCAAGGCCTGCGCCGATGACGGTGACGTTTTTCTTCGCCTCCATCATTCGATTACCGTGCGCTCTTCCTCGCGCTTATAGCCGCATTTCTTGCTTTTACAGATTACACTGCGACGGCTCTTGCGGTAGAAGAGCATTTCGCCGCAATCGGGGCATTTCTCATCCAAGGGCATATCCCAAGAGGAGAAATCGCACTCGGGGTATCTTTCACAGCTGTAAAAGAGCGTTTTGCTCTTTCCGTGTCTTGCAAAAAGCTTGGCGCCGCATTGCGGACAGGGAACCTCAAGCTCCGTGACCTTCTGCTTCGTGAAGGTGCAGGTGGGATAATTGATGCAGGCATAGAAGGTGCCGAAGCGACCGCTTCTCACTACCATTTCGCCGCCGCAAAGCTCGCAGGAAAATCCCGCAAGCGTGGGCTTCGCCTCTTCCTTTTCAACGATCGCACCGTTTTTATCCACCGCCTTGGTATTGCGGCAGGCAGGATAGTTCGGGCAGGCAAGGAACTTGCCGAAGCGGCCGTTTTTATATACCATCTTCGCACCGCACTTTTCGCAAACGATATCGCTCTCCTCTGCGGGAAGCTTTACCTCAACCTTGGCATCCTCCGAGGAGGCCTTTTCGATCTCCTCCGAGAATTTCTGCCAAAAGCCCGAAAGAATGCTGTGGATGGTGTTTTCCTTATTTTCGATGGAGTCCAGCTGATCCTCCATATCCGCCGTGAACTCATAGTCGATGATCTCGGGAAAATGCGACTGCATAAAGCCCGTTGTGATCTCGCCCAGCGGCGTTGCAACCAGCACCTTCCCGTCTCTCTTCACATAACCGCGGGAGATGATGATCTGGATGATCTGCGCATAGGTGGAGGGGCGACCGATGCCGTTCTCCTTAAAGAACTTAACGAGGGAGGCCTCCGTATATCTTGCAGGAGGCTCCGTGAAATGCTGCTCACTCTTCAGAGCACTGCAGGCAAGCGTTTGCCCCTCACGAATCTGCGGAAGATGCGAGAAATTCACCTCGGTATCCTGCAGAAGATCCTCCTCCGTATTGTCGTATACGGACATATAGCCGCGGAACTTCACGGTGTATCCGCCCGTTTTGAAGATATAGCCTGCATTCTCGATATCCACGGAAACCGTATCAAGAACGGCGGCGGCCATCTGGCTTGCAATGAATCTTTCCCAGATCAGCTTATAAAGACGGTACTGATCCGAGGAGAGGATCTTGCGCACGAGTCTTGGCTGGATCTGCACATTGGAGGGACGGATCGCCTCGTGCGCATCCTGCGCGCCCTGCTCGGTCTTATAGGCTCTCTGCGCGGCGGGAAGGCACTCCTCACCGTAGTTTTCACGGATAAAGGCGGCGGCAGATTCCTGCGCGGAAACAGAGATTCTCTGCGAGTCGGTACGCATATAGGTAATAAGACCCTGCGTTCCGCCGAACTCGGCGCCAAGATTCAAGCCGTCATACAGCTCCTGCGCGACCTTCATTATCTTCTGCGTTTGGAATCCGAGCTTGCGGGAGGCCTCCTGCTGGAGCGTTGCCGTCGTGAAGGGCGGCGCGGGCTGCTTGATCTTCTCTGCGTGGCGCACGGCAATCGCCTTAAAGCTACCGCCACGCACCTTGGCCTCGATCTCCCTTGCGGTGCTCTCATCCGCGATGCGGATCTTTCCCTCTTTATTTCCAAAGAGCTTCACGGCGAGCTCCTCGCCCTCTGCGGTAACGAGGCTTGCATCCACCGTCCAATATTCCTGCGGAACGAAGGCGCGGATCTCGGCCTCACGCTCCGTGATGATGCGGACGGCGGCAGACTGCACGCGGCCACCGGAAAGTCCGCTCTTGATATTCTTCCAAAGAATGGGGCTCAGACTGAAGCCGATCAGGCGGTCCAGAATGCGGCGCGCCTCCTGCGAATTCACCAGATCCTCGTTGATCACGCGGGGATGGCGGATCGCATCCTTCACGGCAGACTTCGTTACCTCATTGAAGGTAACGCGGCAAGCCTTATCCGAGGGAATGCCAAGCTGGCCTGCAATATGCCAGGAAATAGCCTCGCCCTCACGGTCGGGGTCCGTTGCGAGGAAGATCTTCGAGGCGCTCTTGGCCTCCTTCTTCAATTCCTTGATCACATCGCCCTTGCCGCGGATATTGATATAATGCGGCTCAAAGCCGTTTTCCACATCGATACCGAGACTGCTCTTGGGAAGATCGCGGATATGACCCTTAGAGGCGATAACCTTATAGCCGGAGCCGAGATAGCTCTTGATCGTATTT
>JAZTWU010000028.1:0-23781 GCA_045636085.1 Eubacteriales bacterium
ATAAATTCCGAAATACTGCGTTAAGCCATCGACTCGTGGGGCTCGTCATAGGAAACTATGCCGTCGCCCCTCTCGCTCGGCTTGCCTTGTCTTTCAAAATTTTTCCTCGCTATCAGGCGATATTTATCACAACGGTATAAATTCCGAAATACTGCGTTAAGCCATCGTCTACCTATCAAAAGAAACGGAGAGCTCTTTTTCATGGAAAGCATTGGAAACAAAATCTTGGCCGCCGCCAAGAAGAAAAATCCAAATAATAACCATCCGCGTCTCATTATGACCGAGGCGGATTTTGCCCGTCTGCGCGAAAAAAGAGAGCAGGGGCTCACGAAAAAGATCGTGGAAAAGGTCATAGAGCAGGCCAATGCCGTTTTGGATCTTCCGCCGCGCACCTATGAAATCCCGGACGGTATCCGTCTTTTACATACCTCGCGCGCGGTGCAGTCGCGCGTGGAATACTGCGCCTTTGCCTATCATATCACGGGCGAGGAAAAGTATGCCGCCCGTGCTGTGAAGGAGCTGAAGGCCGCCGCCGCTTTCCCGGATTTTCACCCGTATCATTTTTTGGATGTGGCAACGATGGTTGCCGCCTTTGCCTTCGGCTATGATTATCTTTATTCCTATCTGGATCAGGAAACCAAGGCCTTGATGCGCCGCGCCGTGATCGAATACGGACTGAAGGCCGTTATGGAGGATTATGAGGATAATCCCGCGCGCTCCCGCTCCTACCGTTGGTATCAGGATAAGCCGGGTGATAACTGGAAAATGGTCTGCAACGGCGCGATCACGCTGGGCATTCTCGCCATTTTTGACGATGAGGAATGCGCGCTTTACGAGCCCTGCCTCACGCATGCCTTTGAGGATACCTATGCGGCCGTGCGCGATTTCTATATTGAGGAGGACGGCACCTATTCCGAGGGCGTTGGCTATTGGGAGTATGCAACCGAGTATCTTGCGTATTATTCCAAGGGACTCATCACCGCCACGGGCACGGATTTCGGCCTCACGGATTGGGAGGGTGTGCGCCGCTCGCCGTACTTTATTCTTTCGATGTCCTCGCCCGATAAGATTGCCTTCAATTTCGGTGATGCAGCGGCAGGCTCGGTAACCTGTCCGATCTTCTCTTGGTGCGCCGAGCGGTATGGCGATCCCGCGCTGTATGGCGTGCGCCGCCCCGATATCGAGCAGGGGCGCATCAATTATGACGATGTGTTTTTCTTCCGTGAGGTGGAAAGCGAGCCGCTTTCCGCTCTGCCGCTGGCCTTCGGGCGCGCTTTGGGAGATAACGCCACCTTCCGCACCGATATCGGTGATGACGCGTTGTATGCCGCCGTTCATTTTGCTAAAAACCATGCCTACCACGGCCACGAGGATATGGGAACCTTTGTTGTTAATATCGGCAAAAAGCGTTTCTTTGTGGACCTCGGGGCAGACAATTATAATCTTTCGCCCTATCGGGATGCGTATCGCATTCGTGCCGAAGGGCATAACACCGTGATCTTCAACCCTGCTCCCGAAAATGATCAGAACCGCCACGCGGATTGCCATATTGCGCGTTTTTCCTCGGCAGGGGATAGCTATGCAATCGCCGATATGTCCGAGGCTTATAACGGCCAAAGCGTTGTTCGCGGCATGAAAATGCTGCGCGAGAGCGGAAGTGTTCTTTTGCAGGACGAGATCGAATGCGCGGAAAACGATGTGATCCGCTGGTCGGCGCACACGCCTGCCGCCATTCGCCTGTACGAGAAGGGCAAGGCCGCCGTTTTGGATATTGAGGGAACGAAGCTTTTAGCCGTTCTCCTGACAGAAGGGTGCTTTGAGGTGCGCGCCGCTGTGGCAGACGAAAATTCGCCCACGCTTGCTCCCGCACCGACATCCACCTCTTCGATCCCTGTTCCGCAGGCGACGAACGAGGGCATTCAGAAGCTTGTCGTTCATCTGACAGGAAAAATGAAGCACACCGTCTCCGTTTGGCTTCGCCCCCTGCAGGAGGGCGAGGATATTCCCGCGCAAAAACCGCAGGTCAGCGCACTTTCGCTTTGGTAAAGAAAGGAAAAAGCTATGCAAACTATCGGAAGTAAAATTTTATCCGCCGCAAAGGCGGCAAATAAAAGCCATCCCCGCATCATTATGACCGAGGCGGATTTTTCCCGCCTGCGCGAAAACCGAAACGAGGGGATCACGAAAAGAATCGTGGATCATATGATCGCAGAGGCGGATCTTGTGTTGGATGCGCCCGTTTCGGAATATGTGATTCCGGACGGCGTGCGCCTTTTGGCCACCTCGCGCAGAGTGGAGGAGCGCATTCTCCATTGCGCCTTTGCTTATCACATCACGGGTGAGGAAAAGTATGCCGCCCGTGCCGTGCGGGAAATGGAGGCCGCGGCCGCATTCCCCGATTTTCATCCCCGCCATTTCCTTGACTGTGCGGAGCTCGTTTTTGCCTTCGGCCTTTGCTTTGACTGGCTCTATGATTATCTTAATGCCGAGCAGAAAAAGCTGATCCTCAACCGCATCGTGGAGAAGGGCTTCTCCGCCATTCTTGAGGAATATAACGACGAGCCCGAGCATAAGAATGTGCTCGATCCCTATCACGGCTATAAGTGGTATAAGGATAAGCCGGGAGATAACTGGAAGATGGTCTGCAACGGCTCCTTCGTTTCCGCCATTCTTGCCACCTTTGACGAGCTTGAAAGCGATCAGACGGAGTTTATCCTCACCTGTGCCTTCGAGGATACCTACGAGGCCGTGCGCAATTTCTATGACGAAGAGGACGGCACCTATTCCGAGGGCGTTTCCTATTGGTCGTATGCAACGCGCTTCCTCGCCTTCTTCTCGGCCTCGATGATGACGGCGATCGGAACGGATTTCGGACTCACGGATTGGAATGGCGTTCGCCGCTCACCCTATTTCCTTTTTGCACTTTCCTCTCCCGATTTTATCGGCTTTAATTTCGGGGATGCAAGCGCCTCCTCGATCACCGGCCCCTTGCTTTCTTGGGTTGCGGGAAGATATGACGATCCCGCGCTCTATGCCGTGCGCAGAAAGGATATCGAGGAGGGCAGGATCAATTATATCGATGCGCTCTATTTCCGCGATGTGCCGTATACGCCGCTTTCCAGCCTCCCGCTTGCCTTTGGTAAGGTTGGCGCCGATAATGCCACCTTCCGCACCAATACATCGAAGGATGCCGTTTATGCGGCAATCCATTTTGCAAAGAACCAAGCCTACCACGGGCACCACGATTTGGGAACATTTGTTGTCAATGTCGGGGATAAACGCTTCTTCTCGGATCTCGGACAGGACAATTACAACCTCAAGCCGAGTTATAGCCATTGCTATCGCTTCCGCGCCGAGGGGCACAATACGGTGATCTTCAATCCTTCCCCCGAAAGCGATCAGGCACACGTGGCCGATTGCTGTATTCATCGCTTCTCGGATGGAGAAGAGAGCTTTGCCATTGCAGATATTTCCGTGGCGTATCCGAGTCGCGAGGTCGTTCGCGGCCTGAAGCTTGACCGCAAGGACGGAAGCGTTCTTGTGCAGGATGAGATCCGCTGTGCCTCGGAGGATGTGATCCGCTGGTCGGCACATACTGCGGCCGCCGCCCGCCTCTATGAAAGCGGCAGAGCCGCCGTCCTTGAAATCGACGGCGTGAAAATGTATGTTTCGTTGCTGACAGAGGGCGTTTTTGAGCTTCGCCCGTCGGCGGCGGATGAAAATTCGCCCGTGGTGGAGCCTGCGGCCAATTCCTCCTCCTCCGTCCTTAAAGGACAGGCGGAGAATACGGGCGTGAAGCTCGTCGTTCACCTTAAGGGCAAGGCTCACCGCCGCATCGCCGTTTGGATGCTCCCGCTCATAGAGGGGCGCGAAATTCCGAAGGAAAAGCCCTCCGTGAAGCCTCTTGCGCTTTGGTAAAGGAGAAAAATATGCAATCGATTGGAAGCAAGATTCTGGCCGCCGCCAGAGAAAAACACCCGAAGGGGCATCATCCCCGTATTATTATGACCGAGGCGGACTTTGTGCGCCTTTCGGAAAACCGCGAGGTCGGCGCATATAAGCCGTTGCTTTGCGCCATTCTTTCCGATGCCGAGAAGATTCTCAAAGCCCCCGTCAGCCAATATGAGATCCCGGACGGCGTGCGCCTTCTCGGAACCTCGCGCCGCGTGGAGGAGCGGCTGATGAAGCTCTCCTATGCCTATCGCATCACGGGGGAGGAAAAATATGCCGCCCGTGCCGTGAAGGAGATTGAGGCGGCCTGCGCCTTCCCCGATTTCCATCCCCGCCATTTTCTCGATTGCGCCGAGCTTTGCGCGGCCTTCGCCTTTGCATACGATTGGCTTTACGATTATCTTTCCGAGCCGTTGAAGGAAACGATGCGCAACCGCCTGATAGAGAAGGGCTTCTATGCGGTGATGGAGGAATACGAAAACGCCCCCGAGCATAGGAATGTGCTCGATGCAAGGCGCGGCTATCGCTGGTATCAGGATAAGCCGGGCGATAACTGGAAGATGGTTTGCAACGGCTCTCTTTCCATGGCCGTGCTTGCAATCTTTGATGAGATCGACCGCGACGAGCTCTGTGAAACGATCCTCACCTGCGCCTATGACGATACCTACGAGGCCGTGCGTGCCTTCTATGATGCTGAGGACGGCACGTATTCCGAGGGCGTGAATTATTGGTCGTATGCAACGCGCTTTCTCGCCTTCTATTCCGCCGCGCTGGAAACGGCGGCAGGCTCGGATTTCGGGCTGACGGATTATATTGGCGTTGCAAGATCGCCCTATTTCCTTCTTTCGCTTTCCTCGCCCGATCGCGTGGGCTTCAATTTCGGTGATGCCGTTGCCTCGCGCATCACCAATCCCATCTTTTCTTGGTTGGCCGCAAGGTATAACGATCCCGCTCTCTATGCCGTGCGTCGTGAGGACATTATGGCAGGAAACGGAAACGCTGTCGATGTTTTGTTTTACCGTGAAGTGCCGCCCGCGCCGCTTGCGGCTCTGCCGCTCGGCTTCGGCCGCGTCGGCGCAGATAACGCCACCTTCCGCACGCATACGGGAGATGACGCGCTCTTCGCGGGCATTCATTTTGCAAAAAACAATGCCTATCACGGCCATCACGATATGGGAACCTTTATCCTCAATGTCGGGGATAAGCGATTCTTCCTTGATCTCGGCAGTGATAACTATAACCTCAAGCCCTATCGCGGCTGTTACCGCTTCCGCGCCGAGGGGCACAATACGGTGATTTTCAATCCCGCCCCCGAAAACGATCAGATCTGGGAGGCACCCTGCCGCACAGATCGCTTCACCGATACGGAAAATTACGGATTCGCAATTGCGGATATGTCCGCCGCCTATCCCGAAAGAAGCGTGATCCGCGGCCTTATGTTGGATCGCACCTCGGAAACGGTGCTTTTGCAGGATGAGATCGAATGCTTTGCGGAGGATACCGTCCGTTGGTCGGCGCATACGCCTGCCGCCGTCACGCTTTCGGAGAACGGCAAGCGCGCCGTTTTGGATATCGAGGGCGTGAAGCTTTGTGCCGAGCTTTTGACGGAGGGCGTTTTCGAGGTTTGCCTCGGTCGCGCGGATGAAAATTCTCCCATCGTTCAGCCCGCTCCCCGCGAATACGATCCAACGCCCGCACCGCAAAGAGATAACGAGGGCATCAGCCGATTGACGGTGTATCTCTCAGGCAAGGGAAGCCATCGTATCGCCGTGCGCTTCTATCCTCTGCGCGATGAGGAGGAGCCGAAGGCGGCCGCACCCGTTCGTCCTCTTTCCGTTTGGAACTGATCCCCTCGCAATTTTAGGGAATTTTTGAAAAATAATATACCTTGTAACGCCTTTGGATGCGTGTTATACTAAAGCAAAAAGGAGACGAAACCTATGAAAGAAAAATTCATTGTCGGCAGAGCCAAAAAGGTGATCACGCCCCCGCTTGGCACGCCTCTGTACGGCTATCCGAAATACGAGCAGAGAAAGGCCACCTCCGTGCATGACGATCTGCACGCCAACGCTGCCGTTTTTGGTCACGGAAAGCCCGAGGCGCTCCTGATCTCTTTGGATATTTGCGCCGTGCGCACGGATCTGACGAGCCGTATCGCGGCAGAAATTGAAAAGGAAACCTCGATTCCCAAGGAAAATATCATCATCTGTGAGATACATACGCATTCGGGCCCCTGCTGTACCTTCACGCCCGGATGGGGTGTCAGCAACGATTCCTATATCGAAGAGATTCTTCTTCCGATGTGCATTGCCGCCGCTAAGGAGGCCTGCGCGAATGTGGAGGAGGCGCTCCTCGGTATCGGTATCACGGAGTCACGCGTCGGCATCAACCGTCGCAACCTTTGCGAGAACGGAATGGCAGGTCTCGGTCAGAATCCCTACGGATGCTATGATCCCGAAATGACGGTGCTTTCCTTTGTCTCCAAGGCGCAGAAAACGCCGCTCCTCAATATCGTGCATTACGGTGCACACGCCACCGCGTCGGGCGCCGGCCCTGAGATCACGCGTGACTGGCCCGGTTATATGATTGATCGCCTTGAGGCGCAAACGGGCGCAATGACCTTCTTCACCAACGGTGCGGAGGGCGATGTCGGTCCCCGTCTCTCCAACGGTCGCACCGTCGGCACTCTCGAAATGGCCGCCGAGCTTGGTGGCGTTGCCGCGATCGATGCGATGCGCGCCTATCGCAATATCCGCTCGTATGACGAGGTAAAATTCGATATTCTGCACGGCGAGCTGAAAATCCCCTATAAGCCCTTCCCGGCGAAGGAGGAGATCCTTGCCGAGCTTGCTGCGCTTGAAAAGGGGGAGATCGTCGGCACGGCGATCATTATGCAGAATACGCTGAAGGATCGTATCAAGGTTTATGATGAAGGCAAGGAGATCCCCGAAAACTGGAGCTTTTCTCAGGTGATGCTTCGCTTCAATTCTGCGATCTTCGTTCCTTTTCCCTTTGAGGTCTTTTCGGAAATCACGGTGCGCCTCCGCCAGTATAGCCCCTTCGGACATACGCTCTCGCTCTGCAATGCAAACGGTGCGCTGGCGTATCTTCCCTCCAAGGAGCAGATCGCGCGCGGCGGCTATGAGGTCGATCAGTTCACGCGCCGCCATATCTTTACGATGGTGGACGATACGGATGACCGTATCATTGCCGAAAATCTCCGCATCATCCGCGCCCTTGTCGAGGGCTGATAAAAAAGCAAGAGCGAGAGCCCCGCTTTTCGGGAGCTCTCGCTCTTTACCGTATCTATGAAAATTTAAATATCGTCGGCCAGCGTCCGCCGCTTCTCCCATTTTCCGCCAAGGAAATAGAGAATTGAGGGAATCGCGTATCCGTAGGGCGCAAGGCTGTATCCCAGCACAAAGCCGTAAAAGCCCCAGCCGAGGAAGATGCCGAAGAGCCAGGAAAGCCCGATGCGCAGGATCACGCCGTCAAGAAGCGCCAGCACCATACAAAGGCGCGCGTTTCCGATGCCTTGAATAAATGCGCCGCTTCCGCGCATCATTGCGAAGGCGGGGAACATCCAGAGGATCGCGCGAATGAATTCGCCGGACATTCCGTGCACCAGGGGATCGTCCGAGAAGAGCATAAAGAATTGCTTTCCGAGCGTGATATAGAGAAGCATAAAGAAAACCGTCATTGCGATCGAATAGATCCAAGCGGAATAAACGACCTTTTTTGCACGCTCGTTTTTGCCTGCGCCGATGTTCTGGCTGATCATCGGAACGGCCGCATACTGTATTCCTTGTGAAATTTTATTTACAATATCGTCAATTCGAACGCCAACACCGAAGGTTGCGGAGGCAACAACGCCAACCTCGTTGATCATCGCGTTTACAACGAGCATCGAGATATTGATGAAGCCCGATTGAATGGCCATCGGCGTGCCGAGCGAGGTGATCATTGCGGAATATTTGCGGTTCGGAATAAAGCTTTTTTTGTGGAATTCAAAGCCGAATTCCTTGCGTCTGCGGTAAATATACCAAAGCGAGAAGAGAAGAGAGACGGCCTGGCCGATGACGGTGGCAAAGGCCGCGCCCGCAACGCCCCAGCCCCAAATGCCCGTGAAGAGAATGTCTAAAATGAGGTTAACGGCGGAGGCAATTCCGATAAAGAGGAAGGGGCGCTTGGCGTCTCCAAGGCCGCGGAGCACGGCGGAAACGAGGTTATATCCTGCTGTGAAGATCATTCCCGCGCCGCAGATCACGAGATACTGCCTTGCCATCTCGAAGGATTCTGCCGGCACCTTCAGGAGCGTGAGGATCCCGTTTTGGAAAACGAGGATCACGGCGGCAAGAAAAATCGAAAGAATGGAAACATAAGAGAAAAGCGTTCCGATAATATCGGACATTTCCCGCCGCTTTCCCGCGCCGAGCGCCTGCGCCAAAAGCACCTGTCCCGCACTGCAGAAGCCGAGGCAGACCATCGTTGCGAAGTTGATGATCTGGCTGCTCTGAGAAACCGCGGAGAGCCCCGCCGTTCCAACGAATTTGCCAACGATCACCATATCAATCGTGCTGTAAAGCACTAAAAGCGCATTGGAGGCCATAAAGGGGAGGGAGAAGAGGAGCATTTGCTTTGCAATACTTCCCTCTGTGAAGCTCTTTTCTATTTTCGAACGGCTCATAGGCCACTCCTTTCCGAAAATCCGTCGCAAAACGGATAAAAAATCAACAATATCTATCATATCATATTTCATAAAAAGATGCAAGCCCCAAATGAAAATATCCGAAGGTGGGCGGCTGCACGACGTCTTCTTTTTTTGCAAAGGGCGAGGTGCTTGCAATTTTTTCTTTTATATGCTATAATTTTTTAATAAAACTGTGGAGGCCTTGTTATGAAAACTGCAATTGTCAATGCCCGCATCGTCACGGCGGATGCCGTTATTGAGAGCGGCTCGCTCGTTTATGAAAACGGAAGAATCCTTTCGCTTTCCGATTCGTCTGCCGAGGCGGAGTGCGTGATCGATGCCGAGGGGCGCTATCTGATCCCCGGCTTCGTGGATCTGCATTGCCACGGCGCTCTCGGAATGGCCTTCAATGACGGGGATGCGCAGAAAAGCCGCGAAATCGCCGCCTTTCATCTCTCGCACGGAACAACCTCGATGCTTGCCTCGACCTCAACGGCGGATATGCCTGCGCTTGAGCGCTCTCTTGCAATGCTTTCGGAGGAGATCTCAGGAAATCCCGAGGGCACGGTTTTTGGTATCTTTATGGAGGGACCTTGGCTCAGCACGGCCTCTGCGGGAGCGCAGGCCGCAACACTGATGCGCGCGCCGAGCGCGGCGGATGTCGCATATCTCAAGGGAAAGTACCCCTTGCTTTTGCGCCTCGGCGTTGCACCCGAGGAGGCGGGCGGTATGGAAATGGGAAGAGCGGGAAAGGAAAAGGGGCTCTTGATGTCCATGGCGCATACGGCCGCCACCTTTGCCGAAACCGAGGAGGCCTTCCGAAACGGCTATTCGCTTCTCACGCATTTTTATTGCGCAATGAAGGGCGTTGAGCGCAAAAACGCTTTCCGCGTTGCGGGCGCCGTGGAGGCGGGGTATTATATCGACGATATGGCCGTCGAGCTGATTGCAGACGGCAAGCATCTCCCCCCCGAGCTTTTGAAGCTCGTTTATAAGATCAAGGGCGCGGATCGGATCTGCCTTGTCACGGATGCTACGCGTGCCGCAGGTCTTGCGGACGGATGCATAACGAAAAACGTCAGCGCAACGGCGGATGTGATCGTGGAGGATGGCGTTGCCAAGGTGATGGATCGCTCCTGCTTTGCAGGAAGCGCCGCCACGGCAGATCGCCTCTATCAAACGATGGCGCAGGCCATCGGCCGCGATATGGTTGCGCTTTCGCGAATGGCATCGCGCACCCCTGCGCGCCTGATCGGGCTTTCCGATCGCGGTGAGATTGCCGTCGGAAAGCGAGCAGACCTTATTTTGATGAATGAGGATCTTTCCGTGGATCGCGTGATCCTTTGTGGAAGAGTCGTTTGATATTTTCTCTCAAAAAGAGAATAAAAGTGAAGTTATATTTGCAATATGCATAAAAATCCCCGTTTTCGCAAGAAAAACGGGGATCATTTTTTTTCGTTAAAGCCGAAAGAAAAACAGAAAAGGCGAAAACTTTGTTAAAGAAAAGTCAATCCGTTCGTGCTTTCGTAAAAAAGAGAGGGCGGAATTTTGTTAATTTTTCCGTTTTGTTTGTTGATTTTAACAAATATTGAAGAAAAATAAGATTTTTTGCAAAAAAAGATTGACAGAAAAGTAACCGTGTGCTAAAATTTTATCATAGTATACTATATGTAGTATGAAAAAGCTTTTGGAGGTGCATATATGGCGCAGATCTATGAGGCAGACGAGATCGTTGAGGTGGAGAAAAAGCCGCAAGCGGCGATAGATGCTCTGATCTCTGTGGAGCTTTCGGATGCTCCCGCTAAGAATGCGGTCTATCTCCCCGTTCATTATCCCTTGCCGCAGGGAAAGGTGCGCACCGTGCAGGTGCTCGCTTATTTGAAGCTGATAGAGGATCCCGCCGTGGTGCCCGCACCCGTATACCGTGTGCCCGCCGTTTCCGCACCGATTGCCGTGAAGCCTGTGGCGGAGGATCCCGCGATTGCGGTTCGCAGAGCCGCCGTGAATGCAAGGCTTGAAAAAATGCGCGAGGCTATGTATTCGCGCACCTGGCCGCAGGATGTCCCGATCCCCGTGCCCGTGCCCGAAGAGCCTGCCGAGGAGCAGATTCCGCTTGCCGAGGTGGCGGAGCAGATCGTTGCTGAGGTAGAGGAGAAGGAGCCCGTTGCCGCTTTGTCAGTTGAGGGAGCCGATGCGCTTTCCGAGAATGCCGCCGCCTTTGCCGCTATGGCTGCCGAGGCCGCGCAAGCGCAAGAGGAGGAAGAGGAGGAGCCGATCGATCCCTTTGCGGGACTTGCAAGCCGCACCTTTGCGGAAAAGCTCGCCCTTTTGCCCGAGGCTATGCGCGCGCGCTACGATGCATTGGATGCCGCATTGCAGAGCTATGAGCCCGTCCGCATTCAGGAGGGCAAGAAATATCGCACCTATAAGAGCGGCCGCGTTGCAATTCTCCGTATGGCGATTCGCGGAAAAACGCTTTCCGCCTATATTGCTCTGGATCCCAAGGCCTATGCCGATTCGAAATATGTTTTCACCGATGAGAGTGAAAGCACCGCCTTTGAAAATTATCCGATGCGTATGCGCCTTTCCTCGGATCGTCAGGAGCGCTGGGCAGAGGAGCTGGTTGCCGTGATCGCAGAGAAAAACGGCATAAAGAAAAAGCCCTTGCCCATCCCCGAGGCGGATGAGGAGGCGGAGGAAGACGAGGTTGCGCAGGATGCGGCACCCGCCGATCCCTTTGCAGGCCTGAAGCGCAAGCCGCAGAAAACCTTCAAGCAGAAGCTCCGCGCAGGAAGCAAGCTTCTTCGTGCAAGATATAAGGCGGTCAAGTCGCATATTCTGACCTTGGAGCGCGTGCGCGTGATCGAGAGCAGTAAGAGCGAGATCTACCGTAGCGGCAGCACGCCGATTGCAAAGCTCGTCGTGAAGGGAAAAACTCTGAATGCATATCTTGCCCTGCCTCCCGCTGAGTATGCCGAGACCAAGTATGTCTTCACGGATGCCTCCGAGAAGAAGGCCTATGAGCGCTATCCGATGCGTGTGAAGCTTAGCTCCGACCGCCAGGAAAAATGGGTCAAGGAATTGGTGGACGAGGTTGCAAAGCGTGCAGATCTGAAAAAGAAGGAAAAATAAGAATCTGCCTTCCCCGAAGGCTGAAATAAAGAGCGAGACCTCCGCAAAAACGGAAGCCTCGCTTTTTTCTGTTTTTTTGTTTTTTTATCAGTCGCCAAGACCGATTGCATCCTCGATCGGCAGGGAGAGAACGATACCCTTCGCCTCGCTCTTGATGCCGCAGGCATCCGAAATTGCCTGCATAATCGTGAGCTTCTTCTCATTTTCCGCAACGATCAAAACGATCTCGCGCTCGTCCTCCACGGCGAAGCCCCAGGCACCGGAAACGGCCTCGTTTCCAACACTGCGGCTGTGGAGCACGGTTCCGCCCGCCGCGCCTGCGGCGCGCGCGGCCTCCATCAGATTTTCGCTGTATCCTTGATTGACGATGGCGGTGATCAAAGCGTATTTGTTGTTCATACGGTTGTTTCTCCTTTTTTCGTTGGCCTCGGGTGTGAGCTCTGCGCTTTCCATAATGCGGAGCGCCAGCTTGCTGAGAGCCGTGATCGGAAGGGTGAAGGCAATGCCGCTGTTGGTGGATCCGATTTTAAGAACGCGCTTGAAGCGGTTCAGCATCTCTCTTGCGTTATCTCTCGGAAGAAAGCTGAGGAGCGCGGCCTTTTCCGTGCTGTCAAGGCCGAGAATGTCGCGCATCTCGCTGGATGCCGTTCCGAATGCGGAAACGCGGTAGTGCAGAGGAATGGAATCGTCCGCATAAAGCTTTGTGGCGCGCTCGGCGAGCTTCGGGGTGCAGATCAGCATCAGAAGGCGCGCGGCATTTTTGTTTTTCTTGTCTGTCACGGTGATACCTCCTTTGCTTAGCGATCTGCCGTTTCCAGAGAAACGATCACGTCGCTGTCATCGGGAATTTCAATAAAGCTGAGGCGCTTCTTCAAGGCGTTCGTCTTCACGCGGAAGGCGATACCCATAATCTGAATGGCAATCAGCGGCGTGAGCGCAACGAGGGCAACAACGCCGAAGGCATCCGTCATAATATTGCCGCCGAGTGCCGTGCAGGCGCCGATGCAAAGCGGGATCAGGAAGGTGGAGGTCATCGGTCCGCTGGCAACTCCGCCCGAGTCAAATGCAATACCAACGAAGATCTTCGGCACCATACGCGACATAACCAGCGCCAGAAGATAGGCGGGGATAACGATCCATTGAATGGAAATTCCCGTGATTACGCGAAGCATCGCAAGTCCGACAGAAACGGAAACGCCCAGCTGAAGACAAAGATTCATCGATGCTGCCGAAATTGTTCCGTTGGTGATGGATTGCACCTGCTTGTTGAGGATTTGAATGGCGGGCTCGGCCTTCACGATGAAGTAGCCGATCAGCATTCCGAGCGGGATCAGGAGCCATTTGCTCTGTGTCGCCACCTCGCGGCCGAGCATCGTTCCGATCGGCGCGAATCCAACGCTGACGCCGCAAAGGAAGAGCACGAGACCGATATAGGTATAAATGAAACCGAAAAGACAACGCAAAAATTGCCTCTTGTGGTATCTTTTCGTCAGAAGCTGGAAGATAAAGAAAACGAAAACGATCGGCAGAATGGAGATCAGAACATCAATAGCATAATGCGGCGTTGCCTTTGCGAAGGCAAGCACAACGGCGCGCATATCCGAGGGATTGGCAAGCAGCTCCTCGGTGTATTCCGCATCGCCCGGGCCCGAGAAGATTCCAAGCATCATCACGGCAAGTATCGGGCCAACGCTGGAGAGCGCCACGAGACCGAAGCTGTCGCTGGAGGCGTCCTTGTCGGTACGGACACTTGCAATACCAACGCCGAGCGCCATAATGAAGGGAACGGTGATCGGGCCCGTGGTAACGCCGCCCGAATCAAAGGCAACGGCAAGGAAGTTATCCTCAACAACGAAGGAGAGAATGAGCATCACGCCGTAAAATCCCATCAGCAGGAAGGAAAGATCGATCTTGAACATAATGCGGAGCACCGCAATGGCAAGGAAAATACCAACGCCCACGGCCACGGTGATGATTAGCGTCCAGGTATCGATGGCGGGCACCTTATCCGAAAGCACGCGCAGGTCCGGCTCCGCAATGGTGATCAGCGTGCCGAGAAGCAGGGTGGCGGAAAGAATGAGAAGGATCTTCTTGGAGCGCGCCAAGGAAACGCCGATGCCCTCGCCGAGCGGGCTCATCGCCATTTCCGCACCGAGCTGGAACATTCCCATACCGAGAATCAGCATCAGCGCGCCAAAGAAAAACATCATCATATAGCCGGTCTCCATCGGTGCAAGCACGATGGAGAGGATAAGCACAATCATTGTTATGGGGAGCACGGCGGAAAGAGACTCGTGCAGCTTGGTTTTCATATTTTGGTTCATAAGGCTCCTCCGCTTTCTCAGAATGAAGTAAAACTTTGTGCGCGAACAATACATTTTCATTATATCATACGTGAAAAAATAAAACAACGCAAAATGCAAAAACTTTGCAAAAAATTAACTTGCATCGAAAATCCTCGTGGAATTTCTTAAAAAAAGCCTTTGCCGCATTTCTCCGTTTTGGCACAAAGCCACAAGCGCTTTTTTCGATTTATAGAAAAAAGAAAAAGCAGCTATGATAAAAGTGCGGTCGCAATCTAAATTTTGTTAAGAAATTTGTTGCTTTTCCCGATTGACGGCGCGCCCGCTCTCGTTTATAATAGAATAAAGAAAAAGGAACAGTGAAAGGAAAAAGCGTATGTACGAATATGTGAAGGAATTTGAAAATCTCGGCTTTGGAATGTTCGTCCATTTCGGACTGTATAGCATTCTCGGCAAGGGCGAGTGGGTGAAGTTTAAATACAGTATTCCCGATGCGGAATACGAGAAGCTTCCCGCGCGCTTCAAGGTGAAGAAAAGCTGGGCGAAGGAGCTTGTGAAAACGGCGAAGGATGCAGGCTGTAAATACATCACTCTCACCTCCCGCCATCACGACGGATTCTCGCTTTATGACACCAAGGGACTCAATACCTACGATGCGCCGCACAGCGCCACGGGAAGAGATCTTGTGCGCGAATTCGTGGATGAATGCAATAAGGCAGGCATCAAGCCCTTCTTTTATCACACGCTGATCGATTGGCACAATAAGGATTGCGAGGAAAATTTCCCGCGCTATATCGATTATCTCGTAAAGAGCGTGGAGCTTCTTTGCACGCAGTACGGAAAGATCGGTGGCCTCTGGTTTGACGGATGGTGGGATAAGCCCACGGCGGATTGGCAGTTTGACCGTCTTTATGCAATGATCCGAAGCCATCAGCCCGATGCTATGATCATCAACAATACGGGGATGGACGAGGGAAAGATCGGAACGGTCGGCCATAAGGAGATTGATTCCGTCACCTATGAGCGCGGCATTGCCCGTCCCGCACCGAAAACCGATCGTCCCGTCGCGGGTGAAATGTGCGAGGTGCTCTTCGATCATTGGGGATATAGCAAGATGGATATCAATTATAAGCCCTTGCCCTATATCCTTGAGGAGCTTATCAATACCCGTGCAAACGGCTGTAACTTCCTTCTGAATATCGGCCCGATGGCAAATGGCTCCGTGCGCCCCTTGGATGCCGCATATCTTGAGGCGATCGGCCAATGGATCCGCTTCAATAAAAGGTTTATCTACGGTGCCCGTCCCGCAGATATCAAGGCGGAAAACGCTCTTGTTTTCGTTGGAGAGGACGGTGCGTATTATGCCGTCAGCAAGTGCCCGACGCAGGTTCTCGTGGAGCACGAAAGCCTCGGCGGAAAATTCACCGAGGTGAAGATTTTTGCCAAGGTGAAGAGCGCGCGTTGGCTGGATAGCGGCAAGGCGATCAAGGTGAAGAAGAGCACCTATACGGTCGAGCCCTATCCGTATGGCGTGAATATGTGCCTGCGGGTTGCGAAAATCACGCTGGCGGAATAAAAGGCATCGGATAACGCGCGGTGCCAAAAAAGAAAAACGGCAGAGAAGCGGATGCTCTCTGCCGTTTTCTGTGTTTTTGTAAAGAATTATTTTCAAAAACGATTATTCTCTTGCCACTCCGGTGGATTTTGCCGCATCGTAAACCGCCTTTGCAACGGTCTTTCCAACGCGATCGTCAAAGGCGTTGGGGATGATATAGTCGGCCGAAAGCTCCTCTTGGGAAACGAGGGAGGCAATCGCATATGCCGCGGCACGCTTCATCGGCTCGTTGATTTCCTTGGCTCTTGCATCCAGAGCACCGCGGAAAATACCGGGGAATGCAAGCACGTTGTTGATTTGGTTGTTATAGTCACTGCGACCCGTTCCGATCACGGCGGCGCCGCCCTCCTTGGCAAGCTCGGGCATAATCTCGGGGGTGGGGTTTGCCATAGGGAAGACGATAGCGCCCTCATGCATCGAGGCGATCATATCCTTGGAAACGATACCCGGCGCGCTCACGCCGATGAAAACGTCTGCACCCTTCATTGCATCCGCCAGCGTTCCGTCAAGGCGGGACTTGTTGGTTTTCTTCGCAAGCTCTGCCTGCGGCGCGGTCATTCCTTCCTTACCCTCGACCAGCGTGCCGATTCTGTCGCAAACGATCATATCCGAAACGCCCATACCGAGCAAAAAGGTTGCAATGGCAATGCCGGCGCTTCCTGCGCCGTTGATCACAACGCGCACCTTGGCGATGTCCTTCTTAACGACCTTCAGCGCATTGAGAAGCGCCGCGGCAAGCACGATGGCCGTGCCGTGCTGATCGTCGTGGAATACGGGGATGTCGCAAAGCTCCTTGAGCCTTTTTTCGATCTCAAAGCAGCGCGGAGCGGAAATATCCTCAAGGTTGATGCCGCCGAAACTGCCCGAAAGCAGATAGATCGTGCGCACGAGCTCGTCCGTATCCTTGGATTTGATGCAAAGCGGAATGGCGTCCACATCGCCGAAGGCCTTGAAGAGAAGCGCCTTTCCCTCCATTACGGGCATTCCCGCAACGGGGCCGATGTCGCCAAGGCCGAGAACGGCCGTTCCGTCCGTGATCACGGCAACGGTATTCCATCTGCGGGTGAGCGCGAAGGACTTGTCCTCGTCCTTCTGTATTTCCAGGCAGGGCTGTGCAACGCCGGGCGTATATGCCAGGGAAAGATCCTCTCTGCTCTTAACGGTAACGCGCGCATTTACCTCGATCTTTCCGCGCCATTCATAATGCTTTTTTAAGGATTCTTCAGCGTAATTCATATCCTGCCTCCGTGTTTTTTCTTTTTGTGCTTTTCGCACCAAGGAAGATTTTAGCATATTTTGCGCCGTCTGTCAATGGGGAAGCGTCTCCCTTTTCAAAAAAAGCGAGGCGCGCATCTTTTTGAGAATATAGGATTGAAAAAAACAAAAATCCGTGATATAATAGATGAAATAAATCCTTTAGCGGAGCCGTGCGGTTGGTTTCTATTTTGCAAGAAGTCCTCCGATGCAAATTTTGCGCGGCGCAGAGCACTCTCGGAAAAACAAGGAGAAAAAGATGGTACTTGAACTGAAAAATATTGATAAATCCTTCGGGGAAAAGGAGGTTCTTCGCGGCGTCACCTTCCGTGCCGAGGGCGGCAAGGCCTTTGGCCTGCTTGGCAGAAACGGCGCGGGAAAGACAACGACGATCCGTATTCTGATGCACGTATTTCCCGCCGATCGCGGCGAGGTGCTGATTGACGGAGTGCCGATTGATACCGACAAAATCGGTATCGGTTATCTTCCCGAGGAAAGAGGACTTTATCCGAAGAAGCTTGTTATCGATCAGCTCGTTTATTTTGCGGAGCTGAAGGGAATGAGCGCAAGGGAAGCCACGAAAGCTGTTGATTATTGGCTTGAAAGACTCGGTATGAGCGAATACCGAAACAAGAAGCTTGATACGCTCTCCAAGGGAAATCAGCAGAAGATCCAGCTTGTCACCGCGCTTGCGCACGATCCCGAAATCGTGATTCTCGATGAGCCCTTTTCCGGCCTTGATCCCGTAAACGCAATGCTTCTGAAGGATGTGGTTAAGGAGCAGATCGCAAAGGGCAAGATCGTTCTCTTTTCCAGCCATCAGATGAGCTACATAGAGGAGTTTTGCGACAGTATTGCAATCATCAATGCGGGCAGAGTGGCGATCAGCGGCGATCTTCATGAGATCAAAAGAGCCTATCCGCGCGATAAGCTCGTTGTCAGCACCCAGGCACCCGAGAAGATCAAGGCGGATCTTGGAGATGCTTGCACCGAGCGCGAGGATGGCACCCTGCTCATTCAGCTTGCAAGCCCCGATGAAAAGCAGGCGATGATGAAGCGGCTTGCACAAGACTACGATCTTGACGAGATGAAGGTCTTCGAGCCCTCGCTCAATGATATTTTCGTGGAATACGCAGGCGCGCAGGTGTAAGGAGGTAAAAAAGGTGAAGCAGTTTGGGAAAATACTGAAATTTGAGCTGAAGGGCTATTTAAGAAACAAGATATTCGTTGGATTCACGATCTTTCTCGTTGCGCTGATCGCCATCGTAATGTTCATTCCCAATATCGTAGCGGCGTTTGAATCGGACGATAGTGGTGAGACCGCTCCCTCCGAGCTTCCGACGATGCTCGTATACGCAGAGGACGAAGGTCTCGCATCTGTCGCTTTGGAGTATTTTAAAAATGCTTTCGTTGGTTACGACGTGGAGATTTCGGCGGGCAATATCGATGTGCTGAAGGAAAAAATCGTATCGGGAGAGGCAGAGTGCGCCTTTGTTATGAATAGCGCATCCTCCTATACCTATTATGTAAACAATCTTTCAATGTATGATAGCAATACCGCTATCGCGGATACCGTATTGCAGGAGGTATACCGTTATCAGCAAATGGTGCAAAGCGGACTCTCTCCCGAGAAAGCGGGCGAGATTATGTCTGTGCAGATCGAAAGCAGCACGCAAGCGCTCGGCAAGGATCAGATGCAGAATTTCTTTTATACCTACATAATGATCTTCGCGCTTTATATGGTGATCCTTCTGTACGGCCAAATGGTTGCAACCAACGTGGCAACCGAAAAGAGCTCGCGCGCGATGGAGGTTCTCGTGACGAGCGCGAAGCCCACCGCGATGATGTTCGGCAAGGTGCTTGCATCCTGCATCGCGGGCTTTGCTCAGCTCGTTCTCGTCTTTGGCACGGCGATTCTGCTCTATAATGTGAATAAGGAGGCACTCTCCAATCCGCTGATCGCTTCTATATTCGATATCCCCGTTGAGCTTTTCATTTATCTGATCGTGTTCTTCGTGCTTGGATTCCTGATCTATGCCTTCCTCTATGGGGCTATTGGCTCAACCGCATCCAAGCTGGAGGATATCAATACCTCGGTTATGCCGATCACCTTCCTCTTTATCATCGCGTTTATGGTGGTAATGTTCTCTATGAGCTCGGGATCGGTGGATAATGTCGCCATGCTCGTTTGCTCCTATATTCCGTTCACCTCGCCGATGGCTATGTTTACGAGAATTTGTATGAGCACGGTTGCGTGGTATGAGATTGCCGCATCGATTGCCATTCTCGTTGGCTCAACCGTCGGAATCGGCGTCATCTCCGCAAGGATCTACCGCGTAGGCGTTCTGCTTTACGGCACGCCGCCGAAGATCACAACGATTCTGAAAACCGTTTTCAAAAGCAAATGATCCTCCGCTGTGGGGGAAGGCGAAAGGAAGCCTTTTCCCCACAAAAAGCGGCTTAAAAAAGCCAAAAGCCGTGATCCTTTAAAATATATACCCGCATCCTTCGAAACCTGTTGACATTTCAACAAGTTTGTGCTATAATACAGGAGTTCTTGTTGAAATCTCAACAAGTCGAGATGCAACGAAAGCGTCGCGTCTGATTAAAAAACAAGGAGTTTTTGTATGAATAAGCACCAAATACACGAAAAGAGAGAATTTGAGAGTATCCGTCACATTGTGGAATTCGCCGCTGAAACCTATGGGGAAAGAGTGGCATTTTCCTACCGTAAAAGGCCGACCGACAAGGAGAAGGTAAGCATCAGTTATATTGACTTTCGCAACGATGTCCGTGCGCTTGCCAGCGAAATGCTTTCTCGCGGAATGCAGGAGAAGCATATCGTCGTGATCGGAAAAATGTCCTATGATTTCATTCTTTCCTATTATGCCGCGCTTCTGATTGGCGCCGTGCTCGTTCCCCTCGATAAGGATTGGAATGCGGCGGATCTTGCCGATACGGCGAAGAATGCGGATATTGATTATCTTTTCATCGATGAAGAGATCGCGGCAAAGAGCGAGGAGATCGTCTCTGTCTGCGCGCTGAAAACGCCCGTCGTGCTTTTGGGCACGAGCGGCGAAGAGAGCCTTTCGGCGATGGTTTTTTCGGGTCGCGCAAAATTTGCCGAGGATGAAAAGCCTTATTTCGAGGTAGCCTACGATAAGAGAAAGCTCTCGCTTTTGGTTTATACCTCGGGCACCACGGGTAAGGGCAAAGGCGTTATGCTTTGCGTGGATTCTCTGATGCAGGATATGTCGGATATCGCGCCCTATATTGATTTTGCGGATAAAACGGTCTCCGTCCTTCCGCCGCACCATACCTATGGCTCCACGGTGATGCTGATCGCCCACGTAATGATCGGAACGGAGGTTTATATCTCCGACGGTATTAAGTATGTCGTGAAGGAATTGATGGCCGAGCAACCGGGGCATCTGATCCTCGTTCCTCTGTATCTTGAAACCTTCTACCGTAAGATTCAGGCATCGCTGAAGTCGCAGGGCAAGGAGCGGCTCGTGAAAATTATGATGTGCGCGGTAAATGCGTTGCGACGGATCACCTTCGGCCTTGTGGATCTCAGAAAAAAGGTATTTGCCAAGATTCGCGAAGCCTTTGGCGGTAAGATCAAAATGGTCGTAACGGGAGGCGCACCGATCAATCAGGATATCGTTTCGTTCTTTGAGGGCATCGGAATCGCGATCATAAACGGATACGGCATCACCGAATGCGCTCCCATCATTTCGGGCAACCGAAGCCGCAATGTCGTGAAGGGAAGCGTTGGTAATGTTTTGGATATCAACGAGGTGAAGATCACCGATCCCAATGAGGATGGAGAGGGAGAGATCTGCGTCAAGGGCCCGAACGTTATGCTCGGATACTATAAAAACGAGGAAGCAACCAAGGAAGCTATCGATTCGGACGGATTTTTCAAAACGGGAGATTACGGCAAGCTGAGGAAGGACGGCGTCCTTTTCATCACGGGAAGAAAGAAAAATCTCATCATTCTTTCCAACGGTAAGAATGTATATCCCGAGGAGATCGAAAACGAGCTTGTTTCCGTCCCCGGCGTGCAGGATATCGTCGTATACGAGGGAAAGAGCAAGCGCGGATTGGAGCATAATGCCATCGTCGCAGAAATCTTCCCCGATAAGGAATTTATCGAAAAGAACGGAATCGCCGATATCCGAGAGTATCTTGGAGGCTTTATTGCCGAATATAATAAGACCGCCGTGCCTTATAAGAAGATCACGGTTCTCAAGGTAAGAGAAGAGGATTTTCCCAAAAACACGCTTCGGAAAATTATGCGTTTCAAGCTCGATATGAGCATCGAATAAAGAACAAAAAACAAAATCGGGAGACGAAAATGAAAGAGCGCTTTAAGACATTTACGATTTTAATTTCCAAAATCAGCCGTAATGTGAAGAAAATCAAAAATCAGGAAATGGCGGAATACGGACTGCGTAGCGTGCATGTCACCTGCCTGTATTATCTCTATTCCGAGGAATCCCTCACCGCCACGGAGCTTTGCGAGCTCTGCGAGGAGGATAAGGCAACCATCTCACGCGGTCTTGATTTTCTTGAGGAAAACGGATATATCGTTTGCGAAACCAAACAGGCAAAACGGTATAAAAGCGCCCTTGTCTTAACGGAAAAGGGAGCGGCGGTCGGAAAAAAGATCACCGATAAGATCAATTGCGTGCTGGACGAGATCTGCATCGATCTTTCGGAGGAGCAAAGAGCGGAATTTTATCGCAGTCTCGCCGTGATCAGCGATAGCCTTGAGCTTTGCACGAAGGGCATCCAGAAGGCGAAAAAGATAAAAAAGGATAAGGTCTGATCGCGAGGTCGGCAAATTCGTGCATAAAAAACAGGGGGGCTGACCCGAAAGAGGGTCAGCCCTTAAAATTTTTAAGCCAAGGCTTTATTGCTTCATCACTTTGATGAAGCGGAACATCTCGTCAGGCCCCTCGTCAGGATCCTGCTCTTCGTCATCCGGCATCGGATGGTCGGGCTGAAAATGCCCGCACCAAAATTGATCGATCTGAAAACCGCATTTATTGACGTAGAAATGAATGTTTCTCTTTTCAAAATAGGGAGTGCAGGTCTCCCAAACGAGCGTTTCGGGGTGCAAGGCCTCCACGGCAAGCCAAGCGCCGTAGCCAATGCCCTTGGTGTGCTCCTCGGGGGAAACGAACAGGATCTCCGGCTCGTTGTGATTCGTTTCCTTGTTGATCTTCAGAATAACGCCTCCAACTCGTCTTCCATCCAAAACGATGCGGTAGGTCTCGCTATCGGGCGCGTCGATACAACGCTCGATGGTTTTGCGGGATATAATTTCGCCGTCGCCGTCCATATGGTCATCGCGCACGCCGAATTCCTTGGTAGCGCCATATTTGAATGCCCGTTGATTGTCAAGAATAAATTGCTCGCGGTCGTCCTCCGTTAAGGGAACGAGTGTAACCTTGGTGTTTTTCATAAAAAGTTCCTCCATATAAAAAGATAGAGCTCGGGCCTTGCAAACGCAAAAACCCAAGCTCACTTGGACACCCAATCCGGCATTACGGTACTACGGTACACAGCCTCCGGTGACTAAAATATTAAACACACATATTGTACCACAAATGCAGGCGAATGTCAAGGAAACGATTGAAAAGTTCACAAAAATATGGTATAATTAACTCGCCGAAAAATAAGAATTTGACGAGCAGTTAATGAGTAAAGGGATGACGGAAAACAAACCGCCATCCCTCAAAATTTGCGTCGCAACAAGCAAAGAAAAACACCCGCCGAGGAATCTCACGAAACCTCAGCGGCGTTTTTACGTTTATCTGACTACCGAAGAATGCCTATAGATATAGAACTCCTCTTGGCTCGGCATCCACTTCTTTTCTTTCGGTGGGAATGTCGCGTCGAACGCTTCAACAGCGGTAGTATCCTCACAGCAGTCGGCGGCGGTAGATGGAATGTACATCCACTTTCTGCCGTCGAGCGCATTCGGTACAAGCTCGCAAACGAGAAGCGCCGTTGGGAAGTTTCCGTCGACAACAAAGCTGACGTTCTTCTTTTTGCAGCTCACAAATCCACGGCTTACGTAGTTGCCCGGATTGCCGAAGTTGATATTAACGTCGTAGCCCATCTTGCGTGCTGCCTCAAAGGAATGCTCGATCAGCAACTTTCCGAGCTTCTGCCTTTGATATTCAGGAGCAACGCAAAGCGGTCCGAAGGAAAGAATTTCCTTGCGCTCACCGTTCTCGTCCTCAAGCCAAGCCTTTGTGTACATAATGTTGCCGACGATCTCGCCGTCAAGTTCAAGCACGAACGCAAGCTCGGGAATAAAGTCGGGATGAGAGCGCATCGTATGGACGAAATAATGTTCGTCCGCGCCCGGCTTGTAGACATTCCAAAACGCCTCACGGGTGAGCTCTTCAACTGCTCTATAATCTTTTTCGGTTTCTAAACGTATCGTCAAATTGTTCATTTTTTGATCCTTTCATATCTGTTGCCGCTCAGGCACGAGAGGAATGCTGAGAATGTATTTGCAAACCTCTCGTTTACAATACAATCTCCAAAAGGTTGGTGTTTTTCAAAAAGCACACTCCAATAAAAATATTCAAGCCGAGGCTTGTAAAGATATTATATCATAAAAATGTGAATAGTTCAATCACCTTTACTTACGAATCGGTTGAAAAGTTCATAGAAATATGATATAATAAACACATCGATAAATAAGAATTTGACAAAGGAGTGTGATCGTATGAAAAAGGTACTACTTAGCCACGATGGTAAGATGAAGATGTATCTTGTCCCTGATGAGGTTGCAGATAACTTGAAGGAATACT
>JAZTWU010000029.1:0-3889 GCA_045636085.1 Eubacteriales bacterium
GGCTCCTTCTCTGCCACGCGGCGCAAGCGAAGCGAAAGCGGCCAAGCGTGCACAGGGAGAGGACGCGCTTTTAAAAGATACCATTTTGCAATTTGCTCATCCTTCAAAACGCCGTCTCCCGCCGCATAGCGACGGGCAAGAGAAAGCGCGGCCTCTGCGCTTCCTCCGAAGGCAGAAAGTGAAAGATAAGCGGCACCGTCCGAAGCACGCCCCTTAGCAAAGAAGATTTCGGCAACCAAGGGATAGGACTCCGCATAGCCGAGCAAGGCGGCATAGATCAAAAAGAATTCCGAGCCGCTCTCGCCGCGCGCGCGAAGCGCCGCCCCGTATGTAAAAGCGCCCAAGGCATCGCCTCCCTCAGCGGCCAAGCGAAGATACGGCATTGCATCTGCGGCCTTCTCCGCCCCTGCCTCAAAGAGCATCCGCCCGTGCACAGCGGCGGCGGCAGGATCTCCTATATCGGCGAGAATATGGGCAAGCTCTGCGGCCGCCTCTGCATCCCCCGCCGCCACGGCGGCGCGGCGCGCCTCTTCCATCTCTGCGATCTCCTCTGCGGAAAAGGAAAGCACCGCCCGACATTTCGGGCAGGTGCGCCCAAGATACGCCCCGTCAAATCCGCAGACCTTACATAAAATCATAAACGCCTCCATCGGCTTACATATTTTCAGAAAAAGCGGAAAAACTAACGGTGCAACAACCCTTATGAAAGGAATGCATTATGCTGTTTTCCAAAAAAGAAAGAAAAAGACGCCACCCCCTTCTTTCCCTGACCGTGACGGCCTTGGCAATGGTTGGGCTCTGCGGTCTTTTTTCCGCTTCTAAGAATATGATAGCGGAAAAATGCGAAAAAATCAAGCATTTTTTCTGCAAAAAAAAGAAAAATAATTCCTGCCGTTGCGGCGAGATCGAGGATTGAAAAATCCGCTCGAAAAAACGCGAAAAAGGAACCGTCCCCGGTCAAAGCACCGCGACGGTTCCTTCATTATTTTATCCCTCAGGAATGCCCCTTGCCGACGAAGGTGATCTTCGCCTTTTCAAGAAGCCTCGGGAATCCGAGATTATAGTAAGCGCTCTCAAGGAAATATTCCTCGCCCGCTTTTTCAAGAAGGATCTGCTCGGTCTCCTCGAGCTCCTTGATATATTCCTTATATGCGGCCTCACGCTTCTCGGGGTCATCAAGATCGTTATAATAGCTCTCGTCGAGAAGAGAATTTTCCTTTGCAAGCGCGCGAAGGCTATCCTTAAATTCTGCCTGAAGCTCGCTTTCGCTCGGCGCAACCTCCATCAATTGAATCGCATAGAAGAAGATCATCTTCTCGCTCGCCGTTTTCTTTGCAACCTCTCGCACGTAGGTCTGATAGGTCATTCCGTCCTTCAGCGTAAAATATTCCGAAGCAAAGGTCTTGAAGGTATATTCCGCCTCGGTGACGCCCATACTCTTCAGATAATCCTCATAGGTCGTGCGAAGGCTCTTCATATACTCGTCGTAAACCTCGTTGACGGCGGCACTCGGCACTCTCTTCACCGTTGCGATCTTGACGATCTTATTCCAGAAGCTCTCCTCCGAGGCGGTGAAAAGGCGGGATTCATAATCCTCGCAAAGCTTTTCCCAAACGAAGGCTCTGTATTTCTCCGTCAGCGTTTCGCCCTCGTAATCCTCCAGCTCAGCGGCAACGACGCCGACCTTCTCGGTCAGAAAAGCATCGGTGAGCGCGGGAACGGAATAGGAGGTCGTGTCCTTGATATAAACCTCAAAATACGCCGTTTTTCCGTTGAGCGACGAGCCCTCCTGATAATTCAGCGGGAAATAAGCCTCCACCGTGTGCGCCTTACCGCCGACGGTTTTAAACTGCGTTATCATCGAGGTATACAAAAACTCCTCGCTCGGATCCGAAACGCTCTTCAAAATCGTGTTTTCCTTGATGATCCTTTTGCCCACGGTCTGCCCCACGAGCAACTCATAGAAGCCCTCACCGTAGAGAAGATCCAGATCGGGAGAAACAACGAGCGGCTGGCCGCTCAGATTGATTGCCGCACCGTTTGGATGATAGCCGACGATATTGGTATAAACCACGTCGCCATCGGCGATCGTGCCATCCGTGATCACCTGAGGAACCTCCGTATCCGAGGGGCGAATGCCGATCAGCCTCGTCTCAAAGCCGGGAACGAAGCCGCCTGCCCCGATCGTCAGCGGGGTGGCGGTGCCGCTCGCCGCATTCGAAAGATTGGAGCCGCCGGAGAAATATTCCTTTTGGCCTCCGCTACCGATCATATAGCCCGCATAAAAGACGGAAACGACGCTTCCCTCAGCAATAACATCATCTGCGGTGCTACCCGTGATCAGGCTCTTATACTCCACGCGAAGCGCAAGAAGCTCTCTTTCCAGATCCTCCTCGGTTGGCTTATCCACCTTAACGGCAAGCGAAATATTCTTAAGATCCTCCGCCGAAATCGAAACGAAGCGCGAAAGATCCGTTTCCATATAATTAAAGCCCGCGTGTGCGCGGTAAATAAAGAAGCCGCCCACCCCCGCGCTCAGTAAAAGAGCAACGAGCACTGCAATCAAAACGATTTTCCCCTTAAAGGAAAGCTTGCATCCTTCGCGCGCCGCGCTTTTTTTCGCCGTTTTCGCGGCGGGTGCTTTTATTGGTTGCGCAGGCCTTGCCTGCTTGCCCTTATTCTTTTTAGACATAGATTCTCCTATTCAATCAAAGAAACGAATCTGCAAACGAGGTGGCCAATCGGTCGCACCTTTCGTTATATTCGTGCCCATCGTGACCCTTCACCCAAAAGAAATGCACGGTGTGCCTTTCGCAAAGGGCGATCAGGCGCTCCCAAAGATCGGGATTTTTCACCTCGTCCTTTTTTCCGCGCCGAAAATTCTCTCTCTGCCAGCCCTTCACCCATCCGAGCAAAAAGGCATCCACAAGATATTTCGAATCCGAATACAGATCCACCTCACAGCTCTCCTTCAGCGCCGAAAGCCCCTCGATGGCCGCCAAAAGCTCCATTCGGTTATTCGTCGTCATCGGATCGCCGCCCGAGAGCTCACGCTCGTATTTTCCGTAAACCAGAACGGCACCCCAACCGCCGCGGCCGGGATTTCCGCGACAGGCACCGTCCGTATAAAGCTGAACCTTTTTCAATTCTTCTCTTCCTTATTATAAAGGTTTGGGGGAAAGCCCCCTTTATTGAAGGAAAGAGGACAGAGAGAAATCGCTCCGCTCTGTCCTCTTTGCATTTTTATGCCTTGTAAACGATCGTTACATTCTTATAGGTGACGTGCTCAGCCTTATCATCGGTCGCAAGGAAATAATCCATAATGCGGTTGAAGGTGAGGCTTGCGCGAAGCGCGGTATCACCGTAGAGATCGCGAACATCCTCTACCGTGGGATTATAGTTGCCCGCAAGGTAGAAGTTATAGTAGAGCGCGGGATACAGCTCGTCAATATAAAGCGAAACGTCTGCATTCGTAACTCTGGCAACGTTCTTGGAATAGTGCTGTGCGATCGCATAGATTCTGACAAGCTCCGTTACATCCTCTTTTGCCTGCTTATCAATCTCATCGTCCACAACCTTGCCCTTATAATCGGCAACGCCGTTGGCAAGATACTCGTTGAAGTTCTTATAGGTCTCGGTGTAAGCCTTGCTGGTGGAGGAATCCTTACCCGTATAGTAGGTGTTCTTATGAACGGCAAGAATCTGCTCTCTTGCTTCCTTCACAGCCGCCTTGGGAAGCTTATCCTGATCCACAGCGATATTCTTCTCAGCCCAAGCCCAGATCTCCTTTGCAAGCTTGGTTCTGATCTCCTTATCGTATGCCGTCTCAAGCTGATCGTAGATCTTCTCGGTGTATTCCTCAAGGATCAAAGTCGGATCGTAGCCATGT
>JAZTWU010000030.1:0-6103 GCA_045636085.1 Eubacteriales bacterium
TAGAACCAGCGGTAATTGAGATAGACCGCCAGACCGATCAGGAGCATAGAAGCAACGATAATGGTGCTTCTGCCCGCCTTAGAGGTGAAAAATTTGCCGATTTTTTCGCGTTTCATAGTATGCTTCTCCTTATTTTTTTGTTACTAATACTTATGCGCCGCGCCGCGGGTATATTCCGCACCGCGCACAATTTATTTTCTACCGTGCAAGCGGGAGCACCGAAATCCGATGACTGCCGATACCGAAGAGTGCACCGAGCATTTCCGTCAGCGCCGCTTGCACGCCGCTGTCTGCGCCGCCCGTGCAGAGCACGCAAATTCCCATCACCTGCGGCGGCTCGCTCCCGATCTGCACGCTTCCCTGATAAAGCGCCTCCTCCCCCGATGCAAATGTGACCATCACGCGCACCTCTCCGGCGCCCTCCACCTCCGAGCAAAGTGCAAGAAGCCGCGCCTCCAAGGCGGCACCGTATTCCGAGAGCGATCCGTCCGTCTGCGTGCCTTCGGCCTTTTTCTGCGCTCCCGATGCGAAAATCAAAAGGAATACGCCGAGCAAAAGAATGGCTCCCATCCTCACGAGCCCGGGCGTTTTCTTCAAAAAATCAAGAGCCGCCAATTTCTATCTCCACCTCACATTCGCCAAGCCCCGCCCCCTCCACGAAGGCTGCAACGGCAGGGCTATCCAAAAAAATCCCTTTTCTTTTAAGGAGCACGCACACGCGCTCCGCGCGCATTTCGCCTACCGAAAAGCCCTCGCACCGCACCGAAACGCATTCCCGCGCGACGGAAAATTCCTCGCAGATCGCCGCACATATCCCCTCGCAGAAGGCCTCCTCGGCACGCGCCTCAAAAAGCGGCGCATCCTCTCCCCCCTCCCCCGCATCGGGGAGAGAAAAAGAGGGAATCTGCGGCAAGGAGGCCGAGAGCGAGGCAAGCGGAGAGAGCACGGCAGATAAAAGCACTGTGCCGACGGCCAGACGGCCGAGGCGCGCACCGCCCGCCTCCCCGAAAAAATGCGAGCAGAGCGAGGCAAGCGCCGAGATCAGCACCACGGAAACGAGATATTCCTTCATAAAATCGCCACCCCCGTATGCAGAAAGAGGATGCTTTGCAAAAGAAAAAGAACCGTTCCGAGCGCCGAAACGGCGATCAGCGCATCCATCGCGCTCCGAAAGGTTGCAAACATCCGCGCCGCCGCCCGAATGCCGAGAAATTCCGAAAATCCCGCCGTAGCATCCAGACAAAAGCGATACAGAAGCAGGCGCAAAAGAAGCGGAACGCAAAGGATCAGAAGCGCCGCCACCACCGAGACGCCCGCCGTTGTTTTCACGAAGGAGAGCCCCGTTGCCAGCGTGGAAAGCGAGGCGGAAACCGCGCCGCCCACCAAGGGCAAAAGCCCCGCGGCCGCATATTTCGCGGTGCGCATCGCCGTTGTATCCGCGCCTGCCGATAAAACGGTTTGCAAGGAAAGCGCCGCGCCGAGAAGCGTGGTTCCAAGGCCGAGAAGCCAAAGAAAAATGCGCCGCACGCTCCCCGCCAGCGAGGCAAGCGCCGCCCCCTCCTCGCCGAGCGTTGCAATCAGGCCGAGCGCGAGGATCACGGAGACCACGGGCGTGACGATATGGCTGAAAAAAAGACTGACGGCATAGATCGTGACCTCCGCGCCCAGCGCCCCTGCGGCCGCACTGCGAACGCCGCCCGCCGCAAGCGTGATCCCCTGCAGGATCGGCGCCGCCGCACCGAAAAAGGCCGCCGCCTCCGAAAGCATCTCCACAGCACCGAGCGAAAGCGCGCGAAGCGGCTCAAAAACCGCAATGCCGAGCACGGCCGCCGCGAGGCTCTCCGTCAGCGATCCGAGTGAGGCATCTGCCGTTATATGCGCGGCGGCCGCGATCAGGATCGCGCTCCCAAGGCAAAGGAGCAAAAAGGAAAGCAGCTCTCCCCTTTGCCCCGAAAGTGCGGTGAGGATCTGCGAAAAAAGACCGCGCACCCCCACCGCAGAAAGAAGCGCATCGGTATCCTGCTCTCGGAGCGAGGGCGGCAAAAGCGCCGAAAGCTCGGAAAGAAAGGCCTCCTCCTCCGTTTGCGCGCAGGCGCAAAGCGGAAAGCACGCGAAAAAGCACGCAATAAAGGCCAAAAAGCACCCCGAGCGCCATCCTCTTTTTTTCCTTTTCTTCTCTTTTTTCATTGCAAAAGCTCCACGCCCAAGGCGATGATTTTTTCAAGATACGGCAGGGCGATCGCAAGGATCTCCAGCCGCCCCGCAAGCGAAACGCCGCGCGCGATTCCCGCCTCCCCGAGCTCCGAGCAGATCTGCGCCGTTGCTCCCATCAGAATACCGATTCCCGTGATTTTCAAAACGCTTTTTGCGGCATCCGCGATCTCTGCGGTATCGGCAATTTTGGAAAGAACCCCGAAGACCGAAAGAAATTCCTCCGTGCAAAGCGAAAGAAGCGCCGCCAGCGCAAAGGCAGAAAAGACCGCCGCACCGCGAAAGCCGAGATCCTTGAGAAGCACCGCCGCCACCGCAAAAAGCAGGCCGATCGCCCCAATCTGCAAAACGCCCATCAGATACCGAAAACGCGGCGCACCGCATCAAAAAGCGCCCCCAGCTCGCCAACCAAAAGCATCAGCACCAGCACGATGCCCGCCAGCGAAACGAGCGTGGCCTGCTCGTCGCGCCCCGCCTTGGAAAGCACCTGACAGCAAACCGTCACGATCATTCCGATCCCCGCAACCTTCATCACAAGCGCAAGATCCATCCCGCCCTATACCGTTCCTTTCCTTTATACATTTATAAAAGCAGAATCACCAGCCCCATCGCGCCCGCCGTTGTCAGCGCACGGCAAAGGCGCAATCGCCCCTTCTGCATTTCCCGCTCCTGCGAAACCACGGCCTGCGCACGGGCAAGCACCGAGGCAAGATGCCTCTGCTCCTGCGGACGCGAGGTGCGCCCCAGCTGTGAAAAGGCCTCCAGAAGGATCTGCGAAAGATCGCGCGGAAGGCAAAGCCCCTCGCAATAGCGCCGATAGCTCTCCTCGGGCGCTCCGCTTTCGCGAAGAGCGGGAAGAAAGCCGCATTCCTCCAGCGCATCGCTCTCAAAGCAAGCAAGGCACTGCGCCATCGGGCGGCCGAGGCCGCGCATCTCCTCCAGAAGAAATTTGAGCAAAGAGAGAAAGGCATCCCCCAGCAAAAGCCGCGTCCTCTGATATCTTTCATATGATAAAATCGCATAAAATGCAAATAAAAATATACATATTATACCTATATAGCGAAGCATTATAAAAAAATCGCCTCCCGATCCTCTGCGCATTCAACCGTATAATTCCATATTCCATTCTCTCTTCCGATACAGAGAAACGCATCAAAAATCCCCATCTCTATGAAGGGGCGAAGTATGCCGCGCGCATAAAGATCCGCGCGGTCACGCGCGTGCGCGGTGGCAACCGCAATCGCTCCGCCGCGCAAAAGTGCGGCCATTTCCGCCGCCTCGGCGGCACCGCCGATCTCATCGATCATCACGACCTCGGGGCTCAGGCTCCGATGCGCGATCTGCAAGGCCTGCGCACGCCTGTATCCGCGCAAAATATCCACCGTGGTTCCCTCGTATTCCTCGGGATCGAATTCCATCCGCTCGTCCGCAATCACCACGCGCGGCGGCGACGGTGCGCGCCCAAGCGAAAGCGCAAGCGCGCGAAGCGCCGTTGTTTTTCCCGTGCCGGGCGGCGCATAGATCAGAAGGCCGCGCTTTGCGCGCCGAAAGGCATCCAGCACGGCATCCGCCGCCCTCTCGGGCGGAAAATGCGGAAAGCGAAAAACGAGAGAGCGCACCTCACAGATCCCTCGCAAAATCTCCCCCTCATAACGCGCGCGACCGCAAACGCCAACGCGCATTCCGTGCGGCATCGGGAGATACCCCTCGGCAATGCATTCCTCATAAGCATAAAGCGAGCCGCCGCAAAGCCGAAGCAAAAGCGCCTGCATCTCCTCGGCGCTCGGCCGCGCAAGCAAAAGGCTCTGCCGCCCGTGAAAAACCAAGCTGCACCTTCCCTCTGCGCGCAAGCGAAGCTCCTCGACCTGCGCCCAGAAGCCGCTTTTCCCGCTTGCATAGGCGCAAAGCTCCGCCCCAAGCGCAGACGGCAATATGGAAAGAAGCCATTCTCCGCGCATCACCTCTGCCACGCGCGAGCTCTTTGATTTTATCATCTCTTTTCTCCTCCGCCCTTCTCTGCCCTTTTTTATCCTTCTTTATAAATTATAAAGAAGGCCCGCTTCCCTTCCGATCGTACCTGCATCTTTTTTTCCTCAAAGCCTTTTATCGCGCATCCTTTTCGCCTCAAAGCCTTTCGCCTTGCATCCCTTCTATGCCAAAGGAATCCGAGAAAATCCCTCATAATCCTTTTCCATCTCTTTATTTTTGTCGAATTTTCTGGAAAGTTTTTCCATATAAATGGTAAAATTTTCAAGTTTCCTATTGACATTTGTCGAAACCTTTGATACAATAGATATACAAAAAAAGAGGAGGAAACCGCTATGAAAGCAACGGGAATGATTCGCCATATCGACGAGCTTGGCCGCATCGTGATCCCCAAGGAGATCCGCCGCCAGATGGATATACAAAACAACGATCCCGTGGAGATCTTCGTGGAGGGAGGCCGCATCCTTTTGGCTAAATACGAGCCCACCTGCATCTTCTGTGCAGGCACGGAGGAGGTTGAGCTTTTCAAGGATAAGAAGATCTGCCGCGCTTGCCGCCGAGAGCTCGCAAAGGAAGAAGCATAAGAGGGATTTGGCCCTTTATTTTCGCAAAATCCCTTGATTTTGCGGCGCAGTTATGCTACAATATATGCGTATGGCAAAATGAATATGAAAACTTAAAAAATTTATATATTGAAAGGAATTTCAAAAATGAAAGTTGTAACTTTTGGTGAGATTATGCTCCGTCTTGCACCCGAAGGATATCTCCGCTTCACGCAGGCTGAGAAGTTCGGCGTTGTTTACGGCGGCGGTGAGGCAAACGTTTCGGTTTCTCTGGCAAACTACGGCCTTGATTCCGCATTCGTTACCAAGCTCCCCAAGCACGAGATCGGCCAGAGCGCTGTAAACTCGCTGCGCAAATTCGGCGTTGACACCTCGAAGATCGTTCGCGGTGGCGACCGTGTTGGTATCTACTTCAACGAGAAGGGCGCTTCCCAGCGTCCCTCTAAGGTTATCTATGACCGTGCGCACTCCTCGATCGCAGAGGCTGTTCCCTCCGATTTCGATTGGGATGCAATCTTCGAGGGTGTGGATTGGTTCCACTTCACGGGCATCACTCCCGCTCTGAATAAGAATGTTGCCGCTATCTGCCTGGATGCTTGCAAGAGCGCAAAGGCACACGGCGTTAAGATCTCCTGCGACCTCAACTTCAGAAAGAAGCTCTGGTCCAGAGAGGAAGCAAACAAGACGATGTCCGAGCTTTGCAAGTACGTTGACGTTTGCATCTCCAACGAGGAGGATGCGCACGACGTATTCGGCATCGATGCCGAGAATACCGACATTGCAGGCGCTAAGCTCAACCACGACGGTTATAAGTCCGTTGCCCGCCAGCTTGCTGAGAAGTTCGGCTTCGAGAAGGTTGCGATCACGCTTCGCTCCTCCATCAGCGCAAATGATAACGACTGGGCCGCTCTTCTTTACGACGGTAAGGAATACTGCTTCTCCAAGTCCTATCATATGCATATCGTTGACCGCGTTGGCGGTGGCGATAGCTTCGGCGGCGGTCTTATCTACGCTTGCCTGAACGGATATTCCACGCAGGATGCCGTTGAATTCGCAGTTGCCGCTTCCTGCCTGAAGCACTCCATCGAGGGCGACTTCAATATGGTGAGCGTTGACGAGGTGAAGGCTCTTGCGGGCGGTAACGGCACCGGCCGTATCCAGCGCTGATTTCCCCATAGATCTTCCGATAAATCGAATCAAAGAAAAGAAGGGGCTGTCGCATTTAGGGATAACCGAATAAAAAACGAGTGGAGACACTGAAGTAGTGCCTCCACTTTTGTTATATAGGTATTTAAATGGTATCGAGGTTGAAAACCTACGGTTTTCTCCGTTTGAATTCGTTT
>JAZTWU010000031.1:0-21813 GCA_045636085.1 Eubacteriales bacterium
CCCGTCCGCCACTAAAGTATTGCTACTTCCGTTCGACTTGAATGTGTTATGCACGCCGCCAGCGTTAATCCTGAGCCAGGATCAAACTCTCTAAAAAATTGTATCATATCTCGCCTCGCGGCGAGCTATAACCTTTTTAGAGTCTTTTCTGACTATCTTTTATTACTTTGTTGAGTTTTTTTCAAAGAGTGCTTTCTCGGTTTCCCAAGAAAACATTAACGAGATTCTTTCGCACTTACATGTGCTAAAAAATTTCCTTTGTTGTTCAATTTTCAAAGAGCAAGCGCCTACCCTCTTTAGGCGGGCTTGACTATTATATCAAATCCATTCCCGTTTGTCAATACCTTTTTAAAAAGTTTTTTAGATTTTTTTCGATTTTACGAATTATTGTGCAAAACTCATAGAATAACTAAAAGAAAGGGGGCTTTTTATGGCATCAATTTTAATACGAACGGCGATCATTTATTTTCTCGTGCTCGTGGCGCTTCGGCTGATGGGGCGAAGAGAGATTGGACAGCTGGATGCATCCGATCTCGTTTCCACCCTTTTGATCTCGGAGCTGGCGGCCATTCCAATCGACGACCCCGACATTCCGCTTTTAAATGCGCTTCTGCCCATTCTTTTTATACTGGCGGTGGAGGTGATTCTTTCGACCGTGAAGAACAGATCTCCACGGCTTAGCCGCGCCATCGACGGCGGCCCTTCCTTTCTTATATATAAAGGTAGACTTTTGCAGGAAGCGCTTTCGGAAAACAGGATCGCTCTTGACGAGCTTCTCTCGGCTCTGCGCACGCAAGGCATCGGAGACATTGCGGAGGTGGAATATGCGCTGCTGGAGCAAAACGGAACGATTTCCGCGCTTCAAACGAGCGAGACCAAGATTGCGCACCCCATTCTTATGGACGGCGAGATCTGCAAGCACGCGCTTGCGGCGCTCGGCAAAGACAGCGAATGGTTGGAGGGGGAGCTGAAAAAGCGAAATCTTGAGAAGGAAGATATTTTTCTTATGACGCTTACCGATGCGGGAAGGATTCGCGTTCTCAAAAAGGAGCTGACGAAATGAAGGTAAAGATACTTGCCGTGCTTCTTCTGATCCTCACGGTTTCTGCGACGGCGGCCAACACGGGCGTTTTACTGCATCGGATCGATCACATCACAAGCAGAGTTTCCCTGCTAAACACGGAAGCACTCGCGGAGGAGGCCGAGAAAAACGCCTCTGCCGCCTTTTCGGCCTTCAAAAAGGAGGAGGAATATCTCTCCTTGACCGTGAACCACGGAGACCTGACCGATATAGAGGCGCTTTTCAGCGAAATGATCGGGTATCTTCGCGTTTCCGACCGCGAGGGGGCGGAGGTAACAAAAAACCGCCTGATCGATGCACTCTCGCACCTCAGGCGGCTTTCGGGCTGCAATATCAGCTCGATTTTTTAGAAAAATGCCGACATATCCTCGCGATACGCGCTCGTGCGCAGGATAGAATAGCTTTCCTTTGCGAGATTCTCTTCCCTGAGGATACCGCATTCACGCTTCAGCGCGGACACGAGATGCTCGGGATTTAAGAAGGCGGCAGGATCGGCGCTCAAAACGGCGCGGATGCAGACCTCATCTCCATCGGCATAGACCTCGGCACTACGGATCTGCGGCTTAATATCCACCTGCTTCATCACCTTTTGCTTTCCGCTCTTTCCCTGCTTTTCGATCATAATGGAATCGGCGGAAAGGCAAGCGCGGATGCGATCGAGCGATGCAAGACCATCCACAAGAGAAAAACAAAAATCATAGCCGAGATAAGCCATATCCTGAAAATTCGGCTCGGTGTAATAGGCCTCCGTGACCTGCATCTGCGAGGTCATATTGCGATTGAGCGCGGCCATTGCCTCCTTCTCATCAACCTTTTCTGTCAGACGGACATCCAGAAACTCGCATTCACTTTCGCATCCGATGGAAAGCGGCGCGCCGAAGATCAGCTTCGGCTTGGGATTAAAGCCCTCGGTATACCAGAGGGGAAAGCCTGCGCGCACGATCACCTTATGCATTGTGCGCACAAGATCCAGATGCGAGATGTACTGCAATGCGCCCTTTTTATAAAATTTGAAGCGCAACGTCAGATACGGACGATTCGTTACTTGCACCATCTCGTTTTACCTCCCAAAGCAGAAGCGCCGCATCCGCTGCAATGCTCGGAGCAGGGCGGCGTCGTTTCCCCTTTATAGGCTTTAGCGCGCTCGCGGAGCAAGAATTGCTTGGTTACGCCGCAATCGATCACATCCCAAGGAAGAACCTCATCCAGACCGAAGCCGCGCGTCGTATAGAAATCGGGATCAACGCCCGTTTCCGCAAAGGCGCGCATCCAGCGCTCAAAATCGAAGCCCTCGTCCCACGCATCGAGGTACGCACCGTTTTCCACGGCGTGCAAAAGCGCCGCGCCAACGCGGCGATCGCCTCTTGCAAGAATTGCCTCGATCACGGAAACCTTCGCCTCGTGATAATTATATTTGATTCTGCGATCGGTAATACAGCTCTTCAGATAGGACTGCTTTTTCATCAGCATATCCATACTGTCCTGCTTTTCCCATTGAAACGCCGTGAAGGGCTTCGGGATAAAGCAAGCAACCGAGATCGTCACGCCAAGGCCCGCGGGGCGCTCCTCACGGGGAAGCTCGTAATACACGTCGATCACGCGCTTAGCCGTTTTGGCAATCCCTTCAATATCCTCGTCCGTCTCGGTGGGCAGACCGTTCATAAAATAGAGCTTTACGCTACTCTTTCCGCCACGGAAGGCGATGCGCATCGTGCGCGTAAGATCCTCCTCGGTGACATTTTTATTGATAACATCACGCAGTCTCTGCGTTCCTGCCTCGGGTGCAAAGGTGAGACCGCCGGCGCGCACGGAGGATATCTTCTCCATCAGCTCCTCGGAAAAGCTATCCAGACGAAGCGACGGCAGAGACAGGCTGACGTGCGCATCATCCGTCCAGGAGAGAAGCCCATCCGTTAAATCACGGAGACGGGAATAATCGCTCGTGGAAAGCGAAATAAGGGATATTTCCTCATATCCCGTATTGTCGTAGAGGCACTTAGCGGCTTTACAAAGCGTTTCGGGCGATTTTTCGCGAATGGGACGGTAAACCATTCCTGCGGGGCAGAAGCGACAGCCGCGAATGCATCCGCGATAGATCTCGAGAACAATACGATCGTGCACGGTTTCGATATACGGCATAACGAGCTTATCGGGATACATAACCTTATCCAGATCCGCAACGATGCGCTTCTTCACCTTTTCGGGAACGCCCTCCTCCTTGGGGGTGATGGCGCGGATGGTTCCATCCTCGTTATAGCTTACGTCATACAGCGAAGGAACATAAACGCCCTGAATTTCTCTTGCGGCGCGAAGCAGGAAGGCGCGGCGGGTATAGGTGCCGTTTTCCTTCATTTCCATATAAAGATTCGAGATATCGAGCAAAAGCTCCTCACCCTCACCGATATTCATAATATCAAAGAAATCCGCCAGCGGCTCGGAATTATATGCGCAGGGGCCGCCGCCGAGAATGATCGGAACCTCTTCCCCTCTATCCTTTGCAAGAAGGGGGATGCCCGCAAGCTTAAGCATAGCGAGAACCGTGGTATAGCACATCTCATAATGCAGTGAGAAGCCGAGAATATCAAAAACGCGGACATCTTCACCGCTTTCGATCGCCGTCAGCGGCAGGCCAAACTCCTCCATACGCGCCTTCATATCCTCTGCAGGCGCATACACGCGCTCACACCAGATACGGGGATCGGAATTCAAGGTATGGTACAAAATGCGAGAGCCGAGATTGGACATACCGATCTCGTAGACATCGGGAAAGCAAAGTCCGAAGCGATGGCGGATCTGCGACTTATCCTTCACGACGCTATGCATTTCTCCGCCGATATAGCGACCGGGCTTCTGCACGGACTTCAGGACGGAGGAAAGCTCCTTAATGCTTGTCATTTTACTTTATTGTCTCCTTCGTTTTTCTTCTTGCGCTCGCCAAGCATACGGTTGTCATAGATGGCCATAGCAATAACCAAGGCGATCTGGAGCGCACCGTACGCCACGGAGGGAACGGCAGAAAGCAGGCCGAACACGGCGAGCATTGCGCCGAGGAAGAGGCCGCCGCCCAGCACGAACCAAAAGGCGGAAACGAGCTTTTTCTGCAGCCTTGCATACCGATGGCAAAGAAGCAGAAGCGAGATAGCGCTCTTTTTATCCTTGGCGACAAGACCAACGCTCAGCTTCTCCTGCACGGCATCACTCGCCTCGGACTCATCCGCAAGAACACGGATGACATCCTTATCACCTGCAAGATGGCGCACAAGATCGTTCGTTATATTGAAATCCTTTGTGTAAATCAGAGAGACGATATTTTCCTCAGAGAACTTGGAAAGCAGGGATTCAAAGTCGGAAGAAAGGCTATATTGTAAACAAAGCGTTGCATATATCCTGCCGTTTTCCGCCGCATACATAATTTTCGTATTTGGTTCTGCGGAAGAAATCAGTTCCTGCGTTTCCTTATCCGTGCGGAGTGCAATTCCCTTGGAGAGCAGATATTCCGCATTTCCGACATGGAAGGTTACAGCGCCGATGCGACCGTATATGCCGCCGTTTTCAAAAGTCGCCTCATCTGCGGGCGTGACCTTTTTAACGAGCATTGCAGAGAAAAGAGTATCCAACGAGCCGCCGATCACGGAGAAAAGCGCGGACATCTGCTCAACGACGGAGGTGAATTCCTTCGAGGCATCATAGAGCAAAAGATGCTTCAGGACAACATTGCCCTTTTCGAAGACCTCGGTATCGCTAAAGGAGACCACATCGACACCTGCATACTCAAGATGCGAGGTTTCGCCGATGACACCGCCCCCCTCTGCACAGGCATAACGGGCGGAAAAATAATACGAAAGCCTATGCGAAACCAAAAGCACCGCGGGTGCAGACAAATAGAAGCTCAGAACAAGAGCGGATGCGGCATCCCGCATTCCGTTCTGACCGACGAAAAATACCACAACGGCCAAAACGAAAGAAAGGCCAAGGCTGATCAGAAGATATTTGAGATTATAACGCGTGTTTTCCGCCGATTTTCTCTCTCTTGCGAAGAAATCGGAGATGAAGCTTGCGCGCGTGAAGCGGACGGTTTTGGACTTATATTCATCCACCGCGCCGTCAAGCGCGAATTTTTCCTTATCGAGAAGGCGCGTCATCTTCTTCTCTGCGGCGATCTTCTCATCCCTGCCTCCGACACGGCGGAAGGTGAGGAAGGATGCATAATGGCGCAGATACGAGCCGGCAATCGTGGCGATCGAAGCAAGGCCGAAAACAAATCCGTACAGCCACTCTACGGAGGGATCGGATACCATAACGGCAACCGTTTGGATTGCCTGCAAAAGGAATGCGATGGGCAAAAAGAGCTCGCTGTGGAAGAGCCCCTTCGTCAGCGCGCGCACACCGCGCATAATTTCGGGCATTGCAAGCAGAAAAAGACAAAGCACGACCTGCAGATCCAGAAGCGCAAGCAGGAAGGGATATCCCTCAAAGCCAAGAAACGCAGCCGCATCATAGCCGAAAAGATGCATATTTTCAAGAAAAAGAAGCACGAGCGTTAAAAGCACGGCGGCGCCAAGGCGCACGGCCACGGAATTCAAGCGATCAAGGAACATATCCTTGAAGGCCATTTTCTGAGTTTCGCTCTCGTATTCCTTGGGAGCAAAAAGACTTTTGCGCACGGGAGCGCTTTCGCTCGACGGCTGTGCGGGGAGCGCCGATGCGCCGATGTCCTCGGGGTAATCAAAGACGCGCACGGTCTCTTCCTCGGGATCGGGGATCACGAATTCCGATCTTTCCCCAAAAAGCACCTCCTTTGGGGCGGCCGTTTCGATTTCTGCGGGCTTCTGCACCGCTTTATCTACCGAAATTTCTGCCTCGGACACAGGAGAAGCCAAGGGATTTACGAGAAGATCTCCGATCTTTTTCGTTTCCTCCTCCAGCGTTGGCTCCGACGGAGCGACCGCAGGACGGGGCGCAGGCTTTGCAATATTCAAAATCGCCTCGGAAGAAGCGGGCGCATCACCGTTTCCGACGATAACGGCCCCCTGCGTTTCCTCCTGCTCCTCCGCCGTTGGATCCTCTGCTTTTGCGGACTCCACGGCCTTGGGAAGCGCCTTTTCGGGGCGCGGCTGATCTGCCATTCGGAAGTTTTCGCTCACCTCGGTGAATTTCGGCACATAGGTGGCAAAAACCGAACGGCGCTCCTCATTTGAGGGCGTATTGTATTTTTCATCCACGGTAAAGGCAGAGGGGAGAGAAAATTCCTCCTTTGCAACGGGGGGCTCGACGGCTACGGTCTCGCTCTCCTCGCTTGCAACCAGCGTTACCTCCTCTACACGGGGTGCATTTTTTTCAAAATCCAGCACGGAGCTTTGTGACGCCGCCATCACGCTATCTTCCTTCTCGAAAACGGCGGCTTCGGAGGGCTCGGCGGTCTCTGCGGTATCAAAAACGAGACCCGTTCCGTTTCCCGAAAAGACGAATTCCTCTTTTCCGCTCTCGCCGCTTCTATGCGTGATCCTTCCCTCTTTTATATCGGCTTCGCTCTTTTTCAGGATATCCTCAATGCGGCTACTATCCTTTGGAGCGTTTCCATTTTCAAATTCAAGCACCTTGCATATCCCTCCTTATCTTTTTCGCTGTCTTGCGATTTCGGCAAGCAATACTGCCGCGGCGGCAGAAACATTCATCGAATTCACCTTACCGTACAGCGGGATCGAAACGGTGAAATCGCATTTTTCCTTCACGAGGCGGGAAATTCCTTCCCCTTCACTACCGAGGACGAGACCGACGGCACCGCCGAGATCCGTTTTTTCATAGGCCTCTCCGCCCATATCGGCGGCATAAAACCAAAGCCCCTTTTCCTTCAGCTCGTCCATCGTTTGAGCGAGATTTGTTACCTTTGCGATATGCATATGCTCCAGCGCACCCGCAGAGGATTTTGCCACCACGGAGGTGAGCCCGACGGCGCGGCGCTTGGGAATGATCACACCGTGCGCCCCACAGCATTCCGCACTGCGGATGATTGCGCCAAGGTTATGCGGATCCTCCACCCCATCGCACAAAACAATAAAGGGACGCTCGCCGAGCGACTCGGCATATGCAAGGATCTCTTCCACCGTGGAATAATTTTTCTCCGCAGAAACGGCGATAATTCCCTGATGCGCACCGCGACAGCTCATCATATCCAAGCGGCTCTTCTCCACCTCGATGATGGGAATGCGGCGCGCGGCGGCCTCGCCGATCAGAAGATGGATCGATCCCTCACGGTCTCCGCTCTGCACGAAAATTTTCTCTATATCTCGGCCGCCCGAAAGAAGCTCACGCACGGCATTTCTTCCGATTACAAGGCCCTCGCTCGGCTTCTGCTCCTCGCGACGGTCTTCGCGGTGCTCGCGCGGTGCGCGATGGGCATCCTTCGTTTTTTTACGGTCAAATCCTTTTTGCATCGATCTTTCCTCGCTCTCAACTTTATGCGATCTTACGCTTGGCGTGGGTATATTTTTCCACCTTCCATTATAACACACTTCTTTCATTTTGTACAGTATTATTTTAAAATTAATGCATAATATTTTATTTAATATGCATCTTTTGCACAAAAAAAGAAAAAACGGGATGCTTGGCATCCCGTTTTTTCTCTTCTCGCTTAAGGCAATTATGCGTTCTTATTTGCGGCGAAGCACTCGCTGCAGTAAACAGCCTTACCTTCGGTGGGCTTGAAGGGCACCTGGCATTCCTTGCCGCAGGTTGCGCAAACGGCGGGGAACATTTCTCTTGCACCCTTCGCTGCGTTCTTTCTTGCTGCGCGGCAGTCCTTGCATCTCTGGGGCTCATTCTCGAATCCCTTCGAAGCATAGAATTCCTGCTCACCTGCGGTGAACACGAAATCATTGCCACAATCTTTGCACTTCAATGTCTTGTCCTGGTACATGGTTTCTCTCTTCCTCACTTAAAGTGGTATAAATATTTGCCCGTGACGGATTCCAACCGACGCCTTTGTAAACAACGCTCTCCCTTAAGCTAACCTGGGCATATAAACAAATCAATCCAACAGAAAGCTCTGCCGATTCTTGCGAATGCGACGAAGTAGACGGTCCTTGGCATTCTCCACCGACTTGGCACTCTTGCCAAGCAGCTTCGCCGCCTCCGCCGCACTGCGACCATTCATACAAACGGACACAAAAACCTCATATTCATAATCCGAGGCAAGCGCCCGAACCTTTTTAAGAAGCTCCGCCACCGTCTCATCCCGAACGAGCGAGCTCTCAACGCCCGCAGGAACCGAAACACGCTCGATATCCACCTCGGGGGCAATCTCACTGAGCACACGGCGATGCTTTGCAAACAGGGCGGCCATTCGGCGAAGCACGCAAATGCGGGCATAGAGACCGAAGGTGACCTCCGCTTGCGAAAGATCATAGGAAAGGGCGGCCGCATAAAGCGTTACGCACGCTTCGGAAAAGGCCTCCTCGCGATCGGACGGCGCAGAGAAAAAATTCTGCGCGCAACGGCGCATCATAGGCGAATATTGCTCAACAAGACGCGGAAAATCCGATGCATCTCCCTCGCGCAAGCGCAGAAGCACCGCGCGTATATCCTTCAATTCTTCCATAGGTTATACCAATATTATATCGTTTTTTAATTATTTGTCAATACTTTTTAATCAAAAATTTTCAAAAAACACTCATTTTTTAGAATTTTCCCAAAATTATGAACAAAAACTTGTTTATTATGCCAAGTAATCCAGCTTTCCCGTGGACGCAAAAAGAAGGCTGCGCCAAACCACATTCGGCTTTTGTTCATAATTTTCCTTCACGCGCTCCGCCTCTTCGCGACTACTTCTTGAAACGCGGGCGGAGAACAAAACGCCCTCGGGATCCGTAACCTCGATCTCAACGTAAAACCTTCCGTTTTCCGCGGCAACAACGGCGGTTTTCACCTTGGCGCCGACCTCGGAGAGTGAAATATACTTGGCCGCACAGGCCTCACTTCTCTCTCTCAGACCTACATCGAGCGTATCATAAAGCTCTCTTGCGACCATACGGCCGAGATCGTTGATGATATAATAGACTTCATCGTCCACCTCCTCGGCGTATATATGTTCGCTTTCCACAAGTTCAAGAAGAGCTTCCTTATATTCGATGGAAAAGGTGGGCGCATTTTCCAGAATGATATAGCTCATTGCTCTCTCATCCATCGGATAATTGACGCGCTCAAGAATATAAAGCAAGAAGACCTTGATATCGGTCATCGTGCGAAGAATCTGGGGTTTATTTTTTCTCATACAGCCTCCGAAAAAAAGGATCCTTCTCTTCCCCCCTGCCTTCCGAGGGAAAAAGCAGAGAGAAGCCTTTTCGACTTCTCTCTTTGCTTTGAATATGCGAGGGAAAGAATTAACCCTCGTCCTCCGTATAAACGAAGAACTGCTGATAATTCTTCAGCTTTGCACGGGTGAAGGAGAAGTTACCGAAGTAATCTGCCTCAACACGGGAAAGCCCCTTAGCGATCACGGAAAAATTCTGATTGAATACGACGGGGATCACGGGAAGATCCTCAGCGATCAGGCCTGCGGCGGTGGAAAGCTTCGCATATCTTGCGGAAGCACTCGTTGCAGCATAGGCATCGGCAAGAAGCTGATCAAACTCGGTTGCCTTCGCATCGCTCCAAACGGCGAGGGAGGAACGAAGAGAATTCTCGGTTGCCGTTACACCATCGGCAAATACAACGCCATTGCCGTTCATCGTACCGGAAAGAGATGCAAGAGCCACGAAGGGATCGGAGGAATACATCTGCCAATCAAAGCCTACGATATCGTATCCGCAGGAGCCGCCCTCGGCAACCGTCTTGATTGCGAACTGGATTGCGGAATCGTAATAGGTTACCTTACCGAGCGTTGCATCCTCAACCTCGATGCTCTTCGTATTGACATACTTGACATCCACATTGAGACCAAGACCGTTTTCACCCCAAGCAGCCTCGATAGCCGCACCGATGATACGGTTTTCTGCATCATCGTTCAAGGCGATCTTGATGGAAGCGCCCTGCGCGGAGGCCGGAAGAGAAACGGAGGAATCCTTTGCGGTTGCAATCGTCTTTGCGGGAACGAAGGACTTTCCGTCCGCACCGAGAACGGTAGCGGGAAGGAATCCGCTTGCGGCCTTTCCGAAGCCGAGAGCGGCCGCGATTGCATCACGGTTCAAGGAAGCGGAAAGTGCCTTGCGAACGCCCGCATCCTTGAAGATTGCCTTGTCAGAGGTGAATGCCAGCGTGAAGGTGGAAAGCGTATCGTACGCCTTTGCATCCGCCAGAAGCTTTGCATCGGATCTTGCGGCTTCCGTTGCTTCACCGAGGAAGAATACGGGCTGTGCCGCCGTGATATCGTCATAGGTCAGAGTTACCATACGGTCACTCGCCGTCCAGAAGTTAACGAGTTTATAAGGAAGAACCTGCTTGTCAACCTTCTTGCTGTCTCTGGGCTGATGATAGCCGATGTTTCTTTCAAGGCAGATCTCACCACTCTCAAGATCGTAGGTCGCGAGGGTGAACGCACCGTTGGTTGCAATGGATGCGATGCTCTTGGACCATACAGCCTCCGCACTCTCAACCACGCTCTGGCGAACGGGCGCCGTTGCAATGGATGCGAGGTTCTTCAGAAGCTGATCCACGTTTGCATTTGCACGGTACTTGATAAGGATCGTCTCACCGTCACCGTAGTTATTCGCCGCAAAATCATAGATCGAGGAAATGGCACCGGTGCTTACCTCAAGTGCGCCTTCAATATCATAAAGAAGGGCGGCCGCGGGATTGGAATTCTTGGGATTCAGAATGCGCTCCCAAGCATACACGAAATCATTGGGAACCACGCGGTTTCCATCCGACCAATAGCTCTCGCGCAAAACGATGCGAAGCTCGCGATTTTCTTCGTCAATCTCATAAGACTTGGCGGCCGCCATTTCGAGCTTTCCATCCGCATTGATGCTGAACAGAGGCTCATAAAGCAGGCTCATAAACTGCGCGGCGTTATCGCTGACGAAATAATCGCTGGGATCAAGGTCATAAACCTCGTTGCCGAGATAAACCTGGATCTCCGCGCCATTGTCACTCTCCCCGCAGGAAGTCAGAACGGCGGCACAGCCAACCATCAAGGTCAGCGCCAGAAGCAAACTGATAATTCTTTTCATTTCTAAACCTCCGAAAGGCCAAAGCCTTCCAATTTTATTACTTTTATATTCTAACACAAAGAAAAATATTTTTCAACGATTTTTCGCTATGTTTTGAACAACGGGCGGATTTTCGTTTAAATGCACAAACAAAGCAATTCCGTTTTGTTAAAAGACAACAAATATATTAAAGAACCAAGGTTTCAAGCGGAAGCTTGGGAACGCGGTGCGTTCCGTCCTCAAGCCTATAATAATGAATATCACCGTTTTCGGCATCCTCCAGCTCCACGTGCTCCACGGGAACGCCGAGCGCCAAAACGAGGCCGACGCGATATCCCTCGGGCGCAAAGCGCGCATCGGTTCTTTCTCTATGGAAGCTTCCGATCATACAGCCGCCAAGCCCCTCGGAAACCGCCGTGAGCATAATCGACTGCGCCGCAATTCCCATATCCACGGGCAGAAAAGCCCCCTGATCCTCACCCGTGAGAATCAAAATATAGGAGGTGGGGCGCTCCCCCTCGGCAGGGCCGGGCCAATCCTTCAGATATCCCGCCCAAGCAAGCTGGCCAAAGAGATATTCCACCTCATCCTTTTCGTAAACGAGACGAAAGCGAAGCCTCTGCATATTGCCCGCGGAGGGAGAAAAGCGCGCGCCCTCCACGAGAGAAAGCAGTTGCTCTCTCGTTTGCTTTTTCGTTGCATCAAAACGGCGATAAGAACGGTTTTTCCGAATCAAATCTTTCATATTACCTCCAAAATGCAAACATCAGTATACAAAATCGAATTCAAAATCATAAATGCTTACCGTATCGCCCTCTTGAACACCTGCTTCGCGAAGTTGATCGATAACGCCGTTTTTGATAAGAATACGCTGGAAGAAATTGAGCGACTCATAGTCCTCAAAATTGACCTGACCCATAAGATTATAGAGCCAATCGCCCTCCACGAAATAAACGCCGTCCTTTTTCGTGACGGTGGTTTCCTTCTGCCCGAAGGTGGAGGCGATAGCCTCCTCCTCCGTCACCTCGGATTCATAAACCGTCAGAGGCGGGAGGGTGGCAAGCGTTTTTGCAGCAAGCGAAACGAGCTCCTCCAGTCCATCTCCGCTGACAGCGGAAACGAAAACGAGAGGACGGCCGAGCTTCTCACAATATTCCTTCAGCTCTCCGATGATCGGCTCATCCTCAAGGATCGAATCGATCTTATTTGCGACGACGATCTGGGGGCGAAGAGAAAGCTCGGGGGAGTATTTTTCAAGCTCTGCATCAATGGTATCGATATCCTCCAGAGGATCGCGGCCGTCCGCCGCGGAAATATCCACGACGTGAAGAAGCAATCGGCATCTGTCTATATGGCGCAAAAATGCGTGTCCAAGTCCCTGCCCCTCGGATGCACCCTCGATCAATCCGGGAATATCTGCGGCAAGGAAGCCCTTGCCCTCCTTTACGCCAACGACACCGAGGTTCGGCGAAAGGGTTGTGAAGTGATAATTCGCGATCTTCGGCTTGGCGGCGCTGATGCGGGAAAGAATGGAGGATTTTCCAACGTTCGGGAATCCGATCAGACCAACCTCGGCCAGCATTTTCAGCTCAAGAAGGATCTCGCGCTCCTCTCCCCTCGTTCCGCTCTTGGCAAAGCGGGGGATCTGGCGCGTGGGGGTTGCAAAATGGCGGTTGCCCCAGCCGCCGCGACCGCCGCGACAAACCGTATACGATTCGGCAGAGGCCATATCGAAGAGGATCTTTCCCGTTTTCGCATCCTTGATCAGCGTTCCGGGAGGAACGGGAAGAAAAATATCCGAGCCGTTTTTGCCGTGCTTTTTTCCGCCCATTCCGTTTTCGCCGTTTTCGGCGACAAATTTTCTCTTATAGCGGTAAGAAAGAAGCGTATTCGAGCCCTCGTCCACCGTGAAGATCACATTGCCGCCACGGCCGCCGTCTCCACCGTCGGGTCCGCCTGCGGAAACATACTTTTCACGGTGGAAGGCAACAGCACCCGCGCCGCCGTCTCCCGCCTTTACATACAGCTTAATATGATCGATAAACATAGCTTTACCTCATTTTCTCAGTTTCCCGTTCCGTCCTCACCCTTTTGTCTGATGGTGAAGCGGATCGGCGTTCCCGCAAAGCCGAATGTATCGCGCAGGCAGTTTTCAATATATCTCTGGTAAGAGAAATGGAAGAGCTGCTCACTATTGCAGAAGATCACGAAGGTCGGCGGATTGGTTGCGGTTTGCGTCATATAATAAATCTTCAGTCTCTTGCCCTTATCCGACGGAGGCTGAACGCGATTCATCGCATCGTTCAGCACATCGTTGAGCATACCCGTCGTGATACGGCGGGAGGACTCGGCGTGCACGCTCTTGATCATCTCATAGAGATTCTCCACTCTTTGCCCCGTTTTTGCGGAGACATAGGCGATGGGCGCATAGGTCATATAACCGAGCGCCGTGCGCACCTCACGGTTGAAATTATTCGTGGTTGCATTATCCTTCTCGATGCTGTCCCACTTATTGATCACGACGATAGAGGCCTTTCCTGCCTCGTGCGCAAGGCCCGCGATCTTCTCGTCCTGCTCGGTGACGCCGTCCTGCGCATCCACCATAATCAGGCAGACATCGGCGCGCTCAACAGCAAGCTTTGCGCGGAGCACGCTATATTTTTCGATGCGATCCTCCACCTTGGATTGGCGGCGGATGCCTGCGGTATCAATAAAGTTGAACACGCCGTGCTTATTTTCAACGCGGGTATCCACGGCGTCACGCGTCGTTCCCGCAATATCCGAAACGATCACGCGCTCCTCGCCGCACATACGGTTGATTATCGAGGACTTGCCCGCATTCGGCTTTCCGATTACGGCGACATTGATAATGCCCTCGTCCTCCCCCTCTGCGCCGTTAAAATCACAGCACTCAAGCACGGCATCCAGAAGATCTCCCGATCCCGTTCCGTGCAGGGAGGAAAGCGCGATAGGCTCACGCTCGAAGCCAAGCTCGTAAAACTCATAAAACTCATAAGGGAGCTCGCCCACGCGATCCACCTTGTTTACCACGACGATAACGGGCTTGCCCGATTTTTTCAGCATTACGGCGATATCGCGGTCATCCGCGACAAGGCCTGCGCGCACATCGCACATAAAGATGATAACGTCTGCGGTTTCGATCGCGATCTGCGCCTGCGTTCTCATCTGGCGTAGAATGGTATCGTCCGTTTTCGACTCGATACCGCCCGTATCCACCAGAAGGAAGCGATGCTCGCCCCACTCGGCCTCCGCATAAATTCGGTCACGCGTGACGCCGGGCGTATCCTCCACGATGGAGCGGCGCTCGCCGATCAGCTTATTGAAAAGGGTGCTCTTTCCCACATTGGGACGCCCCACGATTGCAACGATTGGCTTTGACATTTCTTCTCTTCCACCTTTCTCTCTTCTCTTTGGGGGTTATTCTTCCTCGCCGCACAGAGCACAAAGCATCGCACTGCCATCACTCTCCACAGCAATCACGGGCACGCCAAGGCGCCCCTCCATTTCCGAAAGCTTCATACCGCAAAGGAATACGTCCTCGCCCTGCCGAAGCGTTGTCTTCGGGATGACCACAGCATCGCCGAGATCCTTCCCTTCAATCTGCTCGCAGATATCCTTTCCCGTGAGAAGTCCCGCCACGGTAATGCTCTCTCCAAAGAAATTATTGATTATTTTGTAAACATTGATTGTCAAATTCGGAATTATTTCCGAAAGTCTTGCAGACATAGCACAGATCTGCTCATAGGCGGCAACGCCCGTGACGATGCTGACCTTGCGCTCCGATTTCAGCCTTCCGACGGCCTCAAGATCCTCCAGCGCGAAGTCAAATTCCTCCTTCAGCGCACGGAGCATACCCACGCCGTTTTCAATCTGGGGATACCCCTCGTATGCCTCCTCCTCGGGAAGCGGGCGCCCTGCCTTCAGATAAAATTCGTCCGCAAGGAAGAAAAGACGGCTTCCCTTCTTTTTGAGATGCTCGTCCGCATACGCCTCAACCGTATCGATCACGGCGGCAGCCTCCTCCTTTGAAAAATCCGTCAGTGGATAAAGCTTATCGCGGAATTTCGTGAGCCCTGCAGGAACGATGGAAACGCTGGAGAGCGCGGGAAAATATTCCGAAAGATCGCGCATCGAGCGAAGCAGATGCTCTCCGTCGTTAACCCCCTTGCACAAAACGATCTGGCCGCAAAGCGAGAGTCCTGCATCCGCAAAGGTGCGGATATAGGAGAGAACCTTACCTGCATTTTTATTTTTCATCATCCGAACGCGAAGCTCGGGGTCTGTCGTATGTATCGAAATATTGATGGGAGAAAAGCGCATCTTCACGATGCGGGCAACATCCTCCTCCGACATATTCGTGAGCGTGATATAATTTCCGTGAAGGAAGGAAAGGCGAGAATCGTCATCCTTAAAATAAATCGAGTCCCGCATTCCCTCGGGGTTCTGATCGATAAAGCAAAAAATGCATCCGTTTTTGCATCTCTGCTTCTCATCCATCAGGGGCGTTTTAAAGGCGAGGCCGATATCGTCGTATTCCTTCTTGCGGATAGAAACCGCATAGGTCTGCTCACCGCGCTGAAGCTGCAGCGTCACCGATCGCTCCGCAAGGTAAAAGCGATAATCCAAAACGTCACGGATCGGGAAATTATTGATGGAAATAAGGGCATCCCCTGCCAAAACGCCGTGACGGGCGGCAAGTGAGCCTTGATATACCTCTGTGATCTCGACCATTTTCCCTTTCTCCTCTCTTCATTGCGGATTATACGCAAAAAGCGCCCAAAATTCACCATTTTATATTATATCATAAAGTCTTTTAAATTTCAAGTTTTTTTTATTTTTCGGCGCAAAATTTTATGTATTAGGTTGCAAACGCCGTTTCTTTATGTTATACTACGGTAAACGACAGTATCCCGATGCTTTCTGCCGGGATACCGATTAAAAATTTTCAACCAAGGAGACTGCTATGAGATTTTACGAAAATCTTAGCCACATTCAAGAAAACAGACTTCCCCAGCGCTCGTACTACATTCCCGGGGGCGCGGCGGAATACACGCTTTTAAACGGCGAATGGAATTTCAAATATTACGATTGCGACTACAAGGAGGAAAAGGATATCAAGTCCTGGGATAAGATCCCCGTTCCCTCCTGCTGGCAGCTCTTTGGCTACGAGGATCCGAACTATACCAACGTTTTCTATCCCTACCCTGTGGATGCCCCCTTCGTGCCTGACGAAAACCCGATGGGCGTTTATATGCGCAAATTCGACATTGCCGACGATACGAAAAAGCATTATATCGTTTTCGAGGGCGTCAGCTCCAACGTTTCGCTTTTCATCAACGGCGCCTACGTCGGTTACAGCCAGGGCAACCATCTGCAGGCGGAATTTGATATTACCCCCTTTGTGAAAAAGGGAGAAAACGAGATCCTCGCCAAGGTGCACAAGTGGTGCTCGGGCAGCTATCTTGAAGACCAGGACTTCTTCCGCTTCAACGGTATTTTCCGCGACGTTTATCTTCTTTCCCGCCCCGAGGGACACCTCACGGATCTCGATATCCGCACCGAGGAAAGCACGATCCTTGCAAAATTCGATGGCGAAGCAGAGGTTTCGCTTTTTGACGGCGAGACGCTTCTTGGAAAGAAAACGGGCAAGGGAGAGGCTTCCTTCACCTTGGAATCTCCCGTGCTCTGGAATGCGGAAAGCCCTTATCTTTACACGCTCGTTTTCGAGGTCGCAGGCGAGAAGATCACGCAGAAAATCGGCTTCGTTTCCTACACCGTAAACGAGGAGGGTGCCTTCTGCGTGAACGGCGTTGCCGTGAAGCTCAAGGGCGTGAACCACCACGATACGCATCCCGAAAACGGCTGGTGCATGACCGAGGAGGAGCTGCGCCGCGATCTTCTTTTGATGAAGAAGCTGAATATCAACACCATCCGCACCTCGCATTATCCACCGCATCCGAGATTTCTCGAGCTCTGCGACGAGCTTGGCTTCTATGTGATGCTGGAGACCGACCTTGAGACGCACGGCTTCAACTGCCGGTGCCCCATTGCTCCCAACGTGCCCGGCCAGCCGAATATGGGCTACGATATGGTGGAACGCCCCGATGAATGGATCGGCAATCTTCCCGAATGGGAGGAATCTTACCTCGAAAGAATGCAGAGAGCCTACGGCCGCGACAAGAACCACACATGCATCTTCTCCTGGTCCACGGGTAACGAGAGCGGACATTGCCTGCATCACCACACGATGATCAAGTATCTGCGCGCGACCGATAAGCGCCGCCTCGTTCATTGCGAGGACGCCTCCCGCTCCTCTTATTTCTATCCCGAGTTTTATGCGCGCCCCGATGTTTATTCGAGAATGTATACCACGCCCGCAGAGCTCCTTGCATACGCGCAGGACGAGGAGAAGCCCCTTCCCTACTTCCTTTGCGAATACTCGCACGCGATGGGTAACGGCCCCGGAGACCTTGCGGATTATTGGGATGTGATCTACAAGTATCCGAAGCTGATCGGCGGATGCATCTGGGAATGGGCGGATCACACCGTGCTTGTTGACGGCGTTGCCAAATACGGCGGCGACTTCAAGGAGCTGACCAACGACGGAAACTTCTGCGCGGACGGTCTCGTTTTTCACGACCGCACGCTCAAGGCCGGCTCGCTTTGCGCCAAGGCCGTTTACGCCAATATCCGCTGTGAGCTTTCGGGCGGTGCGCTGAAGGTCACGAACCTTTACGACTTCACCAATCTCGACAAATTCTCCTTCCGCTACGATACCGTAGTGGACGGCGTTACGGTTGCATCCGTTACCAAGGTTTTGGATGTTGCACCGAAGGAGAGCGTGACGCTCTATCCGAAGACCGTTTCCACCTGCCGTCTCGGCGCATTCGTCAACTGCTACCTTCTTGATAAGGAGGGCGAGGAGATTGCCTCCACGCAATGCAAGATCGATGCAGTCATCGTTGGCGAAACGAAGGAGACGGCGCCCGCCGCCATCCGCGAGACTGAGGACGGCTTCATTGCCGAGGGAGACGGCTTCTCCTATGAGATCTCGAAGAGACTCGGAAAGCTCGTTTCCATCAAGAAAAACGGCAAGGAGCTTCTTTTGGCACCCACGGAGCTGACCGTGATGCGCGCGCCGACCGACAACGAAAGAAGAATCAAGCAGCGCTGGTACAAGGATGCGGATTCCTACTACGGCGAGGGCTTTGACCGCCTCTTCCATAAGTGCTATGAATGCACCACGGAGGGCGCAAGCGTGACCGTGAAGGAGAGCATTTCCGCCATTTCCCGCCTTCCCTTCTTCCGCTATGAAACGCGCTACACCTTCTTTGCAGACGGCAGACTCGCCGTTTCGCTTGCGGGCAAGGTGCGCGAGAACTGCATCTGGCTTCCGAGACTCGGCCTTGAATTCTCGCTCGACAATTCAGACGATGCCTTCCGCTACTTCGGCCGCGGAGACAAGGAAAACTACTGCGATATGAAGCAACACGCCAAGATCGGTCTTTACGACAGCACGGCAGAGGCAGAATACGTGCCCTACATTATGCCGCAGGAACACGGAAACCATACTGATACGAAATATCTTTATATGAAGAAAAGCGGCCTTTGCTTTGAAAGCGAAAAGGGATTTGAATTTGCCGTTACGCACCTGGATGCGCTGATGCTGATGCGCGCAATGCATACCGACGAGATCCGCCCTGCGGGCAAGACCATCGTTCGCATCGATTACAAAGGCTCGGGCATCGGATCGAACTCCTGCGGCCCTCAGCTTGACGAAAAATACCGCCTGAAGGAAAAGGACATTTCCTTCGCCTTCGAAATCAGCCTCTGATTTTACATACAAAACATTTTTTCGGAGCATATATGACGAAAAAGCAGGAACACCGCAAAGCGGAGAAAATCCTTCTTGATATCTTCGGGAAGGAAAGCACGACGAGAAAGCGCGCCATCGAAGAGGCGCTTTCCCGCTATGCTCTGACGCAGGAGCAGATGCGCGAATGCAGCACCAACGGCGCAAAGAATATTTTAAAAAGCAAAATCGGAGAGGCTTTTGCAAACCTTTGCAAAAAAGAGGTTCTCGTTGCCGATTCCGAGGGCGTTTATTCGCTTGCAAAAACCCGCCCCGTGATCATTCACGAGGAGAAATGCGAGCTCGCCATCCTTGCCGCCTTGAAGGATGCACCAATGACGAGAAAGGAGCTGACTGCGCATCTGACCGAGCACTTCGGAACGGATCGAACCGCCACAAGGCAGGACGATGCGCACCTTTCCGCGGCGATCACCGCCGTTCTTGAAAGGCTTTCGCGGCTCGGCATCCTTTTGCGCACCAAGGATCGCTATTCAATGTGCCAAAAATGCATGGCGGCACCGAGCGACCTCGTTGCCATCGCGAGCCTGCGCGAGGAATATCTTTCGCGCGTGCACTCGAAGGGCGGCGAATTTTTCGAGCATTATTTTATGAACCTGCTGGAAAAATACTCCGTCCTGCACAGCAAGACCGTTTTGGAGAACACGACGGTTGGCGGCTCGGAGGACGGCGGGATCGACGGAATTCTGAAAACGCGCGACTGCCTCGGCTTTGAGGAAACGCTGATGGTTCAGACTAAGAATCGGCGCATCACCTTCTCGGAAAAGGATATGCGCGGCTTTTACGGCGCCGTACGCGCCAAGATGGGCTCGCGCGGATTATTCGCCACCACGGGCGCCTTTCACGAGGGAGCGAGGCAATTCATTGATTCTCTTCCCGATCTTGCCGCCGTGGACGGCTATATGCTTTTCCGAATGGCCATCAAAACGCTTTACGGCATCAAAAAGGCCGGCGGCAAGCTGACCGTGGACGAAAAAGTGCTCGGCTGATTTTTCGGGAGGGGAGATTTTATGGATTTTTCCAAATATCAAAAGAATACCGCCTCCGCCTGCGAGAGCTGCGAGTTTTACGATTACGATGAAAACGAGGATGCATACGTCTGCATCCAGCGGCTGGACGAGGACGAGATGTCTCGCTTTCTCGGCGGAAACACCCGCCATTGCCCCTATTACAGGTACTATAATGAATATAAAAGTGTGCAAAAGCAGATTTAAGGAGGCCTTATGTGGAACGGAAAGAAAAAGGCGATCACCTTCAGCTATAACGACGGCGTGACGCAGGATATCCGCCTGATCGCGCTTTTCAATAAATACGGGTTGAAGGCAACCTTCAACCTCAATTCCGAGCATCTCGGCAAAGAAGGCTCGCTCGTGCGCGAGGGCCGAACCGTTTCGCATACCAAAAACCGCCCCGAGGATATCAAAAGAATCTACGAAGGACACGAGGTTGCCGTTCATACGCTCACGCACCCTTGCCTTCCCGATATTGCAGAGGATGCAGAGATCATCCGCCAAGTGGAGGAGGATCGAAAAAATCTTTCGGCACTCGTTGGCTACGAGGTCGTTGGCATGGCGTATCCTTGCGGCGGCAAGAACAACGACGACCGCACCGCGGCGCTCATCCGCGACTACACGGGTGTGAAATACGCGCGTGCGCTGGAGACAAACGGAGATTTTGCGCTTCAGAAAAATCTCTACCGCTTTAGGGCCACCGTTTACCACCACGGCGAATGGGATAAGCTCCCCGCCCTTGCGGAAAAATTTCTCGCGCTTGAGAGCGACGAGCCGCAGATTTTTTACATTTGGGGACACGCCTACGAATTTGATATTTATCCCGAGCGCTGGGAAATTTTTGAGAAATTTCTCAAATCCGTCAGCGGTCGCGAGGATGTTTTCTACGGAACGAATAAAGAGGTTTTGCTCGGCTGATTTTCGATGCAAAGGGAGCGCGTTTTTCAGGAAAACGCGCTCCCTACTTTTGCCTTCGACATGCTCGTCTTTCGTTGATATTGGCTATATTTTTTCTCTGATTTTAGAAACTTTGACGGAGAAAACGGAATTTTTTTTTGAAAAATATTTGTTTTTCGCAAGTGAGAAAACGAGAGAAAACGAGAGAAAACGGGAGAAAACGAGAGCTTTCGTATTCAAGGATCGTTTTGGCGCAAAAAAGTTTTCAAAAACCCCTTGAAAACCACTCGGGGGTATGCTATAATATCAAGGTTGCAAATCAAAAGGTTTTATGCCCTAAACAAAAATTTGGAGGAAAAAAGATGTCTACTTTTATGGCAAACGCAAATACCATTGAGCGCAAATGGTATGTCATTGACGCTGCGAACAAGCCTCTCGGTAGAACCGCTGCAAAGGCTGCAGAGATTCTCAGAGGCAAGCACAGACCCGAGTTCACCCCCCACGTTGACTGCGGTGAGTTCGTGATCATCATCAACGCCGCTAAGGCTATCCTGACCGGCAACAAGCTGGAGGATAAGTACTACCGTCACCACTCCGGTTATATCGGCGGTCTCAAGGAAGAGAACTACAAGCACCTTATGGCAACTCGTCCCGAGCTTGCTATGGAGCTTGCCGTTAAGGGTATGCTTCCCCACAACACCATCGGCGCAAAGTCCTTTACCCGTCTGCACGTTTACGCTGATGCAAACCACGCACAGGCTGCTCAGAAGCCCATCGTGCTGGACTAAT
>JAZTWU010000032.1:0-13666 GCA_045636085.1 Eubacteriales bacterium
CGTGCACACGGGCTTGACCTACTGCCTCTATTTCTCCTCGATGAAGGAGCTTCCCGGGCAAGAGGTTGCGCTGCTCAGCTATATCGACCCCTTGGTGGCGGTGCTGGTTTCCGTTTTGATCCTTCGCGAACCGTTGACGCCCTTGCAGGCAATCGGCGGTGCGCTGATCCTTGGATTTACGCTCTATAATGAGCTTGCACCCAAGGAAAAGAAATAAGAAAACGCAAAAATGCAAGCATTTGTTAGAAAAACCGCTCTGCGAATCGGCGCAGAGCGGTTTTTTTAGAATATCAAAGTTACTATTGGATTGAGAAAGCCGTTTTTTCTTTGCATCAAAGCGAGATGAAGGGATATCTTGCCACGCGCTCGGCCATCGCCCCCGCATCGCCCTCGGCATCCCAGAGCATTTCGGCAAGCAGTGCCACGGGGAAGGGGATTTTTTCCTCAAAGCATCCGTCCTCCACGAGCATTTCCACGATGGCGGCAGGGTTTTCTCTTGCAATGAGGGCAACGGTTTTTCTTGCAAGCTCCGCATTGCGGATCCAGCCCGCGCTCACGCTCTTCCAGAGCGGCGCCTTGATCTGCGCGCGCTCTCTGACAAATTCCTTCGGATATTCGCCTAATACGAAGGGCTTCGAAAAATGCTTGAATTTTCCCCAATCGAGGCAAACCAGCCCCTTAAGAACGGTGCCGAAGCGCTCCTCTTTGCCGCGCAGGGTGGCGAGCCTTTCGGTCAGCGCGAGGGTTTGCTCAAAGGAAGGGGAGGGGATGGGGGTATGGGAATACACCGTGCCGCCGCGGTCGTCGCTCCGATAGCTATAAGGGAAGGCGCCGAGATCCTCCCAAACGATATAAACGCGGGGATCCACCTTGGCAATGATCTCGGTTTTCGTCTTGACGGAGGTGGCGTGCAGGCCGAATTGGATATGCAGATCGGGATAGCGGGAGAGAAGCTCGCCCGCCGTTTCATTCACGAGGCGAACCACGAGGTCGGCAACGGTTTTTCCGTTCACGCTGTCCTTATTGATTTCGGTGAAGGACTGAAAATAAATGCCGTCGCCAAGGCCGGCATATTGCTTTTCGTAAACCGAGATCGCTTGCTCCTTGATGCGCGCGAGCATCGCATCGTCGCTTTCGGCAACGGTTTTTTCAAGCTTGGAGCTTTGATCCCAGCCCCAGGTATAGCCCCAAACGATTCGGATGCCGAGCGAATGCGCATAGCTCACGACATCCGCCGCGTTGATCGGGCAATAGTCGTTCCAGAGCACGGCCTCGTTTAAGCGCAGGCGCGCCATATTGTCGAAAAATGCGCGATAGTCGAAGATTCTGTGTCCCCAGGTCCAGATCGCGCGCGTGGGAATGCGGGGCGCGGTGGCATAGGAAAAGGGATAAAGGCCGCTTTCCAGAAGATCGCCAAAGTGCCCGTCTCTGTAATACCAGCCCTCAAGAGAGATTCTGCCGAGGTACTTATGGCAGAAATCGGCGCATCCGTAAAGAACGCCGCGCTCGTCCGCGCCTGCGATCAGAATGATCTTTTTTTCTTCGTTTTCGGGATCCTTGTCCACGCGGAAGGCATAGCCCTCCTCTTGCTCGGGAACCGAAATGAAGCCCATTTTTTCATATTTTGCGAGGATCGGATGGGTTTTTGCGCATCCGACGGCGATCACGGTGCTTTCGCTGAGAATCTGCTCCGTCACCTGCTCATAGGTGAGCACGGGCAAAACGGTGTATCCCATCTGGGCGGCAAGTGCGCCCGCGATGAGGTTTGCGCCCTTTTTCGAAAGGCCGCTATACGTATCAAGCACGAGAATGAGAGGCTGATCCATTTTTGTAAAATCTCCTTTTCGGGTTTCTTTTCTTTGCTTTTTTTCTTTTATTTTAACATACCGCGCGCTTTGCTTGGAATATCAAAAATTCCTTTCACGCATATCATTTTTTCGCATCGGAAGAGAGGAAATTCGAAAAAAGCGTTGACGCGCCCCCCGATCGGTGCTATAATGGAGAAAAAAGAGAGGAGGCGCAGTATGCAAAGGGTTGATAAAAATAAGCGGTACACCATTTTGCAAAATACCTTCTTGGACTTTCAAACGGGGGATCTTCTTTCCCCGATCGAAACCGCGGGCTACACGGTGGTGCAGGTGGCGCAGTCCTATTTTATCGGCGGCTTTGAAACGCACGCGCACCGCCAGCTTTGCGATCTGGAGATCACCCTCCCCATCACGGGAAGCCTCGTTTCTGCGGCCGATGAAAGAGAGGAGCGCGTGGAAAACGGAGCGGCCTATTTTTCCTTCCGCGGCGAAATGCATCGACTTTATGCCAAAAGCAGCTGCCGCTTTCTCACGCTGGCGATCAATTTCAAGGAAAGCACCGCGCCGCTCTTTTCTGCCGTGCGGACACGCTTTCTTTCAAGGCGCGTGCAGAAAAATGCCGATCGCGCCGCCCTTCTGCCCCGTATCGCCGCCGAATTTTCCGAGGAGCGGCCGCCATTCTTTGAAATGCAGCTGGACGCGCTGATCAGCGAGCTTCTGATCTCTCTTCTGCGCGCCGAGACCGCCGCGCCCCCCGTGCGCCCTGCGGAATGGCTGACGGAGGTTGCCAATTATATGGACTGCAATTTCCTTTCGATTTGCTCGCCCGAGGAGCTTTCGCGCTTCGGCTATTCCTATCATTATATCTGCGCGCGCTTTGGGGCGCATTACGGCTGCTCCCCCGGCGCATATCTTCTCTCCAAAAGAATGGATTACGCGGCAGGGCTTCTTGCCGAGGGAAAGAGCGTTACGGAGGTGGCCGCGATCCTCGGCTATGCCTCTCCCTTCAATTTCAGCCGATCCTTCAAAAGGCATTTCGGATATCCACCGCTAAAAAGGAGAAATCTTCATGACGAAAAATAGCCACGAATACGAGTATTCCGTTTTTTGCGCCACGCGGCCTTCCCTGCGCTATGATGGGAAAGAGCCCTTTTTTGCCTGGCAGGCGCGTGCAAGAGAAAAGCTTTCCGAGCTTCTCGGCTTGCCGCTTTCCCGCGGTGCGTGCGAGGCATCGGTCGAATATAAAAAGGAAGAAAAAACATATACGGAATACCGCTTCACCGTGGAAACCGAGCCGGGATATTTTGTGCCGTGCCATCTTCGTGTTCCGAAGGGCGTGTCGGCACCGATCCCCTTAACGCTCTGCCTCTCGGGACATGGCGGAGGAATGCACGTGGCACTCGGCAACCCAAAATGCGAGGCGGATGAAAAAGCACTTGCCGCATGGCCGCACCGCGCGGTAGCGGAGCGTGCGATTTCCGAGAGGCGCGCCGCATTGGTGATTGAGGCGAGAAATTTCGGCGAAAGCAGTCTTGAGGGCTACGGCACGAGCTGCACCGAGGCGGCCAAGATTGCGCTCCTTGTCGGTCGTACCGTGATCGGCGAGAGGGTGCACGATGCGGCCTGCATTCTCGATGCGGTTGCAGGCGCATTTTCGGAGATCGATATGGGAAATATCGTGGTTACGGGCAATTCGGGCGGTGGAACGGCGGCCTTTTATCTCGCTTGTTTGGATATGCGCATTACGGCGGCCATGCCCTCCTGCGCAATCTGCAATTTTGAAAGCTCGATCGCCGCGATGCCGCATTGCCTTTGCAATCATATTCCCTCCATTCGCCGCTATTTTGAGATGGGGGATCTTGGCGGCTTGATCGCGCCGCGCGTGCTGATCGTTGCAACGGGCAAGGAAGATGCTATTTTTCCCTTGGAGGGAGCAAAAAAGACCTTTGTGCAGATCCGAAGGCTATATGAAGCGGCGGGGGCCTTAGATCGGTGCGCGCTTTGCATTGGAGAAAAAGGGCATCTGAACTACGCAGATCATCTCTGGGAAAAACTGCACCTTATGGGTATATAAAATAAAAAATGCACACAATCGTTGTCAAAAATATCGATTGTGTGCATTTTACTTTGCTTTTTACTGCGGCGGATTTGCAATAAACTCGAGGATCATTTCGCCGAGAATTCCTTTGACAGGGCTGACGATGTCGCAATAATGGCAATGCGTTCCGTGCATTAGCTTATAATCGAAGCGAGAATAGCCGAAATGCTTCATCGTGGCAAGCACGAGCATAATCTGCTCGTAGCGGCCGGGGATATCATCGTCGGAAACGATGAAGCGCATCGGTGCGTGCTCCTTTTGCGTGCCGATATAATAAAGTGGTGCGGTTTCGTCCACGATCACGCGGCGCTCGTCCTCGCCGCTGTATTTCAGGACGGTGAAATGCTTGGTCGGCTGACCTGCATCGTGAAACCAGCCCGAGATTTCCATCGGATCCACGCCGTGCGCCCCGAGATACGAGGCGTTAAAGCAAAGCATCATCGAAAGATAGCCGCCTGCCGAGCTTCCGCCGGCATAAATGCCCTCGACCTTGCCGTATTGCGAGAAGCTTTTCTTCACGAAGGCGAGTGCCGCGGCGCAATCCTCAATAAAATCGGGATATTTCGCATCGGGATACATTCTGTATTCCACGCTCGCCACGGCAACGCCGTGATCCGCAAGATAGGTCATAGAAACCTCGCCTGCCGAGCGATCCTCTGCGCTCAGGCCGCCCCCGTGAAAATAAACGAAAACGGGGAAGCTTTCGGCCTCGGGCAGATAGATGCGGAGCATCTGCATCGGATTTTTTTCTTCGGTGTAGTAAACATCAAAGCACCGTTTCATTTACTTTTCCTCCATGGTTTTTTATTCCTGCGGGGGCTTTTGGATGAAGTCCAGGATCAGCTTGCCGAAAACGCTTTCTCCCGCCTCCATTTGATTGCAATAGGCGCAGTGCCCCCCGTGCATCACCTTGAGGTCGAAGCGCGAATAGCCGAAGTGCTTCATCGTGGTAAGCACGAGCATCGTTTGCTCGTAGCGGCCTTCCATATCGTTATCCGAAACGATAAAGCGCATCGGGGAATGCTCCTTCTGCGTGCCGATATGATAAAGCGGTGCCGTTTCGTCCACGATCACGCGGCGATCGTCCTCGCCCGTGTATTTCAGCACATTGAAGTGCTTGGTCGGCTGACCCGCATCGTGAAACCAGCCTGCAATTTCGATCGGATCGATTCCGTGCGCGCCGAGATATTTTTTATCAAAGCAAAGCATCATTGAAAGATAGCCGCCTGCCGAGCTTCCGCCAACGAAGATTTTCTTCGATGCGCCGTACGCCGCGGCGTTTTTCTTCACCCAAGCAACGGATGCGGCGCAGTCCTCGATAAAATCGGGATATTTTGCCTCGGGGAGCATGCGGTATTCCACGTTGGCAACGGCAATGCCGTTTTCCGCAAGGTAGCACATAGCTTCATGCGAGGCGGTGCGACCTCCCGCAACCAGGCCGCCGCCGTGAAAATAAACGAAAACGGGAAAATCCTTCGTTTCGGGAAGATAGAGATTCAAAAGATGCATCGGATTTTCATCCGCAAGATAGGGAATGTCCTGAATCAGTCTCATAGCCCTTTCCTTTCTTTTCGTGGGCTTAAACGAGAGGCTTTACTGCATCCACGAGCTTCTTTGCCAAAGCGATCTCGCTCTCGGGAATTTCCTCGTCAAAGTCCGCGAAGGTATTTTCCGCAACGCTCTTGCCCGTCAGCATTCTGAACCAGAGCAGACCTGCCGCATAGCGGCCGAGGCCGAAGGAAAGATGAAAGCCGTCGCGGTGGATTTTCGGAATGCCGTTATCGAGAAGCGCGCGCATCAGCTCACCCGAGGGGATCAGACCGTCAAAGCCCGCCTCCTTCTCAATCTCATGATAGCAACGAACGACGTTTTTGTACATATCCTCGCTCGTCATATCGGGATAGTGGGTTTTCAGCATTGAGCTGTCTGCCTCGTATGCCCAGGTTTCGTGGATATAAAGCTTGGCCTTCGGGCAGAGGGCGCGCACGTGCTTTACGAGCTCGCAAACGTAAGGGATATAGCTCTCCTTTTTGCCGCTGAAGTGGCTGGCCTGCTGGAGGGTGATCACGTCCCAGGGGCGGGAGAGGAGCGCCTCGTCCATCGAAACGAGAAATCCCGTATCTGTTCCGTTGCATTGGAGCGAATACGGTGCGCCCGAGTGCATATGGCGAAAATGCTTTTCCAAGGGGCAGCCCCCGATATAAAGATTGATTGCGGTGAGATCCTCGCCCTGCGCGCGAGCGATCTGCGAAAGATAGCGCATTGCGTCCTGCGAAAAGCTGTTTCCGATTGCAAGTACGTTCATTTTTATTTTATCTCCCTTCAAAATGAAAGTAAAACGGTTTTTTCGCCGTTTCGCTGGATTTTGTAGTTGCTGAAGTCCTTATGCTCCTCATAGAGTGAGAGAGTGCCGCCCTTGGCGATTTTGGGCGAGATGCCCTTTTCGATGCTGATATAGAAGGTGTCCGAAAGCTCGATTGCACCCGCGTTGTCCACGGCGGCGAGGTCGATGGCGATGCCGTCCTTTGTGTTTTCAAGAGAGGCATATCTGCGGTAAACGCCCTGCGATGCGGCAAAGGCGATGTCCTTGGAAAGCATCAGGCCGAAGATCTCCGCCTGCCTTCTCATAAAGCGTCCCCAAGGCTTCACGCATTCGAGGTTGCGCTCGGGATCGTAATAGAGGAAATTTGCCCAGTGCGTTCCGTAAACGGCGCGCTGCGGATGGTCGATGCCGTTGTTTTCTTCAAAGGAATAATCCAGCAGTCGCTCGGGATCAATGCCGTATCCCGCCCAGTGCGGATAGTTGTTTTTCGTGTAGGCCTTGTTCATAAAGATAACGCCGTCGATCACCTCGTGCGCGGCTTTGACAGCGCCCCAGCTGTTTGACCAGGTGTGCATGCCGTATTTTTTCATCATTTCGACAAGATGGCGATTTTCCTCAACTCCCTTGTAAACGGCCGAAGGAGAGGTGAAGGATCGGATCTTTTGCTTGAAGCCCCAATCTGCATAGATTTTGAAGAAGGTTTCGATGTGGCTTTCAAAATAATCGTTATCCACGGGGATGCAGAGATGCGATGCGTATTTTGTTTTGTAGTCGAGGGAGGAGGGATGCGAAAATTCCGCATCCTCAACGCTGATGCCGTTTTCCCAATAGCCGTGCATCAGGCCGTGGAAGGCAAGCTCAAAATGCTCGGCCTTATTGATGACGTCCAGGCAACGCTCGGCTTCTGCATAGTCAATCTCGGATGCCATATCCCAGCCGGCCTCGTTATTCGTTGCATGGGGCATACCGCGCAGGCGGGTTTTCTTGTCCCATTCGCCGATCACGAAGGGGCAGTTGATCTTCATTCCGATTTCTTTTCCTGCAGCCTCAAGAACCTCGTAGTCAAGATAGCAATGCTTTCTCGGAATGCCCGTGCGGGAAGGTCCTTCACTGCATCGGTGATCAAAGCCGTTAAACCAGCCAACATCGTCGACCACGATCTGAAGCGCAATGGGAAGGCAATATTTCTTTTCCATAGCGATTTCTCCCTTTTTTCGTTTCTTAGTCCTTGCTCTGCTCTGCAGCCTTCTTATCCAGACGGTAGTTGCGCACGTACATAAGGAGATCCGAGCCAACCATAATGAAGTTCAGCACATAGAAGAAGAGAACGTACCACTTCTGTCCGATCGCGGCCATATAGGCCTCGTTGACGAGCTTGGAGCAGATGCCCGCGATGTAGCCGAAAAAGATGAGAAGCAGGAAGGGAAGGCTCTTGCCCTTCGTCGTTCTCGCCTTGTAGGATTTCATCAGGTTGAGCGGCCAGGACGCACCGAAGCTGACGATCATAATGATTTCAAGAATTTCAGACATTTTTTTGTTTTTCCTTTCAAAATATATTGATACCATCATTGTAGCATAACAAAACAGATCTGTAAAGTATGAAATTTTAAACATTTGCTTTCACTTGACAATGAAAGCAAATGATGCTATACTGAAAGAAAGAAATATAAGCGATGCGCGGCCGCAGGGATGCAGAGCCTCGGATCGGGGAGGTTATATGGAGCTTTTACAGCTGAAATATTTTTGCGATGCGGCGGTGAGCCAGAATTTTTCGGCCACGGCGCGCAAGTTTTTCGTTCCCCCCTCGGGTGTTTCGCAATCGATCGCAAGGCTTGAAAAGGAGCTCGGATGCGCGCTCTTTCTGCATCGCGGAAACCGCGTGATGCTCAATGAATCGGGTAGCCGCTTCTATCAGAGTGCCTCGGTGGCGCTGGCACTTTTGGAGGAGGGAAGAGAGGCGCTTTGCCATCGGGAGGGCACCGTCACGGGAGAGCTGGATATCGTTTGCAACTGTAACCGAAGCACCGTTACTCGCGCAATCGAGCGCTTCACGGTCAGCCATCCCGAGGTCAGCCTTCTTCTGCGCCACGAGATCCCCGAGGAGGCGGATTTTGATATTCTGATCTCGGATCGCTGTAAGGTCGCTTATAAAAAGAGGGTGCTGATCGTGGCAGAGCCGATCTGCCTTGCCGTTTCCAAGCGGCATCCGCTTGCCGCCAGAGAGAAGATCTCCTTTTCGGATCTTCTTGGGGAGCGCTTCATCAGTATGCCTGAGAAAAACAGCCTCTATGAAATTATGGTGGAATCCTGTGCCGCGGCGGGCTTCGTTCCGAATATCGCGATTCGCCTGGAGGACCCCTTCTATATCCGAAAGTATGTGGAGCTTGGTCTCGGCGTCACGCTTGTGCCTGCCGTTTCCTGGGAGGGGCTTTTCTCCAACAATGTGGCGCTCATCCCTCTGCCCGGACTTTGGCGAAAGGTTTACGCTTATCTGCCCGCGCAAAGAAACGAAAAGCAGGCCACAGTCAAGTTTCTTGAGATTCTGAGCGGCATCAGCCGCTCGTAAAAAGCGAGGCTATGATTGCCCCGCAGGCAAGCGATGTGCTATGATATACTTCGCACAGTTATATACTTCGCACAGTTATGAGAACTTCAAAAGAAAGCGGTGAGCCGAGACTCACCGCTTTACTTTTTTGTCGGATTGTATTTTAATAATATCTCTTTCTCTTGATGATTTCCCAAGCGAGAAGAGCAATATTTCCTACGAGTGCCGTGCTACCGATGGCGGTTGCGGCAATGATGATGCCGTCCTTGCCGTCATCTCCGGCAGCCTTCACGCCGGTATCGGTCTGCCCGATCCACCAGTTTCCGTTTTCGCCGATGTAGGGCGTCTGGCCGTCAGCACCGTCAGCGCCATCGGCACCGTCCGCGCCGTCCGCACCATCGGCACCGTCTGCGCCATCGGCACCGTCTGCGCCGTCAGCACCGTCAGCACCGTTCGTACCGTTGGCGCCCTGAACAACGCCAAGGGAGGTCCAAGTCGTGCCGTTGTCGTAGGAAACCTTCAGCTCGCCGTTTTCGAACTTGAAGGTAGGCGTCTTACCGTCCGCACCGTCAGCGCCATCGGCACCGTCTGCGCCGTCAGCGCCGTCAGCACCGTTTGCGCCATCCTGACCGTCGGAGCCGTTTGCGCCCTGAACAACGCCAAGGGAGGTCCAGGTCGTGCCGTTATCGTAGGAAACCTTCAGCTCGCCGTTTTCGAGCTTGAAGGTGGGCGTCTTACCATCAGCGCCATTGGCACCGTCCTCGCCGTCTTCGCCATCGGCACCGTCAGCACCGTTCTGACCGTCTTTAATTACGAAGCTTTCAACCGTGCCGTTGGTATAGATGATCGTGTAGGTCGTTTCGCCGTTGTTTTCCACCTTTTCGATCCTTGCTACGGCCGCGATAAGCTTTGCATAGATCTCGGTATCCTCGGTGATGGGAGTGGAGGGATCGAAGGGAATCGTGCAGTCTGCATCCGCAAACCAGCCCAAAAAGATGTAGCCGTTAAATACGGGGATCGTGAGAGAAACCGTATTGCCGTGGGCAATCTCGAACGCGTCATCTTCCGCGCCGCTGATGCCGTAGCTTACGGTAACGTTGTAAAGAGGAATGACGTCGAAGGAGCCATTGGAAAGAGCATCGTCGTCGGGAGCGATTGCCTGCGTTTTGTCGTTCACGGTAACGGTTACGCCGTTTGTCGTCAGACAAGCACCCGAGGGGGCTTCAATATTGACAAAAGAATCGGTGAAGGTGATGGTATCCGCTTCAATGCCGTAGGATTTTTTGCTGTCGCCCTCGGGGATTTCTCCGGCGGTAAGATTGAATACGCTGTTCTCAGCGAGGAGGGCTCCGTCCGTCTTTATAACCGAAAGCTTTGCATAACCGTTGTTATCGGAAATCGATGCATCCAGCGTGCTGTTTTTGATTTCGATGTCGCCGGCGATATTGATTGCGTACTGCTTTGCGGATACGGTTACTTCGGAATTGTCGGTGATAGAAAGCTCGCCGCCGATGATGCCCTTGTAGTTGCTGGTGATGGCAACATCGGAGCTCTTGATCGTGGTCGCGTCGCTCCAGATGGCGGCGGCATACATATTGGTGACGCTGAGCGTTACGTCGGAATCCTCGATGGTCAGCTCGGGTGCGTGAAGCGCCTCCCATTCGCCGAAGGCTTCCACTTCAAGGCTTACGCCCTGAATAGAGAGCGCGACCTTGGATTCGATACCGATCTCTGATGCGGCGTAAAGCGAAGCCGCACCTTCGCCGCGAATCTCAAGGCTTGCGGCGCTATAAATTGCGTGCGCAGAGTAAGCTGTTCCGTTGGTGTTGATCAGCGTGTTTTCGCCGATCAGCACGATGGTGAGATCCTCGTTTGCCACAATCGCGCCGGAATACCAGCCCACCTCGCCTGCATCGCCCTCAAACTTAAAGTTATCGAGCGTCAGGGTTTTGGTTGCGGGATCGTAGGTTGCCGTGCCGGTTTCGCCGTTTACCGTCAGCTGATTTTCGCTGAACTGAATGCCGCCAACCCAAACGCCGTAGTAGCGCAAGAAGGTTACCTTGACCGTAACGGGATATTCGGGCATAATAAATGTACCTTCGGTTACGGTTACGGTAGTGCTTTCATCGCCGGTCTTATAAACCTTTATCGTGTCCACCATATAGCCTTCGGCGGGCGTTGTTGTAATGGTAACGGTTTCACCCGCGGAAGCACTTGCTTTGCTCGTGGAATACGTGCCGTTTTCCGCGCTTCCGTTCGTGTCTGCATAGCTCACGGGATTGGGGATGGGCATAAAGGTCGCGCTGACGGTTACGGGATAGGCAGGCATAATAAATGTGCCGCCGGTTACGGTTACGGTAGTGCTTTCATCGCCCGTCTTGTAAATTTTGATGGTATCCAACACATAGCCCGTGTTAGGTGCGGTTGTTACGGTTACAGTAGCGCCCTCAATGGCAGAAGAAGCTATCGCGTTGCTTACCTTTACGGCAACAGTACCGTTTGAAACGGGGGCCTTGGTAATGTCGTGTTTTTCAACGACTGTTACGGTGCAAGTGGCGGTTCTGTCACTTGCTGTTGCGGTGATGGATGCAGAGCCTTTGCCAACAGCGGTAATATTAGCGATAGGCTCGCCCCATTGATTTACGCCGCCGACAACCGTGGCAACGGAGGGATCGGAAGAAACGAATTCCACCGCCCAGTTACTCGCCGGGCCGGGGGATAGGGTGGGTTTCAGGGTCTGCGTCTCGCCGATAGCCATATTCATGGTGCTGGGGCTAACGTAAAATTTGGTAAGGGGGCTCGAAAATTTCACAAAAAGCTCCCAGTCGGTGGATTCGGGAACATAGGGTATTTCAAAGGTATAGACGTTGTCTCCTTGATGTACGGGCGTGATTGCCGGATTCGCGCCATCTTCGGGCTCGACCCTTAAATACGAGACGACATAACCGCTATTGGGTGCCAGCGTAACGGTAACGGTCTCGCCGCAATAAACCCTGCTTCTGGAGGTCAGGGGCGTGTCGCCCACCATGATGGAGACAACTGTGCCGCCGTTTTCGGGTGCTTCGCCCGGCGAGAGCATCTTATAGAATGCGAAATGAAGTTCGTTTTCGCTGTAAGGCAATACACCGGTTTCGTAATTCATCGTCTCGAAATAACCCATCTGGGTAGCGCGGTCACTTGCTGAGGTGGTAGCAAAAACAGTATCTTCCTTGACGGTTCCGGATTTGTCGTACAGATTTTCTATGGCGATCTTTACTTTTTTGCCGCTGGCGCTGTTAAAAACGGTTCCCTCCGCGATTTCGATTTTGCCGATGGGATCTGTGCGTCCTGCCCCGGAAGCAAGGGCAATGTCAAGGCTACCGTTGTCCTGAATCGTTAAATTGCCGGAGAAGCGTACAGTTGCACCCGGACAGACAGTGATTGCTCCGTAACCTTTACTGGCCTGCCCGCCGCCATTGGTCGCAATTCCCATAAGTATATTTTTGCCGTCACCCGGGGCACAATTACGGATGGCGCCGCCGTACATATTGAAGGTGCTGCCCGGGGCGGCATACACGGCGCTACCCTTAGGAGCAATACAGTAGGAAATGGTGCCGCCGTACATATTGAAGGTGGAACCGGCGTTCAGCTGGACACCGCCGCCGTTCTCGTTCGGATTGTTTGCAATGTTGGCGCTATCCTTCATACGAATGGTGCCGCCATACATAGTGAAGCTGTTTGTTTTGCCTTCGGCGTTGCCCAACAGCTGTACGCCAACACCGTTTCGGGATTTGTCATAACTTTGATCCGGGCCGGGGTTGATGCTCGCGTCGTTGCCCGAGCAGTCGCAGAGAATCAGGTTGGCGCCGCTTTCCACTACGAACGTGCCTAAGACGCCTCTGCCATTGAGGCAGAGATAGAGCGTTACGCCGCTTTTGACGGTGAATTTCGCTCCGTTATCACGTTCTTGACGCTGTATGCTACCGGACAGATAGAGATAATGTGTACCTGCGGTAAGATTCTCGGGATTGCTATTTTGCCATTCGGTCCACGTAGGTGCGGTAGCGTCGTGCACATGATCGCCTGCAGTCACACTTCCGCCGCAGACGCAGTGGGTATGACCTCCCGCTTCCGCGCTTGCGCCGATGCTCATGACACTCACAAGACCAACCAGCATCACAAGGGTGATCAGCGCACAAAAAATTCTTTTTTTCATGGTTTTTCCTCCAAGTTTTGTTTTATTTTTTCTTGTTTTTTTCATTGTGACAAACGCTGTAAAGCACGCCCTTTGGGGCTTCGGCTTTCACTTTTTCGATGTATTCCTGCTTGCGGAAGTCCGAAAATTTGCAAAAGAAGCAATCCTCGCCGTCATTTTGGCGCGCGGCGTCGCCTTTTTCGAAAAACGGACATTTCGAAAGCTCGGAAACAATGAGAGAGCCATCCTCTGCGTATTGCTTTTCCATCGAATTGCACCGCCTCCTTCACGCATAAGGATTATGAAAGCATTATATAAAAAAAACTCCCCGAGGCGGGGAGTTTGGCGTAGATGGTATGTTTTTTGTCGTAGATTGCAAAAAAGGGGGTCCTTTAGCGTAGTGCCCTTAAGGACACTACGCAACTATGATCGCCTGCGGCGAGCTTAGAGTTATGATTGGCTACGCCAAGTTATGATGTGCCTTCGGCACAGTTTGAAGAAACAAGGCGATCATATCATAACGTTTGCGCCTGGGGTTCCCCGAAACGAACAACGTGAGTTTTGGGGGTTCGCAGCGAAGCAAACTCATAACGGTGAGCGAAAGCAAACCTCATAACTCATAACTGATAATAGCATCTGTGGACACAGATGCAGTGCTTGTCAAGAAAAAAGGACGAAGAATTGTTAAAATTCCTCGTCCTTTTCCTGTCGGTAGGTA
>JAZTWU010000033.1:0-2378 GCA_045636085.1 Eubacteriales bacterium
TATCTCGTTGCGGGCGGTTACATTGCTTCCTCTTATTCGGATCTTGTGCAGGGCATTATCATGCTCGTTGGCGTGATCGGTCTCGTTGCGGCAGTGCTCAGCCACAGCAGCGTTGGCGGTATTTCGGGGCTGATCGAAAACCTTTCGGCTTATATTCCTGCGGCAGACGATCCAAGTCCCGTCACCGGCGCACAGCTGACGAGCATTTTCGGCGGCTCCTCCTTCAAATTCCTTTGCGTGAACATTATGCTCACGAGCTTCGGTATCTGGGGGCTTCCGCAGACCATCGGAAAGTTTTACGCCATCAAGGACAAGCCCTCCATTCAGCGCGGCACCGTGATTTCCACGGTTTTCTGCCTTGTGATCGGATGCGGTGCTTATCTTATCGGTTCGACCTCGCGCCTGATCCTCGGCGGTACGCTCCCCGAGGGCGGCATTGACTCCGTGATCCCGACGCTCCTGATTGAGGTTCTCGGCGGGTCGACGCTTGGGCTCGTTCTTCTCGCCGTTGTTATGATCCTTCTGCTCTCCGCTTCTATGTCCACGCTCGTTTCCGTGGTTCTCACCTCCTCCTCGGCCGTTGCCGTGGACCTCATCCCCTCGCTCAGAAAAAAGGAGCTTGCGCCGAAGGCACAGGTGCTTCTCACGAGATGCTGCTGTCTTCTCTTCATCGCGCTCTCCTTCATTTTCGCGACGCAGGATATTCCGATTATCGTGCATCTGATGTCCTTCTCCTGGGGCATGGTTGCGGGATGCTTTATCGGCCCTTACGTCTGGGGACTTTTCTCAAAAAAAATCACGAAGGCAGGTGCTTTCGCGGGCGTGATCGCAGGCTTTCTGACGGTTGGCATTCCCGCCCTTGTGATGACCGTCAACGCGGGCTTCGGCGCGGCGGCGAAATACGCGGCCGAAATGGGTGTTTGCGCAATGGCGGTTTCGCTGATTGCCGTTCCTCTCGTCAGCCATTTCACGCAAAAGAAGGGGCTTCCCGATGCAGAAGCGATATTCGCCTGCCTCGACGAAGAATAAGCGGGGCCTTCGCATTTTGGCATAACCGAATAAAAAACGACAGAAGCATTACAATTCTCGGTGCTTCTGTCGTTTTCCTTATATTCAATTAAAAAACTGAGGTAAAAACCTTTGCTTTACTCTACAAGCTCATACGAAAAATTTTCAAAATGCAGGCGGCTTCCAACATCCGAGCCCATCGGCAGAAGTGCCATTGCGATAAACATTTCGTCGCCCTGCTTTTCATCCTTCAAAATTGCATAATCCCCTTCGATGCGGGTGAGAATAAAATCTCTCGGCTCCATTATTTTGCTCCTTTTTTCTTTTTCGCTCTTATTCTATCACAAGAAAACAAATTTGGCAAGAGGAAAGTCAATATATTGCAAAAAGACCTCAAAATTTTCGGTTGACGAAACAAAAAAACTATGCTACAATAGAAGAAAAAAGCAACGGAGACGAAAAAATGAAAATTCTCGTTTGGAACGAATTCTGCCACGAAAAAAAGGATGAAAGAGTGAAGCAAGTTTACCCTCACGGCATTCACGCGACCATCGCGGATTTTCTTCGCGCCGAGGGGCACGAGGTGCAGACGGCAACGCTGGAGGATGAAAACTGCGGCATCACGGAGGCGCTTCTCGATTCCGTTGACGTTCTGATCTGGTGGGGCCATATGCGGCACGGCGACGTGCCCGACGAGGTTGCCGCTCTGGTGCAAAAGAAGGTGCTGGAGGGGCTGGGCTTTATCGCCCTGCACTCGGCGCATCATTCCAAGCCATTCAAGCGCCTGATGGGAACGAACTGCCATCTTTCCTGGCGCGAGGACGGCGATCGCGAGCTGATCTGGGCAGCAAAGCCCTCGCATCCGATCGCGCAGGGCATTGACCGCTTCTTTATGCTGGAGCACGAGGAAACCTATGGCGAGCCCTTCGATATTCCCGAGCCTGACGAGACGGTTTTCATCTCCTCCTACGAGGGCGGAGAGGTTTTTCGCGCAGGCTGCTGCTTCTATCGCGGAAACGGCCGCATCTTCTATTTCCAGCCCGGCCACGAAACCTTCCCCACCTATTATAACCCTGCGGTGCAGAGAGTGATCAAAAACGCCGTGCTTTGGGCAAAGCCCACCTATCGTTGCGAGATGACTTGCCCGCATATTCAGAAAATCGAGCTTTGATTTGCATTTTTTTGCAAATAATTCTATACAAAAAAAGAGAAGTGCGGGACCTGCACTTCTCTTTTTTCTTTTTTGTTTTACGCCTTCTTGAAATAATTTTCGGCGTTATTATAGCAAACGTCCTCGACGATCTTACCAACGGTTTCAAGATCGCAGGGATACTCGCCGCCCTCGATCAGCTCACCGAGCTTAGAGCAAA
>JAZTWU010000034.1:0-11280 GCA_045636085.1 Eubacteriales bacterium
TAAGACCGCTTGGCCTCCGACTTAGGAAGTTCGATCCGAACAGCATCATACGCGAGAACATGCAACGAACCTTTTCACCACCCGAAAGAACGTTGACGGGTTTGTAGACTGCGTCACCCGAGAAGAGCATTCTGCCGAGGAAGCCGCGGAGGTAGCTTTCGGTCTGATCCTTCGAATAGGGGCGAAGCCAATCGATGATCGTCTCCTTGTGGCCGTTGAAATAATCCGAATTATCGTGTGGGAAGTAAGACTTCGTAATGCTGACACCCCACTTGAAGTCACCGCTGTCCGGTGTGTCTTCCTCCATCAGGATACGGAAGAGCGCGGTGATCGCAGGCTCGTTTCCGACAAAAGCGATCTTGTCGTCCTTTCCAACATTGAAGGAGAGATCCTTGAAGAGCGGAACGCCGTTCTGCGACTTCGAGAGCGACGTAACGAAAAGGATGTCCTTTCCGGGCGTGCGGTCCATATCGAAGCCGATGAAGGGATAACGACGGCTGGATGCGGGAAGCTCCTCAACCGTGAGCTTATCAAGAAGCTTGCGGCGCGAGGTTGCCTGTCTGGATTTTGACTTATTGGCGGAGAAACGGGAGATGAAGCTCTGAAGCTCGGCGATCTTCTCCTCGTTTTTCTTATTCTGCAGCTTGATCATACGCTGGATCAGCTGGCTGGATTCATACCAGAACTCATAGTTACCGACATACATTTTGATACCCGTGTAGTCGATATCCACGATATTGGTGCAGACATCGTTCAAGAAATGGCGGTCGTGCGACACGACGAGCACCGTTCCGAAATAATCGGAAAGGAAGTTTTCCAGCCAAAGAACGGCATCGATATCCAAGCCGTTGGTCGGCTCGTCAAGCAGAATGATATCGGGATTGCCAAAAAGCGCCTGCGCCAAAAGCACCTTCACCTTTTCGCTCTCCTTGAGGCTTGCCATCTGCATATAAAGCGTTTCGTCCGAAAGGCCGAGGCCCTGAATCAGCTTGGATGCATCACTCTCGGCCTCCCAGCCGTTCAGCTCTGCGAATTCGCCCTCAAGCTCAGAGGCGCGGATTCCATCCTCATCCGAGAAATCCTCCTTTGCATAGAGCGCATCCTTCTCCTTCATAATATCATAGAGACGGCGGTTTCCCATAATTACGGTATCGAGAACGGAAAACTCCTCAAAGGCGAAGTGGTTCTGCTTCAGAACGGACATACGCACATTTTCGGGAATGATAATATCTCCCTTCGTGGGCGAAAGCTCGCCGCAAAGAAGGCGAAGGAAGGTGGACTTTCCCGCACCGTTTGCACCGATAATGCCGTAGCAATTGCCGGGCGTGAATTTCAGATCAACGTCCTTGAATAAAAGCTGGCCGCCAAACTGGAAGGCCACGTTACTGACTGTTATCATTTTCTATCCTTTATTACTGTTTTTCAAACTCGCAAAGAAGCGAACGAATATTTTTAAATACATAGGTGGGGCGAACCTCGGAGGCGGCAAGCTTCGCTTCATCCGTTCCGCCCGATAAAACGAGAATCGAGGAAACGCCCGCGTTGTTGCCTGCGAGAATATCGGTTTTCAGCATATCGCCGACCATCGCCGTTTCTTCCCTCTTATAGCCATACTTTTTCATTGCCATTTCGATCATCGTCGGCTCAGGCTTGCCGATATAATGCGGCATTTTTCCCGTTGCATTGAAAAAGCCTTGCGCAAAGGAGCCGCAATCCGGAACGTAACCGTATGCCGTCGGGCAAGCGGGATCGGGATTGGTGGCAAGATAGATCGCACCGCGCGTTAAAAGCCTTGAAACATCGTCAAGCTTCTTGAAGGTCAATTCCGTATCATTCGAGATCAGAACGCCGCCGATCGTATCAAAATTATCCCCGATCTCGGTCGTCACCTTCAGATCTGCCGCAACAAGCTGACGAACGAAGGACTCCGTTCCCATCGCGTAAAACAAAACCTCGGGATAATTTTCCTTTATATAAAGAATGGTGGCATCGGTGGAGGTGATGAAATCCTCTGCCGTTGCGCTGATACCGATCCGCGCCATTTTTTCCACATACTTATCAATTCCCTTGGAGGAATTGTTCGTCAAAAAGAGGGCTTTTCCGCCGATTTTCTTTACATAGGAAAGAAAATCCAGCGTTCCGTCAAAAAGATCGTTATCAAGATAGATCGTTCCGTCCATATCCAGGCAGAAAAGACGGATCTTTTTTAATTTTTCCATATCCTGCTCGCTTTCAAGGAAAAAAGGCGCGTTTGAATCGTTTCGGCACGCGCCTCTTTCTTTATTTCTTTAGTTGTCCGGATAACCGTCCGGATTATTTCTCTGCCATCTTGCGCTATCCTCGCACATTTTTGCAAGGTCTCTCTCTGCGCGCCAGCCAAGCACACGCTCCGCCTTTGCAGGATCGGCATAGCACTCTGCGATATCGCCGGGACGGCGGGGAGCGAACTTGTAATTTACGGGGGCGCCCCAAGCCTTCTCAAACGCGGCGATCATTTCAAGCACGGAATAACCGTTGCCCGTGCCGACATTGACGTGATCCACGCCCTTCATCTTCTCCGTGTAATCCAGAGCCTTCAGGTGCGCAAGCGCGAGGTCAACCACATGGATATAGTCGCGCACGCCCGTCCCGTCCTTGGTGTCATAATCGTTTCCGAAAACGCTGAGACAAGCAAGCTTGCCTGCGGCAACCTTCGCGATATAAGGCAGAAGGTTATTCGGAATGCCCTTGGGATCCTCACCGATCGTTCCGCTCTCGTGCGCACCGATGGGATTGAAATAACGAAGAATGCAAGCCGAAAAATCGGGATTTGCGGCCGCGGTATCCTTCAGGATTCTTTCAATCATCAGCTTGGTTTCTCCATAGGGATTCGTCGTGGAAAGCGGGAAATCCTCGCGAATCGGAACCGACTTGGGAAGACCGTACACCGTGGCAGACGAGCTGAACACGATGCGGTTTACTCCGTGTGCGAGCATACATTCCAGAAGATGGAAGGTGCCCGTGAGGTTATTATGATAATAAAGAAGCGGGAGCGCGCAGGATTCGCCAACGGCCTTGAGACCTGCGAAGTGAATCACGGAATCGATCGCGGGATTTTCCTCAAAAACGCGATTCAGAGCTTCCTTATCCAAAAGATCGCAAAGAACGAATTTCGGACGCTTGCCCGTGATGTTTTCAATACGATCCAGAACGCAAAGCTTACTATTGGAGAGATTATCGACGATGATAACCTCCTTGCCGATATTCAGAAGCTCCACAACCGTATGCGAACCGATATAACCGGTGCCGCCCGTTACAAGAATAGACATACTCCACCTCTGTCATTTTTCATTTTTCTTAATAAAACAAAAAAGAGCAGATGCTTCCACTCTTTTTTGTCAAATATTAGTCAGCGTAAACGCTAACCTGCTTGCTGTCGCCGGAAATGTGCACGAACTTCTGCTTTTCGCTCATAAGAGCAAAAAGAGTATCATCCGTGCCGATACCTACATTGTTACCGGGATGAATCTTAGTGCCGCGCTGTCTTACAAGGATGTTTCCTGCAAGAACTTCCTGACCGTCAGCCTTCTTAACGCCAAGACGCTTGGACTCGGAATCACGGCCGTTTTTGGTCGAACCAACGCCCTTTTTGTGAGCGAAGAATTGCAAACTCAGCTTCAACATTTTCTTTACCTCCGTATTTTTTAGAAATGGCGATCAGATCTCGCGCTCGATCTCTTTGACATCGAGGAATTCATAATACTCCTCAACAAGATCCATCAGCTGCAAGAAATACGCCTGGATAAGACCCGAGACAGCAAACTGCTTTCTCTCATCGGATTCATACTTGGGAAGCGCGCCCTTACAGGTCAGGCGGATATCCGCCGTCTTTTCATCAATCACATAATCGACATCGGACGCATAGGTGACCTCGATTGCATTGATGATCAGCATCGTCATACTGGAGATTGCGGCGCAGAGCACATCGTCTCCCGATTCGCCATACCCCGTATGTCCGTTTTCCTCAAATCCGTAATAAAACCCGCCGGTCTTATAAAAAGTAATGGTTGTCATAGAAATCAGGCCTCGATCTTTGCGATCTCGATCTTCGTGTAATCCTGACGATGGCCGATCTTCTTCTTTTCGTTCTTCTTCGACTTGTACTTGATAACGTCGATCTTCTTGGACTTGCCGTTCTTAAGAACGGTAGCAACCACGGTAGCACCTGCTACATAAGGAGTGCCAACAGAAAGGGACTCGCCGCCAACAGCAAGAACCTTATCAAAGGTAACACTCTCGCCCTCGGCAAGACCGAGCTTCTCAACGAAGACTACGTCTCCCTCGGCAACCTTGTACTGCTTTCCACCCGTTACGAAAATAGCGAACATGTAAAGCACCTCACTTTCAGTAAGTAATCGCTGCCATAGGCGGCTTTCGCACTTTAGCCCAAAGCAAGCGTCATATTATTATATCACCTAAAACAATAAAAGTCAATAGCTTTCGCGATATTTTTTCGTTTTTTTGAAAAAATTATTCGCTCTTGCAGCCGTCGCACTCGCCGCCGCAATTTCCGTCACACTCGCCGTCGCAAACATCGAAATCCATTACCTTTTCACCGCAAGCGGGGCAAACGAGAGAATCGGTCTCCAGAGTGTCATCAAAATAAACGGTTTCGCCGCAGGAGGGGCATTCCACCTCGTAGAAGCCATCGTCCTCTTCGCTGACGAGGTCCTCTTCCTCCTCGCTCTCCTCTTCGTCCTCGTCGGTCACAAAAACGCTCTCCTCAACGAAGCCGAGGTCCTCATCCAGCTCCTCGATATAATCGCGAAGCTCTCCGCACTCTGCCTCCAGCGCATTGATCTTATCTGCCATATCGGAGATCAGAGAAAGCATTTCGGAAAGGATTCTTCCCTCTTTTTCCTTTGCATCGATTCCATAGCCCTCGAAAAGGCCCTGCACATATGCGGCACGCTCATTCAAAGTCATAACAAAAACTCCTTAAATATTTTAATTATAAAAGAGCCGGCTCGCTCGCGCACTTATCAGCACACGGTGGCGAGCCGGCAATCAAAAGAGCAATTATGCTCTCTCAAGATAGTCGCCGGTTCTGGTATCGATTCTCAGAAGGTCGCCCTCATTGATGAAAATCGGAACCTTGATTACAGCGCCCGTCTCAAGCGTTGCAGCCTTGGTTACGTTCGTTGCGGTATCGCCGCGAACGCCGGGCTCGGTCTCGGTTACGCGAAGCTCCACGAAGGTGGGAGGCTCAACGGAGAATACATTGCCCTTGAAGGAGCAGATACGGCAAACCGTGTTCTCCTTCACGAACTTGAAGTTATCACCAAGCTTCTCTGCATTGAGAGGAATCTGCTCGTAGGTCTCCTGATCCATAAAGTAGTAAAGATCGCCATCGTTATAGAGGTACTCAAGGTCACGGCGCTCGATAACGGCATTCTCAAACTTTGCGGTGGGGTTGAAGGACTCCTCACGGATAGCGCCCGTTACAACGTTCTTATACTTCGTTCTAACGAAGGCAGCACCCTTACCGGGCTTAACGTGCTGGAACTCGATAACCTGGCAAACCTGACCGTCCTTCTCGAAGGTCACACCATTTTTAAAATCGCCTGCAGTCAACATAATTTTCTTTCCTTTTCTCGGCGGAAAAATTTTATTAAGGAGACTCTCGCACGCCGCCTGCGTGCGCCTCCTCCGTATTCAGCCGATACGGCCTTATAACATACACATTTATTTTACTACAAACGCTCCGTTTTTTCAAGAGGTTTTTTTGATTTTTTTGAATTTTTGGCAAAAAAATCTTCTTTTTCCGTGCTTTTACAGGATTTCGATCAGGTCTTTTTTCGATTTTGTGAGATTTTTGATGCCGTTTTCCTCAATCGCGACCATATCCTCGATTCGGCAACCGTGCTTTCCCTCGATGTAAATTCCGGGCTCCACCGTGACAACGTTGCCGACACAAAGAAGCGTGTTTATATTTTTTGCACTTAAGCGGGGATTTTCGTGAATATAGAGACCGACGCCGTGGCCAAGCGAATGACCGAAGGTATCGGGATAATCCCGATCGATCAGGCGGCGCGCCACGGCATCCGCCTCGGAGCAGGCAACTCCTGCACGCAAAAATTCCAAAGCGGCACTTTGTGCCGAAAGCACCGTGCCATAGAGCTTTTTCATTTCCTCGTCTGCCCTTCCGATCACGACCGTGCGCGTCATATCCGAGCAATACCCACCGAATTTTGCACCGAAATCCATCGTTAAAAATCCGCGCTCAAGCTTCACGGGGCGCGGAACGCCGTGCGGCAGGGCGCTTGCCGTGCCCGAAACCGCAATCGTATCGAAGGCAATGCCCTCGGCGCCGAGGCGGCGCATACGGTATTCCAGCTCGGCGGCAACCTCAATCTCAGTCATATTGGGAGAAAGAACCTTTAAAAGCTCGGAAAATGCCGCATCCGTGATGCTCTGCGCCTTCTCTATGCGCGCGATCTCCTCACCGCTTTTTATCTCTCGCAGAGAATCGATCACATCACCGATATCAGCCATTTCGATTTTCTTCAAGCGATCCTTATGTCGCTGATAATCGGCAAAGGAAAGCGCACCGCCCTCAAAGCCGAGGCGGCGCACGCCTCGCTCCTCCAGCGCGCTCTGAAGATAGGAAAAGCGCCCCTCGGGCACAACGACGAAAAAGCCCTTATATACTGCGGCCTCGGCAGCCTCCTTATAGCGAAAATCCGTGACGAGAAGGGCTTCCCTTCCCGTGATGAGAAGATAGCCGTCCGTGAAGGCAAAGCCCGAGAGGTATTGCTGATTTTTTTCATCCGTGACAAGCACGGCATCCAGCCGCAGGCGCTTCATCGCCTCGCGAAGTCCGAAAAGCGGCGTCATCCCAATCTCCTTTCATATGCATCCTTCATAAATCTTGCATCCCTCGTTTGCGTTCCTGCGGATTCGCAGATGACCGTGGGCGCAAGGCGCTCGGAGGCAATCGCCTCGGCAAGCGGCTCAAAATCAGGGCCGAAGGTCTCATCCTCGAAGGTGAGGTGGCGCTTCTCTCCCGCCGCCGTCCATTCGATCTTGGAAAAGTGACAATGCAGGGACTTGGCCGTTTCATCCCCGAGACGGCTTCCGATCGCATCGAAAACGCGCAGATACGCATCCTTATCCGGGAAAACGCCGCCGCATTCTCTTGCATTCATATGCCCGAAATCCACCACGGGAAAAAGCCTTTTATCCATAGAGCAAAGCTCGATCACCTCATCCAGAGTGCCAAGCTGATTCTGTTTTCCCATCGTTTCAAGACCGATCAGAACACCATAGTTTTCCACGCTTTCAAGCGTTTTATACAAAGTATCCTTTGCAAAATCCATCGCCTCGCGCCGAGAAATCTTGGCGGCAGAGCCTGTATGCACAACGATAATACGAGCGCCGAGAAGCCGCGCGGCCGAAAGACTGCGGCGGATATACTCCACGCTGTTTCTTCTCTTCTCCGCCTCAACGCTTGAGAGCGAAATGAAATACGGCGCGTGCAAGGACATAGCAACCCCCTGCCTTTTTGCCTCTTGACCAATCAGAAGCAGGCTTTCGGCAGAGGCCGAAAGGCCGTTTCCCGCCTCGTATTCATAAGCATCCAACCCATATTTTTTCACGAAGGATGGAGCGTCAAGAACGCTTTTTGCACCCGAGAGGCGAAACTGCTCACAGCCGCCGCCGGGACCGAATTTAGCCATTTGCATCTTTTTTCTTTCTCCTGAAATACCGTTTCATAATCGGGCGCTCAAGCCATCTTTTGCATTTGGTGAGCAGATCTGTTTTATCCTTGATCGGAGGCACGAGCGCCGCGCGAATCCCCGAAAATCTTGCGGCTAAGACATCTGTGAAGATCTGATCTCCCATAAAGAGGGTCTCCTCGCGCCTGACTCCCATCTCCTTCATTGCCCGCTTGATCTTGCCGGCGAAGGGCTTCTTCGCCTTGGAATACGCAATATAGCCAAGCTCTTTATTGAAGGCTTCAACACGTTCCTTGCCGTTATTGGAAACAAACGCAACCGAAACCCCTGCCTCGGAAAGCGCAGAAAACCAGGCGCGCACACCATCGCCGGGCACGGGATTTTCATAGGGCTCCAGCGTATTATCGATATCCAGAAGAAGCGCGCGGATTCCCTGCTCCTTCAAGAAGGCGACGGATGCGCCCGCATAGGTTTCAAAATAAAAATCGGGGGCAAAAAAAGGCATTGCTCTTTTCCTCTCTGATCTATACATTCTTACATTAAAATTATATCAGTTTTTTGCCGCAAAGTCAAGGCGGTTTTTTTGACAGTGCCGCTTTATCAAGGAAGATTCCTTCCCTTTATATTGCTTTTTGAAAATTTGTATGCTATACTAAGAAAAAAGAAAACAAGGAGTCTTCTATGAAATACAAGCATCTCGGCGTTATGATCGACGTTTCGCGCAATTCGGTTATGACCGTGGAAGCACTGAAAAGATTTATTCCTCTTCTTAAGAAAATGGGCTATAACACCCTTATGCTTTACACGGAGGATACCTTTGAGATCGAGGGCGAGCCTTATTTCGGCTACATGCGCGGCGCATACACGGCAGAGGAGCTGAAGCAGATCGATGCTTTTGCCGAAGCGCACGGCATTGAGGTGATCCCCTGCATGCAGACGCTGGCACATCTACCCGCCGCTCTGCGCTGGAAAAAGATTCCCGTGGATTATGACGATATTATGCTCGTGGACGACGAGAGAACCTATGAGATCATCGACAAAATGTTTGCCACGCTTTCCGCATCCCTCAAAAGCCGCACCATTCATATCGGAATGGATGAGGCTCTGATGCTCGGGCGCGGAAAATTCCTCGATAAGCACGGCTACGAATCCGCCTTCTCCATTCTCGGCCGCCATCTTTCAAGGGTGAAGGAGCTTGCCGAGAAATACGGATACACCTGCCTTATGTGGTCGGATATGTTCTTCCGCCCGCTGGGCTTTGACGATTATTATATCCCGAAGGTGGATCTGCCGAAGGAATGCAAGGATGCGATGATCGAGGGCGTTATCCCCGTTTACTGGGACTATTACCACAAAAAGGACGAGGAATACGAGGCGATGCTTCACAATCATATGCAGCTTTCGCGCGACACCTGGTTTGCCGGTGGCGCCTGGGGCTGGACGGGCATCGTTCCTCACAACCGCTATACGCTCGAAACGATGATCCCTGCCATGCGCGCCTGCGAAAAATACAAGGTGAAGAACATCGTTTTCACGATGTGGGGCGATTATGGCGGAGAATGCTCTCCGTTTACGAGGCTTCCCTCGCTTTATTACCTTGCACAGTATGCCAAGGGAGAGCGCGACGAGCAGAAGATCAAGGAAGGCTTTGAAAGAAAATTCGGCATCGCATACGACGATATGATGGCGATCGATCTTCCAAACGAATTGCCCGGCGCAGAGGACGTTGCCAGCCCCTCGCGCTATATGCTTTTTGCCGATCCCTTCAACGGTTTTCCCGACTACACCGTCACCAAGGAGCACGAGGTCTACTTCACGGAATACAAGGAAAGGCTTTCGGCACTTGCGAAAAAAAGCAGAAAATTCGGCTACCTTTTCCGCACCGAGGCCGAGATCTGCTCCGTGCTTGAATATAAATTTGCGCTCGGCCTGAAAACCCGCGAGGCCTACAAGGCAGGCGACAAGGATGCGCTGAAATCTCTCGCCACCAAGGATTATGCCGAGGTGATCCGCCGCCTGCGCTCTTTGCACAAGGCATTCCGCGCACAATGGTACACCGATTATAAAACCTGCGGATTTGACGTTCAGGACAGACGCTTCGGCGGAACGATACTGAGGCTGGAAAGCTGCCGCGAGCGACTTCTTGATTACTGCGCAAAAAGGGTGGATCGCATTGAAGAGCTTGAAACGGAAATTTTGCCCGTTGGCGACGGCGAAAAGGGCGTTCCTTCCAACCGCTTTACCAACTATAACAACTATGTCAGCGCAAACATTATGTAATTCTGCCCGAAATTAAACTGTTTTTATAGAAAAACGAAATAGAATTATACATAAAAAAGCAGTCCCGACGAAAAAATCCGTCGGGACTTTTTATTTTTACTGAATTTTGATGCTATCAACAAACACCTTTCCCTTGAACTGCTCGAAGATTTCCGTCTCAACGCGGTCCACAGCCTTCTTCGTTGGGATCACGAAGCGATAATATCTTCCGTCCGCACGATCGTCAAAATCGCAGGTGAAGATCGTTTCCTGCGCAAAGCCCATCTCTGCGGGACGGCCGTCCTCCTCGAAGCCAACCTTGCCCTCTGCGCTTTCCGCACGCATCGGACCTATATTTTCGCCCCAGAGAATTTCAACTCTTTCTTCGCTTCCATCCTTATAATAAATATGATAATATCCGAGACGGAAGAGGTCGTCGCTCGGGAAATCGCCACAGCCGAAATAGCCGTGCTTGATGACGAAATCCGCCGCGTGGCGAATATCAATATAATTCCCCCTCAAGGCGTCGCGGAAACGATAATCGAAGGCAGAGGATGCGGCACGCGAAAGCTCGAGGCCGCGCTTTTCATCGTCATATTCTCTGCTCCACGCCATACGGGCGGCATACACAACGCCCGCAAGACGCTTACCTCTTTGCATCTGCTTGAAGTCCGATGCGCCCCAGCTGGAAACGCAGTATCCCTTCGAGCCCATCGAAACCCTTGCCTTCCATTGGTTGAAAAGCAGACCCTCGAAGTTTCCGTATACCATCGGCAGGCCGTTATAATGATAATCTCTGTCTCCCAAGGGATAATAGTGCCAATACCAGTTCATACAGATGACATCCTTGGGGATCATACTGATGGCGGGATAGATTTCCTCCATCGTGCTCCGGATGCGATCGGGGGGCAAAAGCTCGGTTTCAATAGGAGAAATGATATCGTATTTCTTGATCGTATGCGTTTTTCCGCGATAGGTTACCGTTTTATCCGTATCCTCGAAGATCAGCGTTTTATAAGCGCCGCCGGCGGGATCCCATTTCGTATTATAGCTATTGAGAAGCTTTTCCGACCACATCATCGTGCGAATGCCGCGCTCGGCAAGATAGCCGTGGATCTTCGTGATATCATCGGCAAAGATCTTTGCGCCGCGCTTGCCCTTGCAACGGGGGCAAACGCCGTAAACATAGTACTCATCGTGGCCGATATGGAGCACCTTCGGCTCAAACACCTCGATCACCTCATCAAATACATCGAAGAGAATCTCGTAGGACTTGGGATTGGAGGGGCAATAGGTATCGGGG
>JAZTWU010000035.1:0-5837 GCA_045636085.1 Eubacteriales bacterium
AAGTATCGCGCTATGCAGGTTTTCGGAGAATTCGGCGGCCGTCTTTACGCCTTTACCTATACGGCGCTTGACGAGCTGAAGACCGAGGAAAAGACCTATTACAGCACCCACTCCGAGAATGTTTCCAAAATTATGGAGAGCCTCAAATTTATCAAGCCCGTCGAGCTCACCGAAGAGGAAAAGCAATACGAAAAGGATGCCGACGGATATCTGAAGGTTGCGAAAAAAGACTTCTCGGGCTTTGATTTCTATATGCATCCCGACTGGACCTGCACGATGGCAAGCGGCATCGTTGAGGTCGTTTCGCCTGAAAAGGCAAGCATCAACATCACCGAGGCGACGGACACGGGCGTTGTGGTTTCGGATTATTTCAAAAAAAGAAAGAGCGATCTTGAGCGCTATACCGACGGCGAGATCACCGTGCTCAAGGAAAACGAGGCCATCACCTTCGGAAACGCAGACCGCGCGCTGGCATACGAATACACCTATTCCTTCCGCGGCGTTTCCTATCGCACCTATCAAGTGATCCTCGTGCACGACAAGATTCCCGTTTTCCTTCAGAAGGGCTATGTTTTCACCTTCACCGCAACGGAGGATTGCTACGGCTCGCTGATTGATACCGTACAGAAGATGATCGGAAAGGTGCGTTTCTGATGAAGCAGACGATCTATCTTGACAACAGCGCCACGACGCGCATCTGCGAGGAGGCGCTTGAGACCTATATTGAGGTCAGCCGCGAGCATTTCGGAAACCCCTCCTCTCTTCACGCCGTTGGCTTTGATGCGGAGAAGGTTTTGAAGGATGCGCGCGCGCAGATTCTCAGCGCGCTCGGCGCCAAGGGAGGCACTCTCGTTTTCACGGCCTCAGGCAGCGAGGCGAACAATCTTGCGATCTTTGGCCGCGCTTACGCGAAGGATCGCTACAAGGGCAAAAAGATACTGACGACGGCGGGGGAGCATTCCTCGGTTTCCGCCGTGGTGGAGGCACTTGCACGCGAGGGCTTCAAGATCGAGGTCATTCCCACGCGCGGCGGCACGCTGGATTTTGAGGCGCTGGAAAAAATGCTGACGCCCGACGTGATTCTTGTTTCCGCAATGATGGTAAACAACGAGACGGGCGCGCTTTATGACCTTGCCGCACTCTCTGCCAAAATGCACGCATCCTGCCCCGAGGCAGTCTTACATATTGATGCAACGCAAAGCTTTATGAAGCTCCCCTTCACGCCGCAGGGTCTTTCTGCCGATATGGTGACGCTCTCCTCGCATAAGATCGAGGGGCCAAAGGGCGTTGGTGCTCTCTATATCAGCCACGAGATTATGCAGACAAAGGGGCTTATGCCGCAAATCCTCGGCGGTGGCCAGGAGGGCGGATACAGATCGGGAACGGAGAATGTTCCCGGAATTGCCGCCTTTGCAAAAGCCTGCTCTGTTGCAAAGAATCATTTACAATATAGAATCAAACACATTCTCGGACTTCGAAATTACCTATTGGAGAAGCTTGCAAATGACGAGCGACTTTGCGAGATAGAGCCGCTTTGCCCGCCGCAATATGCGCCGCACATTCTGAGCCTGCGCGTGGCAGATATCAAGAGCGAAACGATGCTCCATTTCCTTTCCTCGGAGGGTATCTGCGTTTCCTCCGGCTCGGCCTGCTCCTCCAACGCTTCGACAAGACACGCATCTCCCGCCCTTCTCGCATATGGGCAGAGCGAGGCGGAGGCGGACAGCAGTATTCGCATCAGCCTCTCGCACAGAAATGAGAGGGCAGATATCGATGCGCTCTGCGAGGCGCTTGCGCTCGGACTTTCGCGCCTTGCGAGAATTCGGAGGCAGAAATGACGATCGATATCATCACCGTTGGCTCTCTGAAGGAGGACTACCTTCGCGAGGGTATTGAGGAATACAAGAAGCGCCTTTGTGCCTTCGGTCGCGTCCAAATCACGGAGCTGAAGGAAGAAAAAATCGCCAATGAGGATGACTCTGCGGCTGTTTCGCGCGCGCTCTCTGCCGAGGGGGAGAAGATCCTTGCCCGTATTCCCTCGGACGCCTTCAAGGTGGCACTTTGCGTGGAGGGCACGCAATACGATTCGCCCGCATTGGCCGCGCTTTTGGATCGCGGACTTGCAAAAAGCGGAAAGCTTGCGCTCGTGATCGGCTCCTCGCACGGACTCTGCGAGAGCGTGAAGGCGGCGTGCGATCTGCGCCTTTCGGTTTCCAAGCTGACCTTTCCGCATCAGCTGATGCGCTTTATGCTGATGGAAATCCTTTACCGCTCCTTTTCCATTCTCGCAGGAAAAAAATATCACAAATAAAAAAGCAAGCACCTCATACACCACAAGTGATTCCCCTTCCCCCACCGCGTGAGGGCTTGCTTTTGAGTTTTTCTTATCGCTTAACCGCTTTCGAGCCACGCGACAACACGCAGTTTTCGTTATACAAAAAGATAGCACGGAGATCCCAAATCTCCGTGCTATCTTTATATTTTAAAAAATCACTTTTTTGTACGCTTGCGCCTGCGATAGCGAAAGCTCATTTTGCTCTGGGGCTTCTCCTGCGGCGCACTCGGAGCGGCGGGATGCTCCTCCTTCCAATCGTCGGGGATGCGGCTGGCAAGCGCGGCGTTGGAATAGCGGTGATCCCCCGTTACCTCCTTGATCACGCGGACGAAGGGCGGCAATGCGGGACGGTCCGACTCATTTTTCAGCTCGGTCTCCATCACACAGCTGTTTTTACGGAATGGGTAAATATCAATCTCAAAAAGCTGGCCGCCAAAAAGGAAGGTATGGCGGTTTTTCTTCACGATGCGGCGATTCTTATCCCTCTCCCCCTTCAGGCGGGAATACTCCTCGCGCGCGATCTCCTTCTCCTCTTCAATACAGCTCATTGCGCTGATGCGCGTTTTCACCGTTTCGGTATATACGGATTTCCCCGCCGTCAGCCTATGGCGGATACGGTGCGTGATCCCTGCCGACGAGGGAAGATAGATCTGCTCGATCGCGCTGCAACTATATTTTTCACATCCGCGCATATCTGAGGTTTTCGGAATGCGGATGATGAACTTGCGTTCGGTTTCGATCGGGGGCAATTGCTTCTCTTCCATACGCCCTCCCTTCTGCTTTAAACTGCCTTTTGTCGCGAAAAATGGCGCTTTCGCATTCTTTTATACCCTATTGTATCACATCCCCCCCATAAATGCAAGACAAAAAGATTTAATTTTGAAATATTTTTATTTTTTATTGACTTATTTCGCATTATGTGCTACAATAGTATAGAATATAATTACCATCGGGAGATACTGCTATGGAAACTGTTAAAGAGCTTTGGGGCATCGTGCGCGACTTCTTCATTAAGATCGCTTTGACCGTTGCTACCTTCTTCGTGAATCTTTGGAACAAGGTTGCAAGCTTCTGCGTTCGCTTTGCTAAGGGAACCAAGCGCTTCTTCGTTAACTTCGGGCCTGCCTTCGTTCGCTTCTGGGTTTGGTTTGGCAAGGGCACCGTTTCCTTCACCAAGGAGACCATTTATACCTTCAAGAACTACAAGAGCCTGACCGCAAAGCAGAAGGAAGCTTATTGGGATAAGGTTACGACGGGTCTTCTCGTTATCGTTTTCTGTATGCCCGTTGCAATCCTCGCTTACATACTTCTTTGGTTCATTCTGAAGTAATCTTTTAAAAAAGCAAGAGCGAAGCCTTTTTTGAGGCTTCGCTCTTTTTTCTTTATTTTCCTTTGACGGATTCAACGGCGGCGCGGATATTCCAAGCATTTGCATCGAGGAGGGCTTCGGCGCGTGCCTCATCGCAGGAGAGGATCTCGCAAACGATGGAGAGCACACGGCGGCGCAGTTTTTTATTCGTGGGGCGAAGGTTGATCATCAGATTCTCGTAGACGTGGCCGCTCTTGATCATAGCGGCGGTGGAGAGCATATTGAGGATGATCTTCTGCGCTGTGCCTGCCTTCATACGCGTGGAGCCCGTGATCACCTCGGGGCCCGTATCGGCAACGATGGCGATCTCTGCGGCGGCGGAAAGCGGCGTATCGGGGTTGTTGGTGATGGAAACGGCGGTGGCGCCCATCTTCTTTGCATACTCCATTGCGGCAATTACATAGGCGGCAGAGCCGGAGGCGCTGATGCCGATCACGACATCGCCCTTTTGCATTCCCTCGGCCTCCAGATCCTTAACGGAGCGGAGCGGATCGTCCTCTTCTCCCTCTGCGGCGCGGAACACGCATTCGTGACCGCCTGCGATGATGCCCGTGAAGAGCTTAGGGGAAACGCCGTAGGTCGGGGGGCACTCCGTTGCATCGCAGATGCCAAGACGACCCGAGGTGCCTGCGCCAATATAGAATACGCGTCCGCCGTTTTGGATCGAGCGCACGATGGCCTCGGTGGCCTCGGTGATCTCGGGAATGGCGGCATCGATCGCCTCTGTGACGGTGCGGTTTTCATCATTGATGGCGCGAAGCATATCTGCGGTTTCCATACGGTCAATATGCATCGTTTTGGGGTTTCTCTGTTCGGTTTTCAGCATTTTATTTTCTCTCTTTCTTTCATTATCTTATTCAAAACGGTTGTAGCTTGCGATCAAGGCTTCGCGAATCTCGGAGGAATCCGCGCCGCCGAGGCTTGCCGCCGCAAGGCAGGCACCGATGCACTGCGGGACGGCGGGAACGATCATCGAAATCTCGGGGTCCAGGTACGCGCGCAACATATCGTAAAACACGGGACTGCCTTGGATCAATCCTCCCGACAGAATGACCGTGCGGGTAGCCGTGGCCGTGCGGCACGCGGCCTTCTCCAGGAGCGAGGCAAACTGCGATGCATTCTGCTCAAGAATCTTTTTTGCCACGCCGTCTCCCTGCTCATAGGCACGGAAAACGCAGGGCACGAAGGAGGCAACGAAGGAAACACCGCCGCGATAGATCTCTCCAACGGCGCTATCGATCGGCATACCGATTTTTTCCTCGATCAGCGCCGTGAGTGCCGTTTGCGGTGCAAGACCGACGGCGGCCTCCAAAACAGCCGTGATCGCATCGCGCCCGATGGCATAGCCGCTTCCGTAGCGATCGAACATATAGCCCCAGCCCGTGAAGAGGGTGAGCTCGTCCTGCTCATAGAGGAAGATAGAGCCGCCCGTTCCACAGATCGCGGCCAGACAGTTTTCCCCGTGCGGCGCGGAATGGATCACATTCAGAATATCCGAGCGGCAGGATATTGCAATCTGTGGATAGCGCTTTTTGAGAATTGCCTTTACCTTGTCACCGTTATGATCGGTATAAAATCCTGCACATCCCGCAAAGATTGCACAAATGTCCGAATGCAGGGAAAGCATTTCACGGATACCGTCGCAAAGAACCTCGGCCGAAGCCTCCACGCCAACGATCGTTGGACTGCAGGCAGAGCGCTTCGTTTTTCCAAGCACTGCTCCGTCCTCCGAAAAAAGAACGAATTCGGTTTTCGTTCCACCACCGTCAATACCCAAGAAAATCCGCTTTTTGGAAACTGCGTTTCCAATCAGGGCATCCAGCGAAACGCCGAGCAAGCCCGAAAGCAGGCAAAGATTTTCAATATCGGGAAAACCTCGGCCGCACTCCCATTTCGAGACCGTTTGCGGTGAGACGCGAAGCGCCACCGCCAGCCCGTGCTGAGAATAGCCCTTCGCTATCCTGAATTTTTTCAGATTTTCGCGAAAGCAATCAATATGAAACATATGCCCTCCTCTTATTTTTTAGAGATAGGTGGATCCTTTATGTTCCCATTGTAGCACAAAAAACAACGGAATGCAAGCAACTTTTGATTGTTTTTTTATTTTTATAACAACGGAACGTTGTTTTTTCG
>JAZTWU010000036.1:0-4632 GCA_045636085.1 Eubacteriales bacterium
TTTTTCTTTGGCTTCGGCGTAGGCCTTGTCCTTCCACGACCACGGGGTTATGGAACGACGAGCGGTGCTCGTTGGGTGAGGAGTTAAAAACAACTAAATGTTGTTTTTAACGAACGAAGTCCACAAAGCAAGGAGACGACAGAGCTGAAGGCTTGCGAAAGCGATCGGCGTCGACTATGCGACTGGACGGGCGCGAAGCGATAACCCGGAGGTCGTGGCTGACGCTTGCCTTCGGCTTTGCTATTCCGTCGCTTTGCTCCTTACAAATCCCACCCCCGCAACCAGAAAAGAAAACACACCCTTGCGGTGTGTTTTTTTCTTTGGCTTCGGCGCAGGCCTTGTCCTTCCACGACCTTCGGCCGCTTCGCGGACGGAGGGAGTGGGTGAGCAAGCGAAAACGGCGATTTTTGCGCCGCGATACCCCACCAAGCAAGGAGAAATAAAGCGCGTGCTATGCCGCACGCATATTTCGACTATGCGACGGGAACGGGCAATGAAAAATCCCCCGTAACCCTTTCGGTTGTCTTCTTATATCACAATGCTTTTGCAAGCAAGTATTTTTGATTTCCACTTGGAATATCGGGAAGAATGCCGATTACCTCGTATCCGTGGTTTTTGTAAAATTCGGGTGCTTGCCAGCTCATTGTATCGAGATGAACGTGGTGACATCCTCTCCCGATGGCTTCTTTTTCAGCTTCACGCAAAAGTTTCGAGCCAATCCCCTTATGACGATGATTTTCGTGTACCCAAAGAACGTCTACATACATCCAGCCCCAATAAGTACCGCCGAGGATGCCGCCGATTGTGGTTCCATCCTCGTCATATTCTACGATGCCCAGAGGTGCATGACCGTCCTTGCCAACGCTTTCGTTATTGAATTGCTTGAGCGCTTCTCTTATGTAGTTGATTTCGTTTTCGGTGGGAGAGATGTTCATACGATCGCCTCGTTAAATTCTTGTTTTCTCCGAGTAGCCTATGCTTTTCTATCCTTCAATATTATTTCTCGTCCTCCGAGAGGGGAGACGACGCGCTCCGCGCCTGCTCGAAATGCTTCAGAAAGCGTCCTTTATTGAAGATCAGGAAGGTGTGAGAGCGTCCGTCAGCCATACGGAAGGTGGCGAAGGGGAATAAAAACCATTTCCATGTAAGCTCGAGGATCTCGGAAAAGGGAAGGGCGAGATTGCGGTAGGCGGGAGAAACCGTGAGCTTTCCCGTTTTGAAAGTAACGCCGTCCTCGCCGAGCACAAGTGCGCCGCCGAGAAGTCCGTTATAGCAGAGACTGCAAAGAAAGGTTTTCTTTGTTTTCATATTTTTCTCCTTCATAATGTTTTTTATTTGGCCTCGGAAAGCTTTTTTAGCTCGCTTTTGATGCCTTCCTCCACCGAGGCAAAGTCCTTTTGGGATAATCCCGTCACCCGTAATATCTTGGAGCAGTCAATATCTCGGCTAAAGCGGCGGTCATATTTCCATAGCCACGGCACCTGCTTGATTTTTGGAGTGAGGGAAACGAATTCTCCTTCGCTGCACCAGCGGATTTTCACACCCGTGAGCGCGCTGTATTTTTCGGCAACCTCGCCCCAGGTCAAGCCGTGGCCGGAATAAACGGTGAAGGCCTCGCCGATCGCGTCGGGCTTGAAAAGAAGATTCGCGATCAGCTTTCCGGAATTTTTCGCCCAATCAACGCCCGCCGCGTGCCCCCTCACGAATGCGGGCATCGGCATTTCCTCGCCGCGCCGGGGAAAATCCAATACGTCGGTGCCGGAATAAACCAAAAGATCCAAACGATTGGCGGAGAAGGAAATAACGGGACGAGCGATCGTCCAAGGCTCGCCCGCGCATTCCTCGCAGAGATAATTTTCGCATTGCGCCTTGGGAACGGCATAGTTTTCGTTTTCGAGAAAATCCGTATCCTTGACAACGTCGTAAAGCCTCGGCGCCTCCTCCGTGATGGGATGCTCTTCGTCGGCATAAACTCTGTATGAGGAAAGGAAGATCAGATGATCCGTGTTTTTGATCAGAAGCGGATGGATTTTTTTATAATCCTCCGCTCTTTCGTAGTGGATGAAATTCACGATTCCGTCGTAATGCTTTCTCGCAAAAAGCTCCCGAAGAAGATCCTCCGTTGCAAGACTTCTGTGAAAAATAAGGCGCTCGTTATCCGAGGTCTTGTCTTCAGGGCAGATCACCTCAACGCAAGCGCCCAGGCGCAAAAGCTCCTCTGCGCAATAGGTGCCGAGCGTGCCGCCGCCTGCGATCAGTAAAACTTTTTTGTTTTTATACATAAAAGCATCCTCTGTTATATGTTTTATCGTGTTTTTTCAAAGCCGTCCGAAGGAATAAGCTCTTCGGATGCTTTTTTCTTTTTGAGCTTCAGGAAAAGGTGCGTGCCGAGCATAGCAAGTGCGCCGATCGGCAGATAGATGGCGGAATAAAAATAGAGATCCCAAACGAGATCGCGGATGGCAATAGAGAAAAGGAGCGGAAAAAGCGCCGAAAGCGCGATCGGCGCCCACCAAAGAAGAGAAATTTCCGTGCCCGCAAGAATGCCGAGCACGGCGGCGAGAAGCGGATAAACGGCGAAAAATAGTAGGAAGAAAAGCCCCATCGCTCCGAGGCCGTCTTTTTCCGCTTTGATTACGATCAGGGGAAGGATCAGCATAAAAAGGATTTGTGCTGCGAGGATGAGAAGCACCTTTGCTTTCGTTTTCATCAAGCGCCTCCTTTATGGATTTTGTGTTTTAATTCCGGTAGGCGAAATCTGCGCTCTTCGGCTGAATATTTTCGTAAAAGGACCGTCTGCCGAATCCGCGCAAAGAATCCGCTCGGTCGCGCCAAGGATCGTGACAGGCACCTTTCGTGCGGGAAAGCGGGGCGGCACGGGAAGAGAAAACGGTTGAAAAAACATAGAAATCCTTCTTTCGTAAACGGAAGGCTACGGCTTGTTTAAAAAAGCGAGAATGCGATCCGAGGTTGTTTTGGGGAAGTCGATGCCTTCGCGCGTTTTATTTGCGGGATAGGGGAAAATTTTTCGCGTGAATGTAAGCTTTTCCATTCCTTGCGCATCCTTTTCGTAGTGTGCGCCTAAAAGATATTCGGGTGCAACGCCCTCCTCGCGCCATTTGCGAAGAGCAGTCAGCAAAGACTCGGAAAGATCGCGCCCGAAGGGGCGGAAAGGGCCGCGTCCGCGTTCGCTGTGTCCGCGCCCGGGAAGCATAAAGTGCTTAAAAAAGCCGCGCGTTTTCTCGTATCCGCCCATAAAATCGCAAACGCGATTGTAGTATTTCAGCGCATCGGCCCAAGGGCCGTTTGGATCCTCTGTTCCCGAATATGTGAGAAATTTTCCGCCGTGTGCGGCAAAGGCGGAAAGATCGGGCGAGTTTGCTGTGAAATCCGTGCCGATGGCGGAAAGGAGCCGATCGTAGTGCTCGGCAAAGGAAAAGCTGCGATCATCATAGCCCTCGCCGAAGAAAAGCCGAAACCAAAAAAATCCAAAGCTCGGGCTATCCGCAAAATAACCGCAATTTGCCTCCGCGCCGAGTGGCAATCCGCAGAAGAGCTGCTCGCCTGTATAAGGATGCTTCGGTCCGTCATAGATCTCCCTTAAAAGAGAAAGCTGCTCCTTTGAAAGCGTTTTCATTCTTTCTTCGAGAAAGGCAAGAAAATCCGGCACAGTGTTCTCATCCGTGTAGGGATAGGTGATAAAGCAATCTCCCGCCTCGCCATCGCCTCTGCTTTGAAAAAACTTTGCCGCCAAAACAGAAATTTCTTTTGCATCGCTTATGGAGATGCGGGAACTTCCGTCCTCGCGGCGCAGCTTTATGTGCAGCCAAAGGAAGTAAAGGATAAGATGAAGCGCGTTGTTGGAGGGAACGCCGGCGATCACGCCGTCGAAGTCTTCGGGATAATATTGCACCTCGGAATAGCCCTGGAGGCCTCCGGCCGATTGCCCGAAAAAGTAAGAATACTTCGGTTCTTCACCATAATAAGCCGTAATGCAGGCCTTGGCAACGGTCGCCATCAGGTGCGTGCTCAGATGGGCGTAATCTGCGTATAAATTTTCGCTTGCACGCGTTTTTTCGCCGGAAACATAAAGCGAGGTTCCCATATCGGTGGTGGCAACGGCGTAGCCCTCCTCCAGATATTGGGTTGGCATATCAACGAGGCAACCTGCCTGTCCGCCCGATCCAAGAGCGAGAAAACGTCCGTTGTAATTTTCGGGAAGCCAGATTTGTGTGCGAATCAGGGAATCCTTGCGCGGTGTCGTGATAACAAGCGCATAACAAACGCGTCCGCCATCCAGCATTTCGAGTTTTGCAATGTTACTGTTCTCAAGCTGTAATTGCTTCAATCTGTGCATAGGAATTTCCTCCTTTGAAAAAAAACGGTAGGCGCGCACGCCTACCGTTTAAGGCATAAAAATCAATTTTTATAAAGCTTATCCAGCATATCCCAAACGCCGAGCATATAAAGTCGGAGGCCAAGCGGTCTTAGGAAGACAAGCTTGTCATACAACTCCTTGGCTCACAGAACGACATGGCTACGATCCGACTTAGGCGCGCACGCCTACCGTTTAAGGCATAAAAATCAATTTTTATAAAGCTTATCCAGCATATCCCAAACGCCGAGCATATA
>JAZTWU010000037.1:0-1108 GCA_045636085.1 Eubacteriales bacterium
TGCTTTTTTGCAAAAACGAAGGCGGCGCCGTATAGCACCGTGAAAAGAAAAAGAGGGATCTGCCACAAAAGAAAACGCTTTGCAAAGCGGCGCTCGTTTTCCATTTTTTCATCCCTCCCGTCCTTTTTTGCTTCTATTTTACCACAAAACGAAAAAAGTTTCAATCCTCTCTTGCAACTTCTCCCACAGTATGTTAAAATAAATTATAAGAAAAAATTGCAGCCTTGCAGAAGGGAGCGGCTATGAACAACAACGATTTTGATTACAACCGAAACGGCGGGGACGCCTTTCAAGGTCAGGGCTCGCCCGAGGATATTTCCGGCGTGGTGGAAAACCTTTCCCGTCCGCGCACGATGATCTATTCCATCCTTTCTTTGGTGCTTGGCATTGCCTCCTGCGTGCTCTGCTGCTGCGGCGGCTGGGTTAGCGCCGGGGTTGGTGCGCTTGGCATCGTGTTTTCCATTGTTGCGCGCCGCCATCTCGGATATTTTGACGGTATGAGCGTTGCCGGCCTCGTGCTTGGCATCTGCGGCACGCTGTTCGGCGTGGCGGCCGTCGTGCTTGGCTACGTGATCGATAGCGGCGTTCTCGATCCGTATCTCGAGGAGTTTTTCGCGGAGCTTGAGCAGGAGCTTGAGAGCCAGTATCCCGAATACGGCGACACGCTGTAAAAAAAGCGCCTTATCCAAAAAACGAAGTTAGGAATTAACACAATGCCCAATCGCAAAAAGCTTTCGCGGATATCAACGCTTCATTATCTGAAGCTCGTCTTTCGCTCGTTGCTTTTTCTTTCGGCGGCGGTTGTTTATATCGTTGCGATCGTAAAGAACGGCGAGTTTTCTTTCGGAACGGACTTTCATCGCCCGTGGATCTTGTGGGTGATCTCGGCAGTTTTTCTCGTGGAGATGCTGCTGCGCTTCTTCCCCTCGAGCCTTGAGAGCATGGGCTGCCAAAAGCAGTTTCGCAGAAATTATATGCCCCCTGCCGAGCCTTCTCCCCGTCCAAGCACTTGGCGCTCCACGCTTGCGGTGGCGCTTGTGTGGCTTTTGCTGAACGGCGCGATCGGCGCGGCGTATTTTCTCGGCTGGATCGATGCGGGCATTCTGCT
>JAZTWU010000038.1:0-1203 GCA_045636085.1 Eubacteriales bacterium
TTTCTTTACGGTGCTTGCACCCTTTGGGAGCATTACCGTGAGGGCATCAAGGAAGGTCTTATTTACAACGTGCCTCTCGTAGAGTTCCGTGCGGCAAAAATGTATCTCCCCGCCGAGGAAAAGCTTGCCGAATTCTATTATATGGTCGATATGCTGATGCATTACGGCTATAATGCCATCGTCCTTGAGGTTGGCGGCGCGATGGAATATAAAAATTCTCCCGAGATCAATGAATATTGGGTGAAGATCTGCGAGGATCTCTATGAATATAGCGGCAAGGCCACCGATCTTCAGTGCTCGCAGAAATGGGAAAAGGATTCCATTCATATCGAAAACGGCGGCGGAAAGGTGCTCTCGCAGTCTCTCGTTCGCGAGATATGTGCCTATTGCCGTGCCCGCGGCCTTGAGCCGATTCCCGAGGTGCCGAGCCTTTCGCACGCGGACTATCTGATCGCAGGCAGAAAAGAGCTTGCCGAGCGCCCCGAGGATCCCTTTCCCGATACCTATTGCCCGCAGAATCCCAAGTCCTACGAGGTTCTTTTCAAGGTGCTGGACGAGGTGATCGAGGTCTTTTCGCCAAAGGCGCTCCATATCGGACACGATGAATACTATGTCTACGGCATTTGTCCCCGTTGCAAGGGCAAGCGCGGCGCGGATATTTATGCCGCCGATATCACGAAGATTCACGGGTATCTTGCAGCGCGCGGCATCCGCACGATGATGTGGGCGGAAAAGCTTCTCAATATTTACGGCAAGGATTGGGTGCCCGTTGGCGGTGCGCGGTTCACGAATGCTTACGATGGGCCGACCGATAAGAGCTTCACCTTCCAAGGTCAGAGGCTCGCGGTGCAAAAAAGAAGGCCCGTGAATGAATACGATCTTCCTTTTCTTCCTTCGGATACGGTGTATCAAACCGTGGAGCAAACCTATCCCGCCATCGGTATGATTCCGAAGGATATTATCGCATTTAACTGGTATTTCACCTATTACGAGCTTGGTGATATGGATTATCATTATCACGGTCTCCCGATGGTGTACGGTAATTTTAACGGACTTGCATTCAATCGCTGGCGCGGAAGAGTGGCTTCGGGCGCAAAGGGCTTTTGCGTTTCCAGCTGGGGCGCATCGGATTTCAAGCAGATGCAAAGAGGAAAGCGCCTTGGCGATCTTGTTTTTGCCTCCCGTATGGCCTGGAGCCGCGAT
>JAZTWU010000039.1:0-10841 GCA_045636085.1 Eubacteriales bacterium
TTGGAGGAATGGAAAAAAAAAAAAGCACCCAAAAAACCGGCGTTTTGCAAAGAAAGGTTTTGAAAATCCTCCGTTTTTTATAAAATTAAGCCAAAATAAATTTATCCTCTTCTGTCAATCCAAGAAGATGGATCGCTGCGGAAAATCTCTCGGCCGCGATGTCAAAGGCATTGGGGTTATGCGCATCCGTGCCGAGATAAAATTTGCATCCCTCGGCCTTTGCGGTCTTGAAAATGCGGAGAATGTCCTCCTTTGCGCCGTGCCTGAAGGTGAAATCCCACTGATTGATCTCGATTCCAACGCCCTTCCTTGCGGCAAGCGCGAAAATTCTTTTCAGATCCTCGTCCCTTATGGCCGCAAGCGCATCCTGATAGAGCGCGTCCTCTCCGCCGCCGATCAGGTAGCTGGCAAGGTGCGCGATGCCGATTTTCTCAAAGGGAAGATCCATGGAAAGAAGTGCATCCAGCTTATCAACCCAAAGCCTTGCAAGCGCCTCGGGCTTGCCTGCCGCGGCCTCGGGAACGGTAAATTCCTTCATATGCATATGCGTGGTGGGAATGATAACGAAATCCAATTCCTCAAAGCGTTCTCTTGAAATGCCGATCGTCATATCCGCGCGCATCTCGGTCTCGCATCCAAAGAGAAAACGAATGCCCTCCGCCTGCGGAAGCGGAAGCGCGCGTCTGATGCGCTCGGTATCTTGCGGCGCATACCAACTGCTTGGCCCGTCCACCCTCTCGTCCCAGTAATGGTCGGTCAGGCAGATCGTATGCAGGCCGTTTTTCTTTGCGTAGGCAAGAATATTCTGCGGGGTTTGCTCTGGATGATCGGAGCAAAGCGAGATCTGCGAATGAATGTGCAGGTCGTGATCGTAAATAAATTCCATAGCCTTATTCCTTCGATGCGGCGTAGGCGGCAAAGAGCGCCTCGTAGTTTGCTTTGATCTCTGCAAGAGGTGCGGTCAATTCATAGTTGAATGCGCCCTCGTAGCCGATTTTCTCAAATGCGCCAAGCAGAGCGTTCCAGTCAATCTTTCCCTTCCCGGGCATCCAATGGCGCTCGTCGGTATAGTCGTGGTCGGAGATGTGCGTGGTCTTGATCAGGTCGCTGAGCAGAAGAACGCCCTCCTCGCTCTTCTCCTGAAGGAAGTGGTTGACGTCAACGCAGATGCGCACGTTGTCAATATTGATCTCTTCAATGATCCTGCGCGCCTCCTTGGCGGTATTCAAAAGGCAGGTGCGGGGCAGGATCTCAATGCAGAGATAGGCCTCAGTTGCATCTGCGATTTCGCGCATCGATTGGATCAATTGGAAAATTTTTGCCTCGCGCTCCTCGTCCGTATTCGGCTCATAGCTTCCGTGCACGATGTAGCCGAAGGGCTTCAAGGGCGCGGTGCGCTTTATGATCGTGCGGAATTTCTGCACGACCTCTGCTCTCTTTTCTTCATCAAGCGTGCAGGGGTCCCAGCGCGTTCCGAAGGGAATATGAATGCAGTTGATGGGAATGCCGGCCTCGATTGCGGCCTCCATTCCTTCTTCAAGATGCGCAAAATAGGATTCCTCCAGCGCGGGATCCTTCCAGGCGCCGGCAATATCAAAATCGATGCAGTCAAAGCCGAGCTCCTTTGCCTCGGCAAGGAGTTCATAAAAGTTTTCGCTGCAGAAGGGGATGCTCTTGGAAAGTCTTAAACGGAAGGGCTTCATAATATTCTCCTTTAAAATGTAAAATAATGTTTGTATTTTTTATGTTTATTCTTCAAAACAGTCATAGGTCGCCAGAAGATGCTCCCCAATGTCGTAGAGAAGGTCGACGGCTTTTTGCTTGAGTGCCGCCGTTGGGTTTAAGAGCTTATAGACGGGTGCGCCGTCTTTTTTCCAGCCTGCACGGTGATAGGGAATGTTCTTTTGATGAAGCAAGGTATAGGAAGCCTCAAAGGTGAAGCAGCCGTCGTATTTGGTGTCGATCAGCCCCTGCAGCACCTCGTCAAAATTGATGATGCCCGCGAAGGGCCAGCTGTGATGATGCACATCGCCGAAGTTGTCGGAAATATGCAGTCCCTTGAGCTTGTCGCCAAGGGTGAGAATGTTCTCGTATTGCCCGATCCCGCGCGCCGATTTTGCAATGTTGCCGTGCGCCGTATCCCAGCAGGCGGCGAGATTTTTGTGCCCGATGCGATCGATCAGCGCGCGCATCTGCTTGCCCGTGGAAAAATGGGATCCGTCGTTATCCCAGTTTTCGGTCATCAGCGTAATGCCGTATTCTTCGGCAAGCGGAAGAAGCTCGCGATAAAACATTTCGTTGTAGCGCAAAAAGGTCTCTTCGTCAAAGGAATCGTGAACGCAGGCGTGGATCACGGTGCGGGGAATGCCGAGAATATGGCAAACCTCGATGGAGCGGCGAATGGCGCGCACCTCGCGGCGGTAGTCTGCGTTTTCTCTGTCATTCAGTGCCTCGGGATGGGCAAAATGCAGGCAGGGCGCGTGGGAAACAACGAATTGGACGCCTGCCTCCTCGGCCGCCCTCTCGCATTCCTCGGCGAAGCGGCGGATGCCGTCCTCGCTCTCCTCGTAAAAGGCGGGAACCGTACCCGTTTGCTCAAGATTGATATATCTGAATTTTGTGTCCTTGAATAGCGCCACCTTTTCGGGAACGGTCTCGGCGTAATAGGAAAAATCTCCCGTGGAACTTGCAAGCTTCATACCGATGCTCCAATGCTTTTGTTATTATAAAGCCATTATACCGCAGAGCGAGAAAAAAAGCAATCCCCAAAATAAAAAAACCAGCGGTATTTTGCAGAGAAATACCGCCGGTTGCGTTAAAGATTAAATTTCAAAATCCTCGGGATCGGGGATCGCCACGGCCGAGCCGCCCTGCAAATAGGATTCGTGCGCATAAATGCCCGCCAGCGCCATACGGATGCCGAGATCCACGTCGATGGGTGGCTTTGTGTCATTTTTGATGGATTCAAAAAAGGCGCGCATCATCTTGCGGTCAATGCCGAGGTGAGATTTGCCTTTTCCGTCCTGAAAGGAGGAAACCGTGATCGGAACGTCGATCTTCTCTCCGTCAAAGGAGCCGGGCATATCCGAAAATCTTGCTTTGCAATGTGCCGCGGTGCGGCTCTTGCTCTTATCTACCTCGATCATTCCTCGCGTGCCGTACATTGCGTAGTTGTGCGTGTAGCCAACATAGGCGCCAAAGCAGATCCAGATTCGGATCACCGCGCCCTTTGCGGTCTTCACGAGCATCACGGCGTTTTCTACATAGGAATCCTTCTTGTAGGGATTGTAATGCACATCGGGAACCATACAGGAAACCGAAACGGGGCGGTCGTTCATAATGTAGAGCAAGGGGCCGAGGTCGTGCGTGCAATATTTGATGGCGGGATTGTAGGTGCGCCAGTGGCCGTCCTTGTAGTTTTCCGCTTTTATGCTGCGGAACTCCTGCGTGTGCAGATATTCGCCCTCGGCGTAAACGATATCGCCAAACTTTCCTTCCTCGTACATTGCCTTCCAAGCCTCAATGTAGCCGAGGTAGCAGTCGTTTTCTCCGCACATATACTTCAGATCGGGATGCTTGGCCACGGCCTTTTTCAGCGCCTTTGCCTCATCAAGGGAATTGACGGCGGGAATCTCGGAGAGCACGTGCTTTCCCGCATCCAGCGCCTTTGTAACGAAAGGAACGTGCATCACGGCATCCGTCGCGATCACAACGGTGTTGGTGGGTGCTTTGAGAAATTCGTCGTAGTCAAAATATTCGGCGATGCCCTCAATGCCAAATTCATCCTTCAGCTTCACGCGCGCCTTTTCCACCATCTCGGGATTTTTATCGCAGATGGCAACGAGCTCCACATCGTCGTCGATAATGATGTCAAGCACGGATTGAAGTCCGCGCCCAAGGCCGACAACGCCGAGCAGAATTTTATTTATTTTGCCCATAATCGTTTACATTTTCTCCTTTTTATATTAAACCACAACGCCTTCGATATACATCAACTCGCTCGTTTCCGTGGCGTTTCTTTGGCTCTCGGTCGTCTTTGCGCCCTCATAGAAGCAGGAGGCAAGCTCGGTCATAAAATGGAAGTGATCGTAATAGGGAACAAGTCCTGCCTCTTTCTTTCCAAGCTCCAGGCGGATCTTTTCATAGCAAGCAAAGGCTTCTTCGTCCTCGCCAACGCATTTGTGCTCGAAGGCCTTGCCGAGTGCCTCCACGAGATCCATAAAGGTCTCAAGAAGTCGGATCGAGAAGGTTTGAATGCGCACGGCGGAGAGATAGTTTTCCTTGATCAGCGCGCGCATCTCGCAAACGAGGCCCTGCAGCTTCTGTATGCGAGGAAGCATAGCGGGATCGTAATAGCCGTTTTTGCGGCGATTTTTTTCGGCACGGGAGGCATAGCCATAGGGAAGCGCCTTCTCCATTTCGCCGAGAATGCGGCGGATCTCCTTGTGGCAATCACCGTATGCGGTCCTGAAATAATCCTCCTCCAGCGTATCGTAGTCGGTGGAGGTGTCGAACATCGTTCTTGCATAGGAATAAACAACCATACCGTGCGGGAAGAAATGTCTTTGCGAGCCGTCCTGAATCAGGCCGTCCACATCGAAATTCTTGTAAACCTTAACATCCTCGCAAACGCGGCGCGCCAGCTGAAGGCCGCTGACATCGTAAACGTGGGCGGCCCAGGAATGGTATTCAAAGCCGATGATCGATCCGTTGAAGTTCTTTTTCCAGTCTGCAAGGTAGGCGAAGTTCGCATCGATGTCTCTGGGGCAGTCGCTCTGATTTTGGTTGCGGCGGTACGGCGCGGTAACGGCTTTTGGCATAGAGGGAGAGCGCAGGGTGCGTGCATAGGTGCGGAAGATGGGCGCAAAGCAGAGCGAGAAGCGCGTGGGATTCTTGATCTTCTCGGTCTGCGGTGCCCACATTGTGTCCGTGTAAGCAATGAAAACGATGCGCGTGGAAAGCCCCTCGGCGCTTAGCATTTCGTCGATTTCGTTCATCGTCATAATGTACCAGTCGGCAGGAATTTTCTTTTTGCACTCCTCGCACTCGCAATGGTTATAGGAGCCGTCTGCCAGCCAGACGTGAAGGAAATCCACGTTCTGATGTTTTTTCGCATAGCGGACAACGCTCTTTGCAAACATCGTTCTCGCCTCGGGATTGGACATACAGAATTGCGTATACCAGCCCGAGCCTCGGCAGATGCCGCGCTCACCGTTCAGCTGTGCGGTGTAGCGATAATTTTCGGGAGGAATCATTTTGTCGCGCACTCTTTCCGAGCCTGCGGGAGCATCCTCCTTCGGGATGCCAAAGGCATCAAGGATAAAGCCGTGGCCAACATCGTGGAATTGCAGGGCGCGCAGATTGATCTCTGCCTCCAGCTGGCGTTTCCATTGAAGAACGTTGTCTGCCGTTACGTTTTCGGGCGGACGGTTTTCCTCGTTTCTCTTGTGGCGGTAGTAATCGTTCCAGTATTGCAGGGGGATCACGAATTCGATCAGCGCAAGGTTCATTCCAACCTTCGGGCAGAAATTCACGTATTCCAGCATCTGTCCCTGCTCGTGTGCGGTGGCGGTGCCCCAGCCGCGATAGCGGCAGGAGGGGGCGAAGCGATATTTCACGGGCTTGATATTCTCAAGGGGAATGTATTCGCCGTCGGGGCCCGGCATCAGCCAGCGGCATCCGTTTTGGCGGAAGAATTCGTAAACGGCGAGAAGCACCGAGCGCGGATTGTCGCCCGCGATCACGCCCCCCTCCTCATCAGTATCAATGTAGAGAATATCGTCAAGCTCCGTGTCCTCCACATCCGAGCAGTCAAGCCCAAGCGCCTGCATAAGGCCAAGGCGGAAGCCGTCCTTTGCATCGGGATTGTATTCAATTTTGATCTCGCCGCATTCGGGCATCATCATTCTAAGATATTTCCGAAGCTCGTGCGCGGCAAACATCACCGTTTCGTTGGTCGTGAGCGTATAGATCTTAAACATAAAAGCCTCCGTTTGTAAAGAGTTGTTTTCTTTTTATATAGCAAGCAGTAGAACTGCGGTTGCACCGAGGATTACGCCGAGGATTTGCTTTTTGGTGTATTTTTCCTTGTAGATAAGAAGCGCCAGCGCGAAGGTGCCAACCATACCGAGACCCGTTTTCATCGGGGAGATCAGAGAAAGCGGCAAAAGCGTGTAGATCACGAGGGTGAGATAATTCTTTGCGCCGTTGCAAACGCCCGCGCCGAGGCCGTAAAGCGTGCCGTGCTTCATTATATAAGGAAGCTTTGCGTGGTCCATAATCAGTCCGGCAACGGCAAGCAAGACGAAGGAGCCGCCGATGGAGATAAACTGGAATTCGGAGGAGCAGGTGTCGTTGAAGCGGAGCTGCTGCATTTTTGTGAGAATGCCGATAAATCCGTTGGCAAAGAGCGAGATCATCACGAGGATAAACCATTTGAGCGAAATGCCCTTTTCGTCCTCCGCCTTTTTCTGAAGATTGATCAGAAGCATTGCAAGGAGGATCATAGCCATACCGATATAGGTTGTGATCTTCGGCGTCTCGCCAAGGGAGAAGATGCCGTAGAAGATCGTGAAGATCAGGGCGAAGTTTCCGATCAGCCTCGTCAGTCCGTAAGGGCCGCATTTATAGGCCGCAAAGGTGCAGTAGAAGCCTGCGGCAAAAAGAAAGGCGTTGAGGATCGCGATGGGAAACATTTCTGCGGGCGCGTGAAATCCGTCCGCATCCGTGATAAGGAAAAAGAGCGCGGCAAAAAGCGCAACGATTGCATTCATCAGCATACCGCCGCTTCCGTGCTTTTTCGCATAGGTGCGAACGAAAATGCTTTCGGAAAGGTTGATCAGAGTGAAAATGACGATGAGAAGATAACCGAGCATAGGGAGCCTCCAAGGGAATTCTTTGCATCTATTATAGCACGAAGTTTTGGATATGAAAATAGAAAATTTCCCGAAATAAAAGAAAAAATCCCATCTTTTTAGAGAGAAGCGAAAAATCTTTTTAAGAAATCCTATTCCTATTTGAAAAAATCCCATATTCTATTGCATTTTGTCAAAAACGGTGCTACAATAGAGATAAGCAAGAAAAAAGGAGAATTTGTATGCGCGATATTTGCACAAGGCTGGAAGGAAGAGCGTCCTCGGGCGCGATCGATTTTCATCTTTTTGTTTATGAAATGGAGCTTCATAAGCTTTCACAGCCCTTCTTCCATTCGCATTATTTTTTGTATCTCTTCGTTTGCGGAGAGGGAGAGGTGCGCGTGGCGGGAAGGTCGTTTCCCATCACCCCCGGCACGTTGGTGCTCGTGCATCCCTGGCAGCTTCTGCACATCGTGGAAACAAAGTCTGAGCTGACCTATCTTTATATTTCCTTCCAAGGCGACGGCGTTGGGGAGATACTTCCGAAAATCGGCGCACATTCTCCGATCACGGTGTACCCCGGCTATGCGCATCTTTTGGATTTCTGGATGAAGTCTATCCGCCGCGTGCAGGAGTGCAACGCGGGCTTTATCACCCAATCCGTCTTTGCGCATACGCTTTCCTACCTCTGTGCACCGCAGTCCGAGGAAGAGGATCGGAGTCTTGCCGCGATCAAAAACTATGTGCAGGAAAATATTTCCGATCCCGATCTCTCTCTGCGCGCCGTGGCGGGCATATTCTTCTATAACGAGAAATATTTTTCTTACCTTTTTAAGGAGAAAACGGGAATCCGATTCACGGATTATTTAAACGATCTTCGCATTCACCTTGCGCTCCGCCTTGTGGATGAGGGTGTGCGGTCGGTTTCCGAGCTTTCCGCCGCCTGCGGCTTTATGAACGCCTGCTATTTTTCCAAGGTTTTCAAAAAAACGATGGGGAAGAATCCCGCCACTTATATTCGTGAGCAGGAAAAGGAAGGCGGCGCGGGCATCGTGTCAAAATGACGGAAAAGAATCTATCCCGTGCAAAGTTATAAACGGTAATTCAAATACAAAGAAAAGCATCCGTGCTGTAATTATAGGAAAAGAAGAAGCGAGGAAGATACAATGCGCATCGATCCCTTTTTTGACCGTCAGCCCACCCCCGGCTTCGTGGCTGATCTTTCAAGCCCCGTGCACGCGCGCGCGCCCATCGGCTTTGGTGAGCGGAAGGCTCCCCGCGCGGGCGAGATCTCAGCGAAGGGCATTTATTTCAAAAACACCTTTCCCGAAGGGCACGACCTGCTGGAATCGGCCTATCGGGATTTCGAGGCTTTTATTGCCGTCACGAAAATCGGGGGAGACCTTTATCCCCTCGCCCTTGTAAAGGGGGAGGTTTTGGGTAAGGAGAGCTTCCGCCTCTGCGTTTCGGAGCGGGGCGTGACCGTCGTTGCTGAGGAAACCGAGGGTGTGCGCCGTGCGCTCGTTTATATAGAAGAGGAGATGACCAAAAGGGAAGGCCCTTATCTTCCCCTTGGAGAGATCGAAAGAAAGCCCTATATCAAAACGCGTATGACGCGCGGCTTCTTCAGCCCAACCAACCGCGCCCCCAAGTTTGGAGACGAGCTTCTCGATGAGATCGAATATTATCCCGATGAATATCTGAATCGTCTCGCGCATAACGGAACCAACGGTCTTTGGATCTATACGAGCTTCCGCGCACTCGTGGATATGCCGCTCTTTGAGCAGAATAAGGAGGAGGTTGCCCGCCGCATTGCCAAGCTTTCCCGCGTGGCGGAGCGCTGTGCGCGTTATGGCGTGAAGGTCTTCGTCTTCGCCATTGAGCCGCACGGAATTCTCCCTGAGGAGGCCGAGGCGCATCCCGAGCTTCTCGGCGGCGCACCCTCCAACGGAAGATACCCGATCTGCCTTCGCCGTGAGGCGGCAAGGGAATATATGATCGGCGCGGTGGAAAAGCTCTTCCGCTCGGTTCCCCTGCTCGGTGGCTATATCAGCATCACCGCAGGCGAAAGGACGACGACCTGCCCCTCGGTTGCAAGCTATGTCAAGTGCCCGCTTTGCTCGAAATACGGTCGCGGCGAAAATCTTGCATACGGCGTGGATATTATCAAGGAGGGCATCCGCCGCGCAGGCACGGATGCGGAGTTTATCAGCTGGACGTATAGCCATCGCTATTGGACGGAGGAAAGCGTGCGCGAATATGTAAAAAACGCGCCGAGGGACGTTCGCCTGATGCAGAATTTTGAGGATGGCGGCCTGAATATGCAGCTCGGCAAGCCTCGCATTGCCTGGGATTATTGGCTCTCCTACGTCGGCCCCTGCGATAAATTCAAAATCACCGCCGAGGAGGCGAAGAAGCGCGGATGCGAAATGTGGGCAAAAATGCAGGTCTGCAATTCGCACGAGCTGGCAACGGTGCCCTATATCCCCGCGCCGGGTATTCTCTACGATAAATATAAGATCGCAAGAGAGCTGGGAACGACGGGTATTATGGAATGCTGGTATTTCGGCAATTATCCCTCGCTGATGAGCCGCGCCTCGGGCGCGCTCTCCTTCCTCGATTCCTTTGAGAGCAAGGAAAAATTCCTTCTCGAATATGCCGCAAGGCTCTATGGCGAGAGCCGCGCCGAAAAAATGGTTGCCGCTTGGCAGGCCTTCGAGGAGGGATATAAAAATTATCCCACAAACGTGATGTTCAATTATTACGGCCCGATGCACGACGGCGTTGTCTGGAAGCTTCAGCTTCTTCCAAAAAACAATCCTCTTTCCCGTACTTGGCTTCTGCCCGATGTTCCGGACGGAGACCGCATCGGAGAATGCCTCTTCCGCGGCCACACCCTCGATGAGGCGATCACCCTCGCCGCGCGCATCAAGGCGTGCTTTGAAAAGGGAATTGCCCTGCTTCCCCTTTCCGAGAGCGAGGAGCTTTCCACGCTTTCGCGCGCCCTCGCGGTTCTTTTCTCCTCGGGCCTCAATATCTTGCGGTTTTACCGCCTGCGTGCCCGTCTCGGCAAAGGTGAGGGAGATGTAAAAGAGATCCTTGATGAAATGCGGGAAATTGTGTGCGCAGAGATCAAAAATTCGAAGAAAATGATTCCTCTTTGCGAGTCGGATAGCCGTCTCGGCTATCATTCGGAGGCGGAGGGCTTCAAATTCTTCCCCGAAAAGCTTCTGGATCGCATCGCGTGGCTGGAGAAGCTTCTAAAAGAGGAATTTGCCGCCGTGGAGAAGCGGATCGCCGAAGGAAAAACTCCTCTCGGATATTATTATGCCGAGGGCGAAAATGCATACCGTCTCGGTCAGGGAAGGATCGATTTGGATGAGAAGCGCTCCTTCTCCGTTTCGAAAACCGAGGATGGTGTTCTCACCGAGGTGATCTGTCCTTTGGGCGAAAATGTAACGATAAGTTATGAATTTGATCTATTTATGCCCGAATGCGGCATCGTCGTCAGCGAGCGCCCCATCCCCTCGCACGGTGAGAGTGTGGAGGCATATCCGCCCGGTATCGGCCTTGCGCCGAGCGCAACCTCACATCAGTCGCTCTATGGTGAGAGCATCGGCGCCGAGCTGAAAAAGCACCGCCTTGAGCGCGAGGAGCTTGCAGAGGATCTCGTTCGTTATCGCATCCATACAGCCGTGCCCGAGGAAAAGTGGAATCGCAAAACAGCCATCAAGCTTCGCATCACCGTCGGCGGTAAAAAATGGATCGCCTCCGAGGATCCCGTCAGCACCCTCGGAAAGGTCGAGGTCGTCGCGGACGAATACGGATTTATTCTTCCTTAAACAGAAAGGGGCTGTCGCATTTAGGGATAACCGAATAAAAAACGAGTGGAGACACTGAAGTAGTGCCTCCACTTTTGTTATATAGGTATTTAAATGGTATCGAGGTTGAAAACCTACGGTTTTCTCCGTTTGAATTCGTTTTTAT
>JAZTWU010000040.1:0-2398 GCA_045636085.1 Eubacteriales bacterium
GCGATGATCATCCTTCTGCTCTCCACCTATATTCTTCAGTACGGCGTCGGCATCATCCGCGCGTATCTGATGCGTATGGTTGGAAACAAGACGGTTGCCGCCCTGCGCAACGATATTTACCGTAAGGCGCAGTATCTGCCGATGAAGTTTTACGATAAAACCTCCACCGGCTCGGTGATCAACCGTATTTCGGGCGACTCGGCAACCCTGCAGACCTTTATGCTCCGCATCACGCAGGAGGCTGTCGTGCATCTTTTCCAGCTGATCGGTATCGTTGTGATTATGATCTCGCTGAACCCCGGGCTGACGCTTCTTTCGCTTCTGCCGATTCCGCTCGTTGTTTTCACATCCCGCTTCTTCTCGCTGAAGATGCGCCCGCTTTACCGCCGTATCTGGCGCAGATGGGCGAAGGTTTCCTCCGTTATGGCGGATACGATCCCCTGTATCAAGGTCGTTAAGTCCTTCACGGGTGAGGATCGCTCCACCGCCGTCTTCGAGGAAAAGAATCAGGATTGGCTGGATATGGAAATCCGCCTCGGCAAGATCGTCACGGCGTTTCCGCAGATCATTTCCTTCTGCGTCACCTGCGGCTCTCTGATTATCTGGGGCGTTGGCGGCGGCAAGGTAATTGACGGTATCGGAGGATACAGCGCAGGTCTTATCGTTTCCTTTATCTCCTATGCCTCGATGTTCTATAACCCCGTCACCTTCTTTGCAAACCTTTCGGACTCCTTCCAGGGCGCTCTTGCCTCCACCGAGAAGATCCTCGATATCCTTGAGGCAGAGCCTGAGACCGAGCTTCCCAATAGCGTCACCCCCGATCACTTCGAGGGAAGAATCGAATTCAACCACGTTTCCTTCTCCTTTGACCGTACTAAGAAGGTCCTCGACGATGTGACCTTCGCGATCGAGCCGGGTGAGGTCGTCGGCATCGTCGGTACGACGGGCTCGGGTAAATCCACGCTCGTAAACCTGCTGATGCGCTTCTATGACGGATACAGCGGCGAGATTTTGGTGGACGGCCATAATATCAAAAACTTTAACCTTGCAGGCTACCGCTCGCAGATCGGTTACGTTCAGCAGGAGCCGCAGATGTTCTCCGATACGATCTTCAATAATATCGCATACAGCGTGCCGAATTCCACCGTCGAGGAGGTTATGGCCGCGGCCGACACCGCAAATGCGCACGGCTTTATCTGCCGTCAGCCCGATGGCTATGATACGATGCTCGGCGAGCGCGGCATCGGCGTTTCGGGAGGCGAAAAGCAGCGCCTTTCCATTGCCAGAGCCGTTCTGATGCGCCCCTCGATGCTGATCTTCGACGAGGCGACCGCCGCCGTGGACTCCGAAACCGAGCACCTCATTCAGGATGCAATCGATAAGCTGATCGAGGGCAAAACAACGCTGATGATCGCGCATAGACTTTCCACCCTGCGCCGCGCAAACCGCATCCTCGTTGTGGATAACGGCCATATCATCGAGAATGGAACGCCCGAGGAGCTGATGGCGCTCAAGGGCAAGTATTATAAGCTTGTGCAGATCCAGTCGATGGCCGCCGATGCAGAAAAAATGAGAAGAGAAGAGCGTTTTGAATAATAAAAGCAAACGATTCTTTACATATATGGAGGAAATATGAGCCGTATATACCTTTCTTCAAACGATACGATTGAAAAATATGAAAACCACCTCGTGAAGCTGACCCTTGCGGATGGCGAGGCGCTTTGCGCTCTGGAGCCGAGAAGACTTTTCCCCGTCACCAATGCAGATGCTTATATCACCCTGCTGGACGAGGAGGGCAAGGAGCGCGCGGTGATCCGCCACCTCTCCGATCTGAACGAAAAAAGCGCCGCGGTGATCCGCGCAAGCCTTGCGGATTATTATCTCGTGCCCCGCATTCTGCGCATCATTTCCAAGGCCGAGAAGTACGGAACCCTGCGCTGGACGGTGGAAACCGATCGCGGCCCTTGCGCCTTCGATATCCGCAACCGTTTTCACGATATCAGCGTTTCGCGCTCGGGATTTGTGCGGGTGAGAGATGCGAATGATAATCGATATATTATTGAGGATTGCAATAAGCTGGATAAGCATAGCTATGCTCTCCTCATCGCCGACACCTAAAAAACGCCCCGCCGAGGATTTGGCATAATCGCAAATAAAAAATGGAGGTATCGTATAAATGATGCCTCCATTTTTCTTCGTGCGGATATGGTAAAATATTAAGGTTGGAAAACTCCGTTTTCCTTCCTTTTTTATTGTGATTTTTTATTTGCTATCGCCGCTCGCTTCCTCTCGCCGTACATTTGTACGACTTCGGGGCGCGATCGACGATTTCTGCTCAAACCTCGGCGGGGCTCGCCTCCCCGAGCGCTCTTTGCTCCGTGCCTCCCTTCAGCAAATG
>JAZTWU010000041.1:0-8603 GCA_045636085.1 Eubacteriales bacterium
GACCCCAGAACTTGCACTGAATCATATCAGAGGGAGCGGTATCGGGAGCTGCCTTCTCATCGAGAGAGTGACCAGTAAGGTCGTCTACGATGCCGATAGTGGAGTGATTCTTCTGTGCGCCTGCCATATTCTCGTAGATCGCGAAGATGGAAGCGGGGGTGGTATCCTTCGAGCCGAGACCGTAACGGCCGCCGAGAACCTTCACGCCGCATCTGCCAACCTCGTTAAGAGCTGCGATAACGTCGAGGTAAAGGGGCTCGCCAAGAGAGCCGGGCTCCTTGGTTCTGTCAAGAACGGAAACAACCTTTGCGGTTGCGGGAATTGCCTCAGCAAGCTTCTCGGCAACGAAGGGTCTGTAAAGACGAACCTTAACAAGACCAACCTTCTCGCCCTTGGCAAGCAGGTAGTCGATTACCTCCTCTGCCACGTCGCAAACAGAGCCCATAGCGATGATCACGCGCTCTGCATCGGGTGCGCCGTAGTAGTTGAAGAGCTTATAGTTGGTGCCGAGCTTTGCGTTAACCTTGTCCATATACTCCTCAACGATTGCGGGAAGCGCATCGTAGTAGGGGTTGCAGGCCTCTCTGTGCTGGAAGAAGATGTCTCCGTTCTCAGCAGAGCCGCGAAGCATAGGAGCGGTCTCGGGGTTGAGAGATCTTGCGCGGAATGCATTCACAGCATCCCAGTCAACCATCTCTGCAAGATCCTTATAGTCCCAAGCGGCAACCTTGGTGATCTCGTGAGAGGTGCGGAAGCCGTCGAAGAAGTTCAGGAAGGGAACTCTGCCCTTGATGGTGGCAAGGTGGGAAACGGCACCGAGGTCCATAACCTCCTGGCCGTTGCTCTCTGCCATCATAGCAAAGCCGGTCTGGCGGCAAGCATAAACGTCGGAATGATCGCCGAAGATGTTCAGAGCGTGAGAAGCAACGCATCTTGCAGATACGTGGATCACGCAAGGAAGCAGCTCACCTGCAATCTTATACATATTGGGGATCATAAGAAGAAGGCCCTGAGAAGCGGTGTAGGTCGTGGTCATAGCACCGGCTGCAAGAGAGCCGTGAACCGCACCTGCGGCACCTGCCTCGGACTGCATCTCGACAACCTTAACGTTGGTGCCGAAGATGTTCTTCGCGGGCTCGCCAAAGATGTTCTTGTTGGAAGCAGACCAAGTGTCTGTAACCTCAGCCATATTGGACGAGGGGGTGATGGGGTAGATAGCAGCAACTTCCGTGAACGCATACGATACGTGCGCAGCGGCGGTGTTACCATCCATAGAAATTTTCTTTCTTTCTACCATTGGTTTTTTCCTCCGTATATAAAATTTTTAAAAATACTCGAAAAAAGCGGCATATTTTTTTGCCAAAATGTATTATAACACAAAATACTACAAAAGTAAATAGATACGCAAAAGTTTATGTGATTTTTTGGAGATTTTCTAACATTTTTTGCCCATTTTTCAAAAAATAAGCTCGCGCGAGCGCTTTTTTTCTTATTTTTGCGCTTAAAAGCCGCCCCATCCCTTGACAAAACGGGACTCGGGTTGTATAATTAAATGATGAAAACGAACTCTCGAAAGGACTTCTCTATGAACGGAGATAAAAAAACCGTATTTTCCGGGGTGCAGCCCTCGGGCAACCTCACCATTGGAAATTACCTTGGAGCCATCAAGAATTTTTCCCGGTTTTCCGACGAATATAAAACCTTCTATTGCGTCGTGGATATGCACGCAATCACCGTGCGCCAGGTGCCTGCGGAGCTTCGCCGCCGCACCTATGAAACACTCGCGCTGTATATGGCCTGTGGCTTAGACGAAAAGAAGAATACGCTCTTCGTGCAGTCCCACGTTCCCGCACATGCCGAGCTCGGCTGGATTCTCGATTGCTACACGATGTACGGCGAGCTTTCCCGTATGACGCAGTTTAAGGCTAAAAGCGCAAAAAATGCACAGAATATCAATGCGGGCCTCTTCACTTATCCGACGCTGATGGCCGCCGATATCCTTCTCTATCAGACGGATCTCGTGCCCGTTGGCATTGATCAGAAGCAGCACCTTGAGCTTGCGCGCGACATTGCAATGCGCTTCAACCAGATTTACAGCGATACCTTCACCGTGCCCGAGGGATATATCTCGACGGATACGATGAAGATTATGTCCTTAGCCGCGCCGACGCAGAAGATGTCTAAATCCGACGAGAATGCGAACGCCGTGGTTTATATCCTCGACAGCAAGGACGATATGATCCGCAAGTTTAAGAAGGCCGTGACCGATTCGGAGGCCGAGGTGCGCTATGCCCCCGGCAAGGACGGCGTGAACAACCTGATGACGATTTATCACGCCTTCACGGGCAAGACCTTTGAGCAGATCGAAAAGGAATTCGAAGGCAAGGGCTACGGAGATTTCAAGCTCGCCGTCGGCGAGGCCTGTGCGGACGGGCTGGCTTCCGTGCGCGAGGAATACAACCGCCTGATTGCAGACAAGGCATTCCTCGAATCCGTGATGAAGAGCGGCGCTGAGGAAGCGGCTTATTATGCAAGAAAAACGATGTCCAAGGTGAGAAGAAAGATCGGATTTGTAAACTAATCTATACATATCTAAAGAAAGACTGTGGAAGAGAAGGTGACCGTGCCTCTCTTCCACACATTTTTTATATGAAGATTATTTTCTCCTTTTTCTTCTCATTTTTTCTTTCCCTGCTTCTTATGCCGCGCGTTCGCCGCGCGGGACTTCTGCTCGGCGCGCTGGATATTCCGAGGGGGCGGCATTGCCACGCGCGTCCAACCGTGCGCTTCGGCGGTGCAGGGATTTATCTCTCCTTCTTCCCCGCGCTCCTGCTCTTTTGCGATCCCTCGCATCCAACGGCCTCTGCCCTTCTCGTTGGCGGCGGCATCATTTTCTTTTGCGGCGTGATCGACGATATAAGAGGACTCTCTCCCCTTCAAAAATTCATTCTTCAGCTTTTTGCCGCACTTCTTGCGCTCTATGCCTTGGGCGCGCCGTCGCGCCTTTCCTTCCTCTCCCTCTCCCTGCCTCTTCCCTATTTTCTCGGATTTCTTTACGGCGTTTACCGCCTGATTCTTTATATGAACGGCGTGAATTTCACCGACGGGATCGACGGCCTCTGCGCAAAAAGCTCTATGGTTGCGCTTTTCGCCTTCGCGATCACCTTTTTCCATTACGGGGAGACCGAGGCGGGGCTTCTTGCCCTTCTTCTCTTCTTCGCGGTCCTCGGATTTCTTCCCTTCAACCGCACGCCCGCCTCGCTTTTTATGGGAGATTCGGGCGCGGGGCTGATCGGGCTTTCACTCGCCGTTTTTGCGCTGACGCCGATCGGCGGATCGATGCGCACGGAGACCTTTCTCTTCCTTTCTCTGCCAACGCTGGATACCTTCGTTTCCGTGGGGCGGCGTATCCTGAAAGGAAAAAGCCCCTTTCGGGCAGATCGCGGCCACCTGCATCATATGCTTTTGCAGGCAGGGCTCTCCCCGAAGGAGGCTTGCAGAATATTGGTTTTCTTTTCCATGGGCGCGGCCTGCATCGGTCTGTTGATGCTTTTGCCGCTTTAAAATCAAACGGACTGCTTCATATCATCCAAAAACTTGGGCTTGATGTGATAGAAATCCAGAAGGCAGATCAGGATCAGCGCCGTGAGACCGGCAGTGAAGCCACCGTTATAGAGCACGAAGCCGCCGTGAATCTCGTCCGTCACGGTGCAGATCGTTGCACCGAGGAAGCCGGCCAGCGTGCCGAAGCGCTTGCCGTATTTTCCCGCAAAGGGACAAAGTCCCGTCGCAAAGGCGAAGCCGTTCACATAGCTTTGCGTTCCGAGTGTCCAGGCAACGGGGCGACCGAGAAGCACGCACAAAACCGAGCAAACAACGAAAAGCGAGAAATATCCGAGCGCGATCGGCGCCACGTTGCGCACCTGCTGACCGTCCGCAGAGAAGGAGAGCGCCGCGAAAACAACGCCGACCGTCGGCCCCGTGAAGCAGGCCGCCGCGGGGAGACCGGGAATCAGAAGCGGAAGAAGAAATACGAGGTTCAGATACATAAGCAAAGCGAGACCGTAAATGCCGATATTCACAAGGCAAAGCGGAACGCCGTGCAGATGATAAAAATCCGTGCCGTAGCCGCTGGCGCGCAGAAGTGAGCCGTAGCCGCGGAAGCTTTTTCCATTCAAGAGATAGCCACCAAGAAGCGTGAGCGCAAAGAGAATAAAGAGCGAAAGCTCGGCAAAAAGCCCTGCCGCCGAGAAAAGCCCCGGATGCTTGATCCCCTCGGTGAGCGATGGGGCAGGCTCCGCGATTCCAAGGCTGGGATATAAAAACGAATAAAGGAAGAGACCGAGAAGGCCGAGCGCAAGCCCCGCCTTATACATACTGTATCCACGATGCATCGCCGCCGTTCCGGGCAGAACCGCAGGGGCGAAAAATCCGGAAAAGATCGAAAGTAAAATCGAAAAAACGAGGCCGATCACGGAAAAGCCGAGCGCATCCCGATCCGGCAGAGGATACGCAAAAAGCAGATCGCTCACGAAGGGAGCCAGCGCCGTGGCAAACAGCATAATATGCGCATTTTCCGAAACGGGGCGGTGGCGCACAAGGCAAAAAAGAAGCACGCCGAGCATCGGAAGCCAGAGATTCAGAAAATTCAATCCGTAAAATCCGTGTGCCACCACAAGAAGATAAGCCGCGAAGGCCGTTGCATTCATCGGCAGGCGGCAGAGATGGATCACCGCATTGGCGATCAGACCGCAAACGCCAACGTTAAAAAAGGTTGCGGAAATGCTTCCGAGAGCAAAATAATCCGTGACCAAGCGGCTCGGCGAGAGCAGCAGCTTCCAAAGCGAGGGAAAGAAATTTCCTTCCTTCAATATCAGCGCCGCCGCAAGCGAGCATAGGAGAAAATAAACGCTCATAAAGAGCATATAATGCGCCATACGCGAATCGTCAAGCGTATAGGGCGTTTTGTTTTTGATCGTCTTTACCATTTCATAACTCCGATTTTTGTCGTACTTTTTATTTTACCCTATTTCGACAAAAAAATCAAGAGGCGAAGGAGATGATTTTGAAAAAACGCAGGCTCCCGATGGCTTATTTTTCGTTTTTCTCCTCGAGCCGCTTTTGGCAAAGCGGGCCGAAATCCGGCGTTTTCCAGCTCGTGTTAAAACCGAAAAATCCCTGATCCTGCGGGGTTCGGTAATCGGGGAGATTTTCCCTTTCGGTGAAAACCTCACGGATCGCTTGCAGATATTTGAATCCGAATTGGTGGCTCGGCGCAACGAAATGCCCCTCGTCCCATTCATTCCAGTTGTCGATCATAATAATTTTTCTCGCCCATGCATCCTCGGGAAGAGCGTCGCAGATTTTTTTCATTTCTTCCAAAAGGCATCTGAATTTCTCGGGCGAAAGATACCATATTTTCCCATAGTCTCTGAATCGATATCCAAGATCGACCCATCTTTGCGAGAAGCGCGGCGTTGCATCCTGGAAGCAGGAGGCCGTAGGGATAAAATCCTTATTTCCTATCGCAAGATTTTTGAGAAAATGAGAGCATTGCCCTTCAATGATCTTTTCTTCATCCGAAAAATAATCACACGGCGCATCGTATCCCGAATTGTATCCGAAACGAAAATCAAATCCACGTGCTGTAAAATCATCCCGAACGTCACTTTTCGGTGCGTTGTTGCAAGCCGCAAAAACCATCCCGTCAAAGCCGCATTTCTTTGCATATTCGCGGCAGGCATCAAAGGTGCTTCTCTGCATCTGTGCATCCGCAAAGCATTCCTGCGCCATCCGCTTGGGGTTAAAGACAAAAAGAACCGGCTTATTATCAATCAAAAGATAATTTTCTCGCTTAAAATAATTTTCCATCCAGAACGGCATCAGGTTTTCAAGCATATCCCGCTCGCTCGTGCCGCCCCAACGCGGCGAAACCTCAAACATGATGGCAAACTTCATATACTTTTGAAATTTCGCATTAAAAAGCGCCTCGTGCAAGCCGTGGCCGAGGCGAAGATCTGCCACCGTAATGGGCTTTCCTTCGTTTTCCTTTTTTCTGTACCAGCAATGGATAAAGCAGTTGATGCCGTGCTCCGTTGCCCACTTGATCTCGAAGTCGCAAACCTCGGGATTTTCCTCGTCGTAATAGCCCATCAGCGGCGTTCTCTCGGGGTAATCCTCGGAAAGATCGTTAAATCCGTTATGAAGCCCTGCCGCACCGTATTTCCAAGCGGCGTAATAATGCGCCGCAACGATACGATCGGGCTTTGCGGGATTCGGCGCGGGAATATAATCTGAAAGCTTGATATTATACATTGTTATTCTCCTTTGACAAAAGCTTTATATTTTCTTCTTCGGGTATAGGCTCTTTGTTTTCACGGAGCACGCGGTATAGATTTTTCGCACAGCGCTCGGCAATCAAGGCAAAGCCCTTTTCGTTTATATGGTTATTTTCGTACCCTGAAAAGCTATCGCGACAGTCTCTGTATTCCTCGCTCGGCGGGGTGATAAACCAATCCTCCTCATTTTGCTCGGGATAGGTGAAATACGAGGCGGCGCGCGTCAACATATAAGCATCCCTATGGCGAGATACAAAGCGCTCCTGCGCCTCCATCACGCGATAGATTCCCTCCGCGCCGAAATATCCAACGCGAATGCAGAAAAAGTGCGTGAAGCCGTTCTTTTTCAGCGTTTCCCATAGAATATCAAGCTTGGTTTCATATTCGATCACGGACCGCCACGCATCGGCCTCACCCTGCAGCCAGAAAAAGCACCGATTGCCCGAAAGCTCTTTTCCAAAACGCGCCTCGGCATCCTCAAAAAAATGCTTGCTTTTTTCAAAAAAGTATTCTGCCGCCCCCGCCATACGGGAGGAAACGGAGATTGCCGCCTCAAAGCCCGTTCCGTGCACCTCGTTATAGTGCCCTATGCGCCGCGCGTATTCCTCTACCATCTGCTCCGTGAAATAATATTGGATACAAACGCCGCCCTTGGCAATGTGTGCATAAGCCGACGTGCCGCCAAGCCGCTCCCACGTCTCGGCGAGAAAGGGCGCGAGCGTTGCGCCGTGCCTTGCCGTGGCCTCCGAGAAGGAGGAGAAGGAAAGAACCGTCTTCTCTGCCTCACAAGAAAGGCTGGACATCGACGGGCAGAAATAGGTGTTTTCAATATAATTCTCCAGCCGGCTGTTTCCGTTTTCGTCCGACATCTCCGCGGAATAGGCCTTTTCAAGGTCTGTATAGGAAAACTCACCTGCAGGATATACGGAGGATGTAAAGCGCCCTTGAGCCGCTCCAAGGCGCCGCTCTTTATGCTTATATTCAAAGGAGCGCGAGAGCGAAACGGCCACCTGCGGCGCAAAAACCGATGCCCCCATCATATTGGATTGCCCTGCAAAAACAAAAAGATCTCTTTTCATGCGCATCACATCCAAATTTTCACCTTGATTTTAACATAGAGAGGTGCTATAATCAAGATAGAAATCAAACACAAATTTGTGTAAAATAAAGATTGAGGATCGTTTTATGCTACTCTCGGATATGCACCCCTTCGTGCGCTTTGCGCAAATTCTTTCCTTAGACGAAAAAAGCTGTTTTCCCGAAGTCGTTGCTTTGGATACGAGGCTCTTTTTCGTTCAGAACGGGCGCTTTCGCATCCGCACCGCCGAAAAAGAACTGCTTGCAAAAAAAGAGGATCTTCTGATCATCCCCTCGGGAATTCCCTATCAAATCTGCTCGACAAACGAAAAAACCAACCTTTTGCAGATAAATTTTGATTACGATATGCGCGCATCTGCGATCAGCACCCCCGTGATTCCCGTAAAGCGGGAGGCCTTCCGTGCAGATCTGCTTTTATCCCCCGAAGGAATCGAAGACTTTCCTGCGCTTTCGCAAGTGCTCCACCTCGGCGCAATGGGGTCTTTAGAAAAAAGGCTCAGCAATCTGATTTTCGAATATTCCTATCGACTTGCGTTTTTCAAAGAAAAAATGAGCGCCCTTTTATCCTCCTGCATCATCGATGCCGTGCGTGCCGCACAAATGATGCCCATCGGCGGCGAAGGCACGGTCACCGAGCGCGTCATCGACTTTATACACAAAAATTTCACCCAACCGCTGACCAATCGCTCCATCGCCGATGCCTTCAATTATCATCCGAACTATATCAGCCATCTGATCAAAACCGCCACGGGGCTCCCTCTTCATAAATATCTGATTCACGCAAGGCTTTCCAAGGCGACCTCACTTTTGCAAAACACCTCACTCACCGTGGAAGAGATCGCCCGCGCCTGCGGATTTTGCGACCTGGCCTATTTTTCCTCCTATTTCAAGCGTTTCTTCGGCACCAATCCCTCCAAATTCCGAAACGCGTGATTCCAAAAAACGAGAAAAATTTCCACGCTTTGATTTTTTTCAAAAAACCTATTGACAAACGCCCAAGGATTTGTTATAATATCAAATGTCCGTAAGGACGATAGGTCGCTGCTATGGCTCAGTTGGTAGAGCACATCCTTGGTAAGGATGAGGTCCCCGGTCCGAATCCGGGTAGCGGGTCCAAAGAACGAAGGACCCCAAAAGGGGGGCTTTTTTCGGTCTTTGGAGCTGCTA
>JAZTWU010000042.1:0-32377 GCA_045636085.1 Eubacteriales bacterium
TTTTGCGGGAGACTCTACAATGACTAAGTTGGACATACTCTGGTACTCTGGGCGGCCGAAAACGGCCTTTTCCTTTCTTATAAGAGACTATAAATTTATTTTGATCAGACTCGCTTCACACGCTCACCGGGGAGCATAAGAACCAAACCCTTGATTTCAAGCTTCAGAAGATATTTCATAACCGTGCGAAGAGAAAGCGCATCGGAGCAAAGGCTCTCCAGAAGACAGTCTCCCTCCTCGGGGATCGCTTCATACACCGAGCGCGCTTCTGCATCCATAGAAGAGAGGACGGACTCAATGCGCGCGGCGCTATCCTCCAACGCCTCGGATGCAAGAGAAAGCACATCTTCCTCCTTCTCCTTCTTCGCTTTGCTACGTTTATGCGGCAAAAGGGCGGCCAAAATTCCTTTTTGCTTTTCGCCTTCGCTTACGGGAAGGGAGAGACGGCGAAGCACGCCCTCCATTTGTGCGGCTGTGCCCGCTGCCATCGCAAAGGGATTGAGAATGCCGCGGTAGTGCTCCTCCAGATCCCTTACAACGTCATCCGCCGAGGTGAGAAGCCTTGCACCGCCGCGAAGCAACATATGCGCGGCCGCACTTCCCGGGCTATCCACGTTGCCCGGCAGGGCGTACACGGGGCGCCCTTGCGCCATCGCGTGGCGTGCGGTGATCACCGCGCCGCTCTGCTCTCTTCCCTCGATAACGAGCGTTGCGGCACTGAGGCCGCTGATCAGGCGGTTTCGCTTGGGAAAATTAAAACGGTCCGGCGGGGTGGTTGGCGGATACTCCGTCATAATGCAACCTCGCTTCACGGTCTCGCGTGCGAGGGTCAGATGCTCCTCGGGATAGCAGACATCAATACCCGAGCCGAGAAATGCAACGACGCTTCCCTCCTCGGAGAGCGCGCCCGCCATTGCGGCGGCATCCACGCCCTTGGCCATACCCGAAACAACCGTGGCTCCGCCGCGCGCAAGATCGGCGGAAATGGAAAATGCGGATCTTTGCCCATACGGCGAGGCCTTGCGCGAGCCAACGACCGCAACGGGACAGATTTTATCGAAATCGGGCAACTGCCCGCGGTAATAAAGCAAAACGGGAGAAGCGGATATCTCGCGGAGCGCCTCGGGATAGCGGGGATCGGCATAGGTGAGGATTCCAACGCCCTTGCGAAGACAAAAGTCCAAAACCTCGCGCGCAGCCGTGAGATCGCGGCGGATAAGCACTGCATAATCCCTCACACGCTCGCCGATGCAATCTGCAATTTCGGCATCCGTCGCACCGAATATGCGCTCAGGTGTATCCAGCTCTGCGATCAGCTTATCAAAGGTGGTGTATCCCGGCGTACAGGCAAGGGAAAGCCATACCCAGTAAAGAAGCTCCTTATTCTCGGGCACGGAAACCACCTCACTTTCAAAATAAATCAAACGGCCTTGCTCTGCTCCCACATCAGAATGGCCGCGGCCACGGATGCATTGAGCGACTCGGTCTTCTCCGAGATCGGGATATAGAGCGCGCCGTCACAGGCCGCGCTCACCTCCGCACTCACACCGTGCCCCTCGTTTCCGATAACGACGATGCTATCCCGAAGAAGCGGCACCGTGCCAAGCGGATGCGCCCCCTCCGAAAGCTCTGCGGAATACACGAGACGGCCGACGGCACGCGCCGCCGAGAGGAAGGAAAGAAAATCCTCCACAACCGTGACCTTGATGCGGAAAAGGCTTCCCATTGCGCTTCGCACCGTCTTCGGATGATAGATTCCAACGCAATCGGCGCTCAGCACCAGATGCTCGATGCCAAAGGCAACCGCACTGCGGATGACCGAGCCGAGATTGCCCGGATCGCGAATCGAGGAGAGCGCCATCGCGCGCTCACCGGGAGCAAGAAAAAAGTCTTCCTTATATATTATATCCTTATTTTTAAAAAAGTCAAGATATTTTATAATAGTTATCACGCCCTGGGGTGCATTTTCGGAAGAAATTTTTTCAAAACACTCGTCCGCGAGCAAAAAAATACGCGCATCCGCGCATCTCCCCTCGGAAATCAAGCCGCGGAGCACCTCTTCAAAATGCTCCTTACGGCTCTGAGCGACGAAAATATGCGAAATCGGAAGATCGGCCGCTGCGGATTCCAAAAGGAGCTTTTCTCCCTCCGCAACGAAGCTCTCGTGCGCCTCTCTTCCCTTCTTTTGTTGAAGCGAGGCCGCCCATTTCACAAGCGGATTTTGGCGACTTTTTATAATTTCTTTTTGAAAAATCACGAGGGATACCTCCTATATTTTTCTTTGCAAAAAATCGAAAAATCGCGCATTTTGCAAATTTATATTTGCATTCTGCGCGCTTGTATCGGAATTTATATCGGAATTAGAAAAAATTCCCGATCGAAGCCTTTGGGCCGATCGGGAATTTTTAAACTCATTACAGAGCAGCCTTTGCCTTCTCGCAAAGGGTTGCGAATGCAGCCTTATCAGCTACGGCGATCTCAGCGAGCATCTTGCGGTTGAGATCAATGCCGGCGGTCTTAAGACCGTGCATAAGAGTGGAATAATTCATTCCGTTTACCTTAGCCTGCGCGGAGATACGAGCGATCCACAGAGCGCGGAAGTTTCTCTTCTTCTGCTTGCGGCCAACGTAAGCATAGTTACCGCTCTTGAGAACGGCCTGCTTAGCCATCTTAAAATGCTTGGATTTTGCGCCCCAGTAGCCCTTCGCTGCCTTCAGAACGCTCTTTCTTCTCTTGCGCGTCATCAATGCGCCTTTAACTCTTGCCATTTTCTATTCCTCCAAATTTTCTCGTTGTGCCGATTACTTCTGAATCAGGCTTCTGTAAATAGGAGCGAAGCTCTCGCTGAGGATCGCGCCCTTACGCAGACCTCTCTTGCGCTTGGAGGTCTTAATACCCAGGTTGTGACGGTGGTTGTTGTGCGACATCTTTATCTTTCCGCCGCCGGTAAGAGAAAATCTCTTGGCAGATGCTTTATGCGTCTTAATCTTTCCCATTTTTTTACTCCTTTTCTTAGGGGGGAATCCCCTGTTTTTTATCATAGCGATCCGCTTTTCGGATCTTATAATAACAAAATTATTTCTTTTCGGGCTTCAGCGGTGCTAAGATCACCGACATAAAGCGCCCCTCGAGAATCGGCTTCTTCTCGGCATTGCCACACTCGGCAAGCGCCTCGCAGAACTTCTCGATCACCTCACGGCCAAGCTCCATATGCGTCATTTCTCTTCCCTTGAAGCGAACGACTGCCTTCACCTTATTGCCCTCAGCAAGGAAACGCTTTGCGTGATTGACACGAGTATCAAAGTCGTGCTGCTCGATACGGCAGGAGAGCTGAACCTCCTTGACCTTCACGATCACCTGCTTCTTCTTTGCTTCCTTCTCTCTCTTGTCTCTCTCGAAGCAGAACTTACCGTAGTCGATTGCGCGGCAAACGGGCGGCGTGGCATTGGGCACGATCAGCACTAAATCAACCCCATGATTATAAGCATAGTTACGCGCATCGTCGATCTTCATAATACCGAGCTGCTCGTTTTCCGCTCCGATCACGCGAACCTCTGCCGCCTTGATCTCTTCATTGATGGGCAAATCCTTCGTATTGTTGGTGCTAATGGCTTTGTACCTCCATAAAAAATAAAAAAGTGCGAACACAAAATCCGCACACAAAGAATTCCCCTCGTTTCACAACGGGGCGAGATCTATGAACCATACGCACGCCTGTGGTATGGTGAGAACGGATTCTGCTTGTTTTTAGAAGCTACACTTCTTACGGCCATTATTATAGCACAACGATCTTCGTTTGTCAACACCTTTTTGAAAGTTTTTTCCGTTTTTTCATTTTCTCCCATTTCTACAACCGGAGGGGCGAAAAATTGTGAAAAATCCCATCTTTACAAAATCCCTTCAGCGGGTGTATAATAACAAGGCACGGCTCTCCCGTGCATCACGGTGCCTCCCTTGGCGGATACCCCAATCTTATGAGGTTCACCTCCCCATCCGGCGGCCCGTTCTCTTCCTCACAAAAACCCGCGCTCCTCCGACCGAAGGCTTTTTTCGGCGGAATCGGAGGCGGGTTTTTGTTTTTTTATAAATATTTATGAATTATACTGAAAATATATAGACTTTTCGGAAAAATTGTGCTATACTGTTTTATTGATATGATACAATAGGAAGAAAAGTGGCTTTTTCCTTTTCTTTCACCATTACACAGCAAAAAAAGGATACGACTACGAATGATGAACGAAGAAAAAAACACCGAAGCAATTGAAATATTTTCCGAGGTCACGCTTCCGCTGATCCCCCTGCGCGGCATCGTTGGATTTCCCGGTATTCAGCTCAACGTGGAGCTGGCGAGAGGCTTTTCGCTGAAGGCCTTCACCGAGGCAGCCACCTCTGCCGAGCCGCGCATCCTTCTCGTTGCACAGAAGGATCTGGCCGTTGACGAGCCGACGCCTGCCGACCTCTTCTCCGTTGGAATTTTGGCAACGATCAAGCACGTCGTGAAAAATCCGCAGGGCAACCTCACGGTTGTTTTTGAGGGTATGGCACGCGCAAAGATCCGCGAGATCTTTATGAATGACGGATATATGACGGCCACCGCCGTGACGAAGACGGACAGCCAGAGCTTCCAGAAGTCGCCGACGATGGATGCGCTGATGCGCGAGGTGAAAAACCATCTGCTTTCCATCAAGGACATTCATCCCACCTTCACCGAGGAGATGCGCATTTCCGCCGAGGCGATCACGACGCCCGGCTATCTTGCCGATTTCGCCGCCTCCGCCGCGCTGATCGATTATAAGAATAAGCAGCAGGTGCTTGAGGCGATGACCGCAAAGAACCGCCTTGAAAAGCTTTTAATCGCGCTGGGCGAGGAATATATGCTCCTTGAATGCGAGCACGAGATCCAGATGCAGGTGCGCGACAAGATCGATAAGAATCAGAAGGATTATTTCCTGCGCGAGCAGATCAAGGCCATTCAGTCCGAGCTTGGCGAGGAGGATGACGAGATCAGCGAATACGAGGAGCGCATTCAGGCCGCAAGCCTTCCCGCGGAGATCGAGGAAAAGCTTTACAAGGAGCTTTCCAAGCTTGCAAAAACGCCGTTTGGTGCGGCAGAGGGCACGGTGCTTCGCACCTATCTCGACACCTGCCTTGACTTCCCCTTCGGCAAGCACACGGTGGAAAACCCCACCGTTGAGAGCGCAAGAGAGGTGCTCAACCGCGAGCACGACGGCCTTGAAAAGGTGAAGGAAAGAATTCTCGAATTCGTTGCCGTGAAGCAATTCTCCCCGAATATCAAAAACCAGATCCTCTGCCTCGTCGGCCCTCCCGGCGTTGGTAAGACCTCCGTGGCGGCATCGGTTGCCAACGCGCTCGGCCGCAAATATGCGCGCGTTTCGCTTGGCGGTATGCACGACGAGGCGGAGATCCGCGGCCACAGAAAGACCTATGTTGGCGCAATGCCCGGCCGCATCGTGACGGCGCTGATCAATGCAAAGGTGGAAAACCCCGTGATCGTGCTGGATGAGATCGACAAGATGGCAAAGGATTTCCGAGGAGATCCGACCTCTGCGCTTCTTGAGGTTCTCGATCCCGAGCAGAACAAATTCTTCCGCGACAACTTTATGGAGATCCCGATTGATCTCTCCGACTGTCTCTTTATTGCAACGGCCAACAGCTACGACGGCATTCCCCTTCCCCTGCTTGACCGTATGGAGGTGATCGAGCTTTCGACCTATACCGACACGGAAAAGATGGCCATTGCGAAAAACCATCTGCTTCCCAAGCAGCTCAAGCGCAACGGAATGACGAAGTCGAAATTCCGCATCACCGATGCAGGTCTTTCCGCTTTGATTCGCGGCTACACGCGCGAGGCGGGTGTTCGTAATCTTGAGCGCGAGCTTGCCTCTCTCATCCGCAAGGCGGCAAAGAAAATTGCCGAGGGCAAGGCTAAGAGCGTGACTGTCACCGAGAAAAATCTTTCCGAATATCTCGGCAAGGTGAAGGTGATCCCCGAGCTTCCCGAGCAGACGAATCCCGTCGGCATCGTGAACGGCCTTGCTTACACGCAGAGCGGCGGCGACCTTCTCAAGGTGGAGGTTGCGGCGATGGAGGGCACGGGAAAGATCGAGCTCACGGGCTCGCTCGGCGACGTGATGAAGGAATCCGCCAAGATCGCGCACTCCTTCGTGCGCACCGTTGCCAAGGATTACGGCATTGATGCCGATTTCTACAAAAACCGCGACCTGCATATTCACTTCCCCGAGGGCGCAGTTCCGAAGGACGGCCCCTCTGCGGGCGTGACGATGATGAGCGCGATCGTTTCGGCGCTCAGCGGCATTCCCGTGAAGCGCGAAATCGCAATGACGGGAGAACTGACGCTTCGCGGCAAGGTGCTCCCCATCGGCGGGCTCAAGGAAAAGACCCTCGCGGCCTACCGCTCGGGCATCAGCACCGTTCTCATCCCTGCCCAGAACGAAAAGGATCTGGACGAGGTGGACAGCGAGGCACGCGCGCACCTGAAATTTATTCCCTGCCGCACCGCAGAGGACGTTCTGAAGTGCGTTTTAGACCGATAAGATCGGGGTATACTGTATGAAGTTTAATTTGAACAAGGTGGAGCTTCGCTTATCGGCGGGACGGAGCAATCAGTTCCCGCGCGAGCCGAAGCCGCAGATTGCCTTTTCGGGGCGCTCCAATGTTGGAAAAAGCTCGCTGATCAACACGCTTCTCGGCAGAAAATCGATGGCGAGAGTTTCCTCCGCGCCCGGAAAAACCGTTACCATCAACTTTTACGAGGTGGATAAAAAGCTCTACCTCGTTGACCTGCCGGGCTACGGCTTTGCAAAGAGATCACAGGAATCGAAAAAGGGCTTCAGCACGCTGACGGAGGATTATTTTCTCAAGAATCCCTCGGCGGATGCGCTTCGCTTGGTTTTTCAGCTGATCGATGTGCGCACGGGTCCAACCGACGACGATATTATGATGATCAACTTTATGGTGGAAAACGGCATCCCCTTCGAGGTCGTTGCCACCAAGGTGGACAAGCTATCCAAGGCACAGCTTGCCGCGGCGCTTGAAGAGATGGAGAAGACCGTTTTCAGCGGCACGGGCATCCGCCCCTTCCCCTTTTCCTCTGAAACGCGCGAGGGGCGCGAGGCGCTTCTTCGCCTGATCGAGGAAGCCACGGAGGACTGAGCACAGACGCTTTTAAATTTAAGGAGGCGTTTCTCTTTTGGAAATTTATATTTTTTCGGCGGTTGCGGCGCTGATTGCCCTGACCGTTCACGAATACTGCCACGGCTATGCGGCCTATCGCTTGGGTGATCCAACGGCAAAGAATCTCGGCAGGCTGACGCTGAATCCTATGCGCCACATCGATCCCTTCGGTACGCTTTGCATGATCCTCTTCCGCTTTGGATGGGCAAAGCCCGTGCCGATCGATCCGCGCTACTTCAAGAAGCCCAAGAAGGGCTTTGCGCTCGTGGCGCTGGCGGGCCCGCTCTCCAATCTGATCCTTTCCTTTTTTACGGCAGGCGCATACCTTCTGCTTTACGCCTCGCTGAGAGGGGTGCAGTTTTCAAGCGAGCTTTGGTATTCCGTGGCAACCAACTCTCTGATTTTTCTTTTCGTTTTTCATTCGCTGAATCTCGGCCTTGCGATCTTCAATCTCATTCCGATCCCCCCACTGGACGGCTCAAGGCTTCTGAACGTGATTCTGCCGCCGAAATACTATTTCGGACTGATGCGATACGAAAGATATATTTATTTCGGACTCCTCGGCTGGCTCTTTATCGGAGATTTCTTCTACGATTTTCTTCTGCGCATCTCGCTGATTGCCGAAAGTCCGCTTCTCTCCTCCCTTTTTAAAATCTTTTCACTTTCCGAGCTTCTGGGCAGCCTGATGGAATGGGTCTCCGAGGCGATCTTCTCGCTTTGGAGACTGATTCCCTTTCTTGCCTAAAATTTTGAGGTGACTATGTTTGAAACGATAAGCTATCGACTGGATCAATTTGAAGGCCCCTTAGACCTTCTTTTGACGCTGATCAAGAAAAACAAGGTGAATATAACCGATATTCCCATCGCGCTGATCTGCGACCAATATGTGGAATACATCGAGAATGCAAAAAAGATGGATCTCGAGGTTGCCAGCGAATTCATCGTCATGGCGAGCGAGCTGATGCTCATCAAGAGCCGTATGCTCCTGCCGCACGAGGAGGGAACGGAAAACGACCCCAGACGGGAGATCGCAGATGCGCTTCGTCTTTACCAGCAGGCCAAGTGGGCGGCAAGGGAGCTTGCTCCTATGTACGAGGAATTCGGCGGCCGCTTCGTGAAGGGCACGGACGACGTTCCTCCCGAAAAGGGTCTGCCGCTGAATCTGGATACGGATATGCTGATGAAGGCGCTGAACGCCGTTATGCGAAGAATGAAGATCGCGATGGCGGAAAGAAAGCCTGCCGACCTCGTCAACCCCCTCATCAAGCACCACGTGGTTTCCGTGGAGGAAAAGATCGAGGAGATCTGTATGATGCTGGCAAACGAGGGCGAGCGCTCGCTTTACGATCTGCTCTGCGTTTCCCCATCGAGAGCCGATCTCGTTGCGCGCTTTATGGGTGTGCTTGAGCTCGTGAAGATCGGGCGCATTCTGATCACCACCGTGAAGGTGATTGAGGACGTTGTTGAATACGAGGGGCGCGGCATTGATATGCGCTTTATACTCAACAACGACTATATTCCCCCTGCCGAGGGCTCGGCCAGCGAATTTGACGCGCCGCCCGCAGAGGAAAAGACAGAAGAGCAAGAAGGAGATAAAAAATGAGCGAAGAAGCAAAGATTTCCTTGCCGCAGGAAGAAACCGAGCCGCAAAGAGAGATCGTTTACGAGGAAGCGATCGAGGCGATCCTTTTTGCCGCAGGACATCCCATCACCTATACCACTCTTGCAAGGGTTCTGAATCTCACGCCCGCGAAGGTGAAGGATATCGTTGTTGACTATGCGCGCACCTACAACACCGTGGATATGCCGCGCGGCGTTATCCTGCTGGCATACGAGGACTCCTGCCAGCTCTGCACCAAGCAATATTATCTGCCCGAGATCCGCGAGGCACTCGGCATCAAGAAAAACGGAACGCTTTCCACCTCCTCGATGGAGGCGCTTGCCATCGTTGCTTATAACCAGCCTGTGACGCGTATGTACGTGGACACGCTCCGCCGCGCGGACTCCTCTTACGCGATGAACAATCTGATCGACCGTGGTCTCATCGAATGCAAGGGGCGCATGGATGTGCCCGGCAGACCGATGCTTTACGGCACGACCAACGACTTTCTGCGTTGCTTCGGCCTTGCCTCGCTTGCCGATCTTCCCGGCACGAGCGAGGAGCTGATGGCACTCTTTGCACAGGGCAAGAATGCACCCGACCGCGAGGAGGAAAGCCTTGAGGGCGCGGAGCAGCTTGAGATGGAGCTTGCGGTTTCCGATGCGGTAACCGAAACGGCAGAGACGCCCGAGACGATCGCCGAGCAAGCCGCCGAGGAGCAGGAGGGCCCCTCCGCAGAGGACGATATCATCGATTACGAATAATACATAACCGAGAGGTGAGGTGATTTTTGGCTTGCTTTGGGCATACTCCCTCCTTCTTCTCTGCTTATGCATTACGATCCTTCTCTCCCCCGTTATCATCCAATATGAAAAGGACGAAGCGGCGGCGCTTCGGCTCCATTTCGTTTTCTTTTCCCTTTCCTTTTCGAGGCGTGAGGAGACAAAAAAAGAAAAGGCCGAGGACGGCAAAAGGCGCGAAAAAAAGAGCAACGGCAAGGGAGGGCGCGCATCGGCGCGCGCTCTGCTCGCCGCATTGCAACGCGCTTTGCCTCATAGCACGCTTCATATTCGCACGCTCCCCCTGATCGAGGGGGAATCCCCCTTTCGCACCGCAATGCTGACGGGGGTATACTTTTTTCTGATTTCGCTTTTTGTTTCGCGCTTCGGAGGCTGCACGGACAGGCCACTTCTGAAAGAAAGCAAAAACCGTAGCGCACCACTGAATTTGCAAATAAAAATCCGTTTCTGCGTTTTTTTGTATACTTTTCTTGTCTGTTTGGCACAATACAAGAAAGAAAAGGAGGCAAAGAGCAATGGCAGAAACGAAAATGAGCGATATTATACGAACCTCTCTTGAGGGCGTTAAGGAATTTGCGGAAAAGGACACCTTTATCGGCGACGTGATCGTGACGAGCGGGGGTGTCAGCATCATTCCCGTTTCGCGCGTGAGCATCGGCTTCGCGACGGGCGGCGTTGACTACGCAAACAAGCGCCTCTCTCCCCTCCAGAATTTCGGCGGAGGCGGCGGCACGGGCATCAGCATCACTCCGATCGCATTTCTGACCGTTTCGCCGGATGCGCAGGTGAACCTCATCTCGCTGAACGATTCGGGCGGCTCTGCGGTTGACCGCGTTGCCGAGGTGATTGAGGAAACGCCCAAAATCATTCAAAAGATCCGAGATGCATTATTTTGATTAAAAGATTTTTTAGCGCTTCGAGAATCTTTTTTTGATCCGAGAGACTTCTTTAGCATATTTTTCAACCGAGAAAACGGAATATACCCCTTCCTCCGCGGAGAAACTAAGCGCACGAAGCGCAAAAAAGCGGCCTTGGGTCGCAAAAGGCGCGAAGGAAAGGATCTTCGATTATGCATCGACAAGGAAGGCTTCGCCTGATCGCCACGGTGATTTTGGCGGCCATTCTCTTCTCTATTTTCACGCTCCTCGTTTTTTCGGAGGAGCCACTTGCCGTCAGCGCAAAGGGGGCGGCGCTATACTGCCTTGAAACGGGCAGCTTTCTTTACGAAAAAAACGGCGATGCCCGATATCCGATGGCCAGCACCACGAAGATTATGACCGCGCTGATCGCGGCGGAGAGCGAGAGGCTTACGGAACGCTTTCGTATTCCAAAGGAGGCCACGGGCATTGAAGGCTCCTCTCTCTATCTTCGGGAGGGCGAGGTTTTCACCTTGGAGGAGCTTCTTTACGGCCTGATGCTCCGCTCTGCCAACGATGCGGCTACCGCCATTGCGATTGCACTTTGCGGCTCCGTTTCCGCCTTTACGGAAAGGATGAACGAAAGGGCGGAGACGCTCTCGCTTACGGATACGCATTTTGAAAATCCGCACGGGCTGGATGCCGAGGCACATTACACCACCGCCAAGGATCTTGCAAGACTCGGCGCAGCGGCGATCGAAAACGAGACCGTGCGCACCGTTGCCTCCACCTATAAAAAGACGATCGGCGAGGGGGAAAGCGCGCGCCTTATCGTGAACCACAACAAGCTTCTGCGCTCCTACGAGGGCGCGATCGGGCTGAAAACGGGGTTTACGAAGAAATGCGGGCGCTGTCTTGTCGGCGCGGCGGAGCGCGACGGCGTTACCCTTATTACGACAACGCTTTCCGCACCCGATGATTGGACAGACCACAAAAGGATGCTCGATCTCGGATTTCACTCGCTGAGATCCTATATAGATCTCGATGCGGGAGAATATCAAACGAAGATTTCCGTGCTTTCGGGCAAAAGCGGTGCGGTTTCGGTGACGAATCGCGAGGGCTTTTCGCTTGTGGAAAAAAGCGGACTCTCCGAGGTGCAGATGCGCGTTTGCCTGAATCCTTACGCAACGGCACCCGTGCAGGCCGGTGACATTCTCGGAAAAATTCTTTTTTTGCGCGACGGCGAGGAGATCGGCTCGGTTTCTCTCGTTGCGACCGAGGAAGTTGCCGCCGCAAGAAAAAAACGACAGAAATTCTTTTTCTTCTGAAAACCATAACGAATGAAGGAGACCTTATGAAGAAAATTCGCTTACAGAAATTCTTAGCCGATGCGGGGCTGATGTCCCGCCGAGCGGCCGAGGAGGAGATTGCCGCAGGGCGCGTCAGCATCAACGGCCATCCCGCACAGATCGGCGCACAGATCGATCCTGCGGCCGATCTCGTTACATACAAAGGAAAGCGTGTGCTTTTTGAGAAGAAGGAGCACGTTTATATTATGATGAACAAGCCGCGCGGCTACCTCTGCTCCACCGAGGACGATCGCGGCAGAAAGTGCGTTACCGACCTGCTCGACGGCGTGAAGGAAAGAGTTTATCCCGTTGGCCGCCTCGACCTCATTTCCGAAGGGCTTCTCCTTCTGACCGATGACGGAGAGCTGAAAAACCGACTGACGCACCCCTCCTATTCCCTGCCGAAGATCTATCGCGTGAAGGTTTCGGGCGAGGTGAGCGAGGCGCAGTATCTGACGCTGACCTCCGCGCTCGTGATCGATGGCTATAAGATCCGCCCCGTGGAGGTTTCGATCGGCGAAAGCGACGAGAGCGGCACCGTTCTCAAAATGACGCTGAAGGAGGGCCGCAACCGCCAGATCCGCAAGATGTGCGAGCAGGCGGGGCTGACCGTGAAGCGACTTTCCCGTATTTCCATCGGCAATCTCAAGCTGGACGGACTTCCCGTCGGCAAATGGAGACACCTTGAGCACGACGAGGTCGAATATCTTTATAAGGCAACGAAGGAACGAAAAAATGTTTAAGATCTTTCCGATTCAGGACGAGAAAACGAAAGCTCTTTTCGCCGACGCTTGCGGCGCGGCGGCAAGGGCGGGCGCCTTTGCCTACGGTATGGTGGATGCCGAGAGCGGCGAAATTATGGGATTTTCGCAATTTGATTTAGACGGTGAGAGTGCAACGCTCTACGATCTGAAGGAAAAATGCGGACAGAGCGATTTCGAAGCCATCTTCATTCTCGGGCGGGCAACGCTGGAATTCTGCGAGCGTTGCGGCGCGACGGCTTGCTTTGCACAAAAAAGCGCGGCAGACGAAACGCTTCTGCGCGCTATCGGCCTTCGCACCGAGAAGGACGGCGGTCTTTTTGGATGCATTGCAGGTATGTTTGACGGGCATTGCGACGGTCACGGTGTCGAGGAGAACAAAAAATGACGCTGAATTACGAAAAAAAGCTTGAGGTTCGGTATAAGACCGACATCCTCGTCGTTGGCGGAGGGCCTGCGGGCGTTGCCGCGGCAGTGATGGCCGCCGAGCAGGGCGCGCGCGTTCTGATCATCGAGCAAAGCGGAAGCCTTGGCGGCGCGGGAACGCTCGGTATGGTGCCCGAAATTATGAATTTTGACGACGGAGAGCATTTCCTTGCAGGTGGCTTCGGCCGCCGCGTGCACGATGCGCTCTTCCCTGCCTGCAAATACGAAAGAGAATGGAAAATCGCGAGTCCCGAGGTGACAAAGCGCCTTTACGACCAAATGATCGAGGAATCGGGCGCGCAGTTCCTTTTTTTCAACAAGCTGACCGACGCGGTGACGGACGGAAAAAGGATCACGCACGCGATCGTTTCCGCGCCCGAGGGCATCTATGCCATCGCGGCGAAATATTTCGTTGATGCAACGGGAAACGGCGCACTTTCCGCGATGGCGGGCTGCGGCTTTGACTACGGAGACGAATCGCATCTCACGATGCCTGCCACGCTCTGCAGTCTTTTCGGAAACGTGGATTTCGGCGTTTTTGACGTTGAACAACAGCGCGCACACGTGGAGGATGCCTACCGCGAGGGATTGCTGACGCAATACGACACGATCCTGCCCGGAATGAAGCCGATCTTCCCCGAATGCCGCGTTGCGGGCGGCAATATCGGCCACGCCTTCGCCGTGAACGACACCGAGAGCCGCTCGCTCTCGGATGCGATGCAAAAGAGCCGAAAAATTCTGGCGGAATACGAGCAATACTATAGATCCTATGTGAAGGGCTGTGAAAACGCCGTTTTGCTCCGCACGGCGGATATTCTCGGCGTTCGGGAATCCCGAAGGATTCACACCGATAGGACGCTCACGAAGGATGCATTCTTCTCCAAGACCCCCTTCTCCGACGAGATCGGCCGCTATTCCTACCCCGTGGACATCCATCCGATGACACCGAGCGAAAAAGGAATGGCAGATTTCGAAAAGAGCATTCTCTTAAAGCACGAAAGGGGCGAGTCCTACAGTATTCCTTATGGCGCGATCGTTGCAAGGGATAGGGACAATCTTTTCGTCGCAGGCAGAAGTATTGGAGCAGATCGCCCGATGCAGGCCTCCGTGCGCGTGATTCCCGGCGCATATATCACGGGACAGGCGGCGGGCATTGCCGCGGCGCTTTGCGCAAGGTATGGATGCGATACGCATAGCCTCAATATAAAAAAGCTCCAAGCGGCGCTTCGCGATGCAGGCGCTTATCTTGCACTTTAAGCCATATAATTATATAAAGGAAGAAAAGCGAGGACAGAGAAAAAATCTCTGTCCTCGCTTTTCTTTTCGCGGGATTTTACAGATGCCGCTTAAAAGAACAGCAGCCGCCTCTTAACCGTACAGAATCAAAAATTCAAGAACCTTGGAGAGCGGGACGGCACAGCCCATACCGAAGATTTCACCCTCCTCGGGCTTCGTGCCCGCATAATTGACGCCGACGACCATAAGGTCTGCATCAAGGACGGGGCCACCGCTGGAGCCGCTCGTGATGGCGGCACTATGATGGATCACGGCGAAGGTGACGTTGCTTTCCTCGGCAGAGCCGCCCACGAGATTGACCGTGCAAAAATCCAGCACCTCACCGAAGGTGATGGCGTGGCTTTGATTCTGGGGCGAGCCAAGGGAGACAACCTCGTCTCCGATACGGACATCGGCATCCGCGAAGGAAAGCGCGCAAAGCGAATCTCCGCTATAAGGAAAGACGAGGATCGCAAGATCGTATTCCGCGGAAATGGCGGGATCAGAGATCGGGCTTTTGCGATAGATCTGCGCCTGATATTCTTCCCCGCGAAAGTCCTTGACGGTGATCGACTGAAAAGCCGAGGTGGCATAGGCCACGTGGCAATTCGTTAAAACGAAGGCTCGGCCGCCCTCGATTTTATAGATAAAGCCGGAGCCCTGCGCCTTCGTTTCACTGCTTGGCGAGGAGCGATAGACATTCTCCACCGTTACAAGCGCGGGCATAACCTCGAGGGTGATCGCATTCGTCAATGCCGCGCCGTCCGAAACAAAGTCTGCATAGAGGCGCATATCCCTTGTGACGGGCGTGGAAAAATCATATTCCTTTTTGCATTCCTCGTCGGTAAACCAGCCCGCGAAGATGCGGTTTTCCCGCTTCGGCGTTTTCGGCGGCGAAACAACGGATCCCGCGCGCACCGAGACCGCACTTTCCTCCCCTGCGCAAACGAAGGTGACCTCGTGCGATCCATCGGAGGCAAAGAGCGTATTCAAAACCGAGCAGGAGGAAAGCGAGAATGCAAGCGCGAGGGCAAGCATCAGCGCAAGAAGGGGCTTAAAAATCCTTTTCATAGCAAGGCTCCGCTTTATCAAAGTTCATCAGGCAATTTTCTTGCGAGAACATCCTTATACTTACGGTAAAACTCCTCATAGCGCCCTTCATCCAGCGCATCACGGATTTTCTGCATCAGATCGTTATAGAAATAGAGGTTATGCAGAACGGCGAGGCGCATTCCGAGCATTTCCTTCGCCTTGAAGAGATGGCGGATATAGGAGCGGCTATAATGGCGGCAGGCAGGGCAATCACAGCTCTCGGAGATCGGGCGATCGTCCTTGGCGAATCGCTCGTTCAGGATCGTGATCTTTCCCTCCCAAGTGAAAACGTTGCCGTGGCGCGCATTGCGGCTGGGCATTACGCAATCAAAGAAGTCCACGCCGCGATACACGGCCTCGACGATATTCTGCGGCGTTCCGACGCCCATCAAATAGCGCGGCTTATCCACGGGCATATAGGGCTCAACCGTTTCGATGATATGATACATCGTTTCGGCATCCTCACCGACGGCAAGACCGCCGATGGCATAACCATCGCAGGGGATCTTTGCCGTTTCGATCATATTCTCGATGCGCAGATCCTCATAGGTTCCGCCCTGATTGATGCCGAAAAGCATCTGATGGGGGTTGACCGTGCCGGGCAAGGCATTCAGCCGATCCATTTCCGCGCGGCAACGGCGAAGCCAACGTATCGTTCGCTCCTGCGAGGCCTTGACATATTCATACGGCGCAGGGTTTTCCACGCATTCATCGAAGGCCATTGCGATCGTGGATCCGAGATTGGACTGGATCTGCATCGATTCCTCGGGTCCCATAAAGATACGCTTGCCGTCAATATGCGAATTGAAGGCAACGCCCTCCTCGGTTATTTTACGCAGGGAGGCCAAGGAAAAGACCTGAAATCCGCCCGAATCCGTTAAAACGGGGCGATCCCAATTGAAAAACTTATGCAGTCCTCCCATTTCGCGGATCAGACGATCGCCCGGGCGGATATGCAAATGATAGGTATTGGAAAGCTCCACTTGACAATTGACATCCTTCAAATCCATCGTGGAGATACCGCCCTTGATGGCGGCCGAGGTTCCGACGTTCATAAAAACGGGGGTTTGGATCGTGCCGTGCACCGTTTCAAAGCTGGCGCGGCGCGCCTTTCCTTCCGTTTTCAGCAGGGTGAATTTTCCCATAATTTCTCCAAATTACTTAATTCTTTCAAAATGCCGATCCATCTCGTTTTTCGAAAGACGGTAGGCAATCGGGCGGCCGTGGGGGCAAACCGTGATATCGGGAAGGGCCAGCACGCGGCCGATCAGATAATCCGAGATCTCGCGGCTATATCTGCGCCCGCCCTTCACGGCGGCCTTGCAGGCGATCTGATACAGAGCGCGCTCACGGCGGAGCGCATCCGTCAGCTGCGGATTTCCGCGCCCCTTGGCAAGCTCATCCGCCATAGAGGCAAAGAGGGCCTCGGCATCGGCGGAGGTGACGGCATCGGGAACGGAGGAAAGCTCCGCACCCCTTGCGGTGATCTTGAAATCATAGCCGACGGCAAGAAAATCCTCGCGGTATTCCTCTGCGGCGGCAAGGCTCTCCGAATCGAGGGCCACAACGATCGGTAAAAGAAGCGACTGCGATCCAACGCGTCCGTCGCGCTCTCTCGTTTCCTTAAGATCCTCAAAAATCAGGCGCTCGTGCGCGGCGTGCTTATCGATAAAGAGAAGCTCCTTATCGACCTCAACGATCAGATAGCAATCAAAGGCCTCGCCAACAAACATATACAAGGGCTTGGCAACCTCAATGCCCGCCTCTTCGCTCACGGTTTGCACGGGAGGGATAAAGGTGGAGGCAAAGGCCTGCGAGGGCGTTCCCGCTGTGAAATCCGCGATGCGCGCCACAGGCTCAACGAGGCTTGCTGATTTATATTTTTCCAGAAGATCGATCGATGCCGCGGGAGAAAGCCTCTCCTCTGCGGGCTCTGCCTTCTTTTGCGAGGACTCACCGATCCGAGCGCTTCTTTCGAAGAAGGCGGTCTTTCCCTCTCCCTGCAAGGAAGGTCTTTGCGGCGGATAGGACGGTGCCGCGGTGGGTGTGGCGGCAGGGCGCGTGATGGGAACGGAGATCTGCTCCACGGCCTTTTTTTCGCCGATGGGCATAAAGGCATTCGTCATCCGCTTTTCCGCCGTGCGGCCATCCCCCATCGGAAGATCGGGGCGCCATGCGGCCTCCTCCAGCGTGCGGCGGACAGCATGATACACCGCTTCGAAAACGGTGCGCTCGTCCGAAAACTTCACCTCAAGCTTCGCGGGATGCACATTGACATCCACGAAGGAGGGATGCATCGAAAGGAAGAGAACGCAGGTGGGAAAGCATTCGGGGGCGATATAAGAGGTGTAGGCCTTTTCAAGCGCGGCCATCACCGTCAGGCTCTTGACATAGCGGCCGTTAATGAATATATTCTGCAGATTGCGGTTTTTGCGCACATTATCCGAGCGGCCGACGAAGCCCGTGACCTCAATCCCCTCCGCCTTGGCATCCACGGAGAGAAGTTTCTTTGCAAAATCGCGGCCGTGCACGGCGGCAATGGCCTTTTCGAGATTGCCGTCACCGGGCGTTTTGAAGCGCTCCTCGCCGTCCACCAGCAGCTGGATACTGACGTCGGGACGCGAAAGCGCAACCCTTTCCAGCAGGGCGGCAACGTTCATTGCCTCCGTTGCATCCTTTTTCAGGAATTTGCGGCGGGCGGGCACATTGAAGAAAAGATCCTCGACGACGACCGTCGTGCCCGTGGAGGCGCCGACGGAGGAAATATCCAGAATCTCTCCGCCCTCGGAAACAAGCATCGTTCCCTCCTCTGCCTCCTCGGTTTTGGTGATGATCGTCACCTTCGAGACGGAGGATATGGCCGCAAGCGCTTCACCGCGAAAGCCGAGCGTCATAATCGTGGCAAGATCGTCCTTTTCGCGGATCTTGCTCGTTGCGTGGCGCTTCAGGGCAACGGGGAGATCCTCCGCCGTCATACCGCATCCGTTATCAGTTACGCGGATCAGGGAAACGCCGCCGCGCTTGATCTCGGCAACGATGCGCGTTGCGCCCGCATCTATGGAATTTTCGAGAAGCTCCTTCAGTACCGAGGCAGGGCGCTCAACGACCTCGCCTGCGGCAATCAGGTTTGCGATCTCAAAGCTGAGTACATTTATTTTTCCCATACAGTTTCCTTTTGATCTGCTTAAGAAAGCAGTTTTTTCAGGTTGAAGAGAAGGTTCATCGCCTCAATGGGCGTCATCGTATTCAGATCGGCCGAGCGGATCGCATCGGCGGCCTCGGAATCCTTGCCCGCATTCAGCGCGGCGAAAAGATCCGGCTCGCTCTGCGCCTTCTTCTCTACCTTGGCGGCGGGGATATGCCCCGACTCGATCTCCGAAAGGATCTCTCTTGCGCGCTTGATGACCTCGGCGGGCAGGCCTGCGAGCTTGGCAACCTCGATACCGTAGGAATCATCCGTTCCGCCTCTGACAATCTTGCGCAGGAAGGTGATGGTATCGGCGCGCTTTTTGGCGGCAATATTATAGTTGACGATGCCGTCAAAGGCATCCTCCATCGCCGTCAGCTCGTGATAATGCGTTGCAAAAAGGGTTTTCGCACCGATTTTTTTCGAGTGCGTGTATTCCACGACGGCGCGGGCTATGGCCATACCGTCATAGGTGCTCGTTCCGCGCCCCACCTCGTCATACACGATGAGGGAGCGCTTGGTTGCATTTTTCAGAATGGAGGAAACCTCCGTCATTTCCAGCATAAAGGTGGACTGACCCGAGGCCAGATCGTCCGATGCGCCAACGCGGGTGAACACCTTGTCCACGATACCGACGCGCGCCTCCCTTGCGGGAACGAAGGAGCCGATCTGCGCCATTACGACGATCAGGGCAACCTGACGCATATAGGTGGATTTACCCGCCATATTCGGGCCCGTGATGATCATCATTCGGTTATTTGCCGTATCGAGAAGCGTATCGTTGGGAACGAAATAATTGTCCGTAACGAAGCGCTCCACTACGGGATGGCGGCCATCCTTGATATAAAGATCCGTGGAAAGATCCACCTCAGGGCAAACGAAGCTATTCTTATCCGCAACCTCCGCAAGACTGCGGTATACATCCACCGAGGCAAGCACAGCGGCCGCCGAGCGGATGCGCTCGTTTTGCTGGCAGATCATTTCGCGAAGCTCGGTGAAAATCTCAAACTCAAGGGCGCAAAGCTTTTCCTCCGCGCTGAAGATCGTGCTCTCCATTTCCTTGAGCTCCTGCGTTATATATCTTTCGCAGTTGACGAGCGTTTGCTTTCTCACATAACGGTCGGGAACGGAATCAACGAAGGATTTCGAAACCTCGATATAATAGCCGAAGACCTTATTATAGCTGACCTTCAGCGTTCGGATGCCGGTTTCCTCCTTTTCCCTCTCCTCGATGGCGGCCATAATCTCCGTTGAATCATCACGGATATGGCGATAATAATCCACCTCGGAATGGAAGCCCTCGCGAATCATTCCGCCCTCGCGCACGGTGAGTCGCGGCACATCCGCGATGGCGCGCATCAGAACCTCACAGATATCCTGCAAGGGATCCAGCTCGGCGGCAAGCGCCATAAGTGCCTCGTTTTCCGAGAGCATCAGCATATTTTTGACCTGCGGCAGGCAGGAGATGCTGACGGCGATGGCGCGCAGGTCTCTTGCATTGGCCGTTCCGTACACGGCCTTGGCCGTCAGTCTTTCAATATCCAGCACCGTGGAAAGCGCCTCGGCCATATCGGCACGCAGAGACGAATCCTTCACGAAGGCGCCGACAAGCGCCTGACGGTGCGAAATCACAACGGGATCAAGAAGCGGCTTTAAAACGAAGGAGCGAAGCAGGCGCGCGCCCATTGCGGTTTTGGTTTTATCCAGAACCCAAAGAAGCGAGCCCTTCTTCTCCTTGGTGCGCATCGCCTCACAAAGCTCGAGGTTGCGGCGCGTATTATAGTCCAGCTCGAGAAACTGCCCCTTCGAATACACGCGAAGCTCGCGCACGAAGGCAATCTCGGTTTTCTGTGTTTTTCTTATGTAAAGGAGCAATGCGCCGACGGCCATCACCATTTCGGGGCTATCCAGCGCCTCGCTTTCCTTGGCAAAGAAGCGGAGCATTGCGCCCTTGGCGCGATCGTAATCAAAGAGAGCCGTTTCATTATCCGTGATGAAGGTGTTGTATTTATCGCGCAGAGATTTCGTGACGGGGGCGCTCTCCCCCCCTTCGTCAAAGAGGATCAGCTCGGCAGGCTGATACACGGCAAGCTCGCTTTCAAGCATGGCAACCGTGGTTCCCTTCGGAAGGAAGGTGACGGATACCTCACCCGTGGAAATATCGGCGGCGGCAAGCGCCACGCCGAGTGCCCCATAGCAAAGGGCGGAAAGGAAGTTATTCTTTCCCTCGTTCAGCATTTCCCCATCCGTTACCGTTCCGGGGGTGACAACGCGGGTGACGTCACGGCGCACAAGGCCCTGCGCACTCTTCGGATCCTCCACCTGCTCGCAAATGGCAACCTTAAAGCCCTTTTCCACAAGGCGCGCCACATATACATCCGATTTATGGAAGGGAACGCCGCACATAGCCGCGCGCTTACCGCCGCCGCATTCTCTTCCCGTCAGCGTCAGCTCCATTTCTCCGGAGACGAGGATCGCATCCTCAAAAAAGCATTCGTAAAAATCGCCCAGACGGTAAAAGAGAATGAATCCCTCGTACTGCGCCTTGACCTCCAAATACTGCTGCATCATCGGCGTTACGGTTTCAAGATCGCTTCTTTTATCGATCACCTCTGCCACTGTGCTCACTCCTTCCATCCTTCAAAATCCGCACTCCCTCTTCTTTGGGAGATTTTCTTTTTCCTTAACAGCCGATCAGTGACAGCCACTGCAGGTCGAGCAATCGTGCGTGCACTTCGTGGGGCGCTCGCCCGTGATGCAGAACTTGATCTCGGCATTCACCTCGGCCATCAGCTCGTTCAAGGCGGTCTGCGCGGCCGTATACGCCGCATACTTCTCGTTCACCACGATCTCAGCAGCCAGAGCCTCCATATGCTCGCGAAGCTTCTTCACGGCCGCCTCCTTCTGCTCACCGTCCTCCTTAATGAATTCCTCGGTGAGAAGCTTTCTATCCGTTTCATATTCGGAAAGCTTTGCCTGAAGGGCGGCATCTGCCTCGTACTGCTCCTTTGCAAGCTCCAGAGCCTTGATCTCGTCGCTCTCTGCGATGGCAAGGCCAAGCGTGTGCGCAAGCTCTATAATCTTCGTCATTTTCTTTTTCCTCTTTTCTTTCTTTTTGTTTTTTTATTCGACGGCCTCGCCGAAAAGATCAAACGGCGTTGCCTTCGTTATTTTGACATTCACAAACCGACCGATGCGGTTTTCGCGATCGGTGAAGCGGACGAGCTTTCCGCCCGCCGTTCTTCCAATATAATTTCCCTCTCCCTCTCTTGCGGCATCGTCCACAAGAACACGCTCCACACGATCCGCATAGGGAAGATTTTTCTTCAAGGCGATCTCCTTTTGCAGGGCAAGAAGGCGGGACATACGGGAATTTTTCTCTTCCTCCGTGATCGTGTTTTCCATTTTCGCGGCCTTCGTTCCCTCGCGGGGCGAGAAGATGAAGGAGAAGATCATATCGTATTCCACATCCTCAATCATACGCACCGTTTCAAGAAAATCCTCCTCGGTTTCCCCCGGGAATGCGACGATGATATCCGTCGTTAAAACAATCTCGGGCACGGCCTCGCGCAGTTTTTTCACGATGGAGAGATAATGCTCCTTCGTATAGGTGCGGTTCATTGCCTTGAGGATCGGATTGCTACCCGCTTGCAAAGGCAGGTGGAAGGCGGGAGCGATTTTGCCTTTATATTTTTTCATTGCGCCGATCAGCTCGTCCGATACATCCTTGGGATGGCTCGTCATAAAGCGGATAATGAAATCCCCTTCCATTTCCGCTATGGCCGAGATCAGGGCGGCGAAGCTCATATCCGATTGATAGGAATTGACATTCTGGCCAAGGAGCGTGATCTCCTTGACGCCGCTATCGATCAGCGCACGGCATTCCGCCAAAACGGCACCGCTTTCGCGACTGCGCTCCCTGCCGCGCACATAGGGCACGATACAGTAGGAGCAGAAATTATTGCATCCGTACATAATGGAGACATAGGCACGGTGCGACTGCGTTCTCCGAATGGGAAGCCCCTCGGCAATGCGCCCGTCATCCTCCCCGAGGATAAAGCTTCGGCGGCTCTCAAGAAGCGAGGCGGCCACAAGCTCGGGCAGGCGGAAGAGACGGTTTGGCTCAAGCGTGAAGGTGACGAAGTGGAAGTTTTTCTTGATATGCTCCACCATATGCGGCTCAGCGGCCATACAGCCACAAATGCCGATCACCGTTTCGGGTCTTGCCGTTTTGATCGCCTTGAAGCGACCGACGATGGAGAGCGCCTTTAATTCCGCGTGGCGGCGGATGGCGCAGGTATTCACCACGATGAGGGAGGCCTCCTCGGGCTCTGTGGCGGCGGAATATCCCATCGCCTCAGCCATACCGCGAATGCGCTCGCTATCTGCTTCGTTTTGCTGGCATCCAAGCGTCAGAACGAAATATTTTTCGCCCTTCCCTTCCTGCAGGCGGCGCACAAGATCGATCCCCATTTCGGGATAAAAGGTTCTCTTATCCATAATTTGTCCCTAAATAAAGAAAATATTTAACCAATATATTATAACATAAGAGGGCGGGATTGTCAAATGGTTTTTTAAAGAAACGGCGCATTCTAACATCTAATTTCTTTTTTTAACTTTTTGGTCTCACATCATTGACAAATGTACACTTCATTTTTTTGCGAAAGCCCATGCCACCTCAAAGCCTCAAGATCACTCTTTTCTTCACCGTTTTCAGAAAAATTCATTCGTCCTCTCAAAAAAATCAGAAAAAAACCGAGGCGCTTTTTTCTCGCATCCTCGGTTTTTTGTGCTCGTTTGACTATTTTTGTTTATAAAAATCACTTTTCGATACGGAAGGTGATCTCGCCCTTGCATCTATCGGTTTTTACAAGTGCAACATTCTTAACGGCCTTTTCCACGGGAATCAGGATGCGATAAGAGATGTCGCCCTTTGCATCGGGATGCACGAGGGCAATGCCTGCGGCCTCCATCGTGCTGAGGGGGGCGGGGTTTCCATCGTCGGCGGCGGAGCCTGCCGTGGAGAAGGACGGGCCGATATTTTCGCCCCAGATCACGGGATAAATCCTTTCACTTCCGTCCTCAAAGGTGATATGATAATCACCGATATGGAATTCCTCGGACTCGATCCAATATCCGCAATCAAAGGAAATATGCGGCATATCGAAATCGCAGAAATGCTCGATGGCGAGGCAATTTTTCTTCAGAGCCTCGCGGTTGAAGTGCTCGAACATCCATTTTGCACAGAAGAACATATTTTCGTTTTTCTTCGATACATCGTATTCCCTGCTCCAGAAGGCCTGCGAGCAGCTGAAGAGCTTATAATAGGTGTATGCCCTTTGCATCGAGAGCGGATCAAGGCTTCCCCAGTTGGAGGTGGAGGCGCCGTGGATCAGGCTCTTATTGAAGCGCGCGCGCATATTCTTAAAGCTCCAAGGCTGCCAGTTTCCGTAAATGGAATGCCAGCCCTGCGCGCGGTATTCCTCTTCGATGCTTTCATCCAAAGAATAATACCAATTGACGATTTCAAGATCCTTCGGCAGACGGGGTGCACAGGAGCAGACCTCGTTGACATACCAAGCGTGCACCTCTCTGTTTTTCTTCGCATATTCCATAAATTCGTCGGGACGGTAGCAACGGAAGGCGTGCACCTCGTAATCCTTGCCGCCGATCGTATTGATCCCCATAACCGTGGGGTTCTGAATATGGAAGGCATCTCCACCGCCGTGGAAATTGGAGCAGACCTTATCGCCCCAGAACATCGTTTTCACGCCGCGGGAGGAAAGATGCGCGTGGATACGCTTGATGTCCCCCTCAAAAAGCTCGGCGGCGGTTTTATCCTTGCATTTATCGCAGACGCTGTAAACATACGCCTCATCGTGCCCGACGTTGATGCGCCTCGGCTTGAATACGCGGATAACATCGTCAAAAATCTCAAAGAGAAGCTTATAATAATCCTCATTGGAGGGGCAGGCGAAGGAAGGAAGCGGCTCGTTTTGATCCTCGGCAAACTCGGGATGCGCATACAGTATGTAGTCCGCGTGGGAGAAGCAGGGCATTTCGGGAATGACCTCGATATGACGCGCGCGGCAATAATCGAGAATCTGTAGCATCTGCTCCTCCGTGAGATAATCCCCCTCTCCCGTTTCAATATGGATAGAATCCTTGGGAAAACGGTAGCTTCTCTGCGTTTGGATCGCTTTTTCCTTATGCTCCTTGAAGATCTTGCAGTATTCGATCCAGCCCTCGTTGATCTCGGGATGCGATTTATATTCAAAGGCTCCGCCGAGCTCCAGCGTCAGCGTATTGAAGCCGAGAAGGAGCAAAAGATCAATCTGCGTTTTGAAATATTCGATCGCGCTTTTATGCGGCAGATAGCATTTATAGCCGCGCACCTCGCAAATGGCGCGCGCATAGAGGACACCCGTGCGAAGTCCCTCGTCGTATTCCGAGAGAAGCTGATGCGCCGCATAGATCTTGCTGATCTCGGAGGAATAATAAACCTCCACCTCGCTTTCTCCGATAAAAACGAGGTATTTATCAAATCCGTCGTCAAGCGGCTCGGAAAGAAGCTCCTGCGCGCGGGCAATTTCGGCCTCGGTGATGGGGGCAAAGCGCAAAACGGCTCCCTCACCCGTGCAAAGCGGCAAAAGAAGATTTTCTGCAATTCCCTCTCCGACAACGGAGGCGAGAGGTACCCTTTTTTCCGAAAGAAGCTGACTTGTTACCTTCATTTTGTTTCTCCTAAAATATCAAAATTATGCTTTGATTATACACGGAAAGGCGATCCTTTGTCTATGGACAAAAGCGCGTATTTTTAGTAAAAAAACTGCTTTTTACAAATTTTCAAGCAAGCGAAGAGCGCGCTCGGAAAGCGCCCTTGCCGAAAGGCCGAAAAAGTCATAGAGATCGCAGGGGGCGGATGGCCTTACAAAGCCATCCTCGATTGCGGCAATATCGATCCGCGCCGCATCCGAAAGAAGAGAGGAAAGGATCATTCCTGCGCCGCCGTTTTTGATTCCCTCCTCCACGAAGAGGATCACCTCAGCAGAGGCGAGATACGGGCGAAGGGCATCGGCCGTTTCCTTATAGGGCGCAAGCCTTTCGAGAAGCAGAGTGCCCGAAGAGATACCTTGATTTTGCAAGATGCCCTCGGCCTCCAAGACGCGCGCGGCGATCTGCCCGTAGGTGATGAAAAGAACGCGGGGGCTCTTCCCCTCAAAATCGGCACGAAGGCCGAAGCCCTCATAATCCCCGTTGGGATAAAAGGCCTCGCGCACGGCGGCGGATTCGCTCGCATTCGGATAGCGGACGGCAACGGGTGCGGCCGAATCCTTGGTTGCCCTGAGGATTTCGCGGAGCGAGCCGTTCGTTGCGGAAGCATAGAGCGAGATGCCCGAAATATGCGAAAGGAAGGCGACATCGAAGATGCCGTGATGGGTGGCTCCGTCGGCAACGGCAAGCCCTGCGCGATCGATCATCAGATGCACGGGGAGTCCTTGGAGGGCAATATCGTGCAGAATATTATCGTAGCCGCGCTGAAGGAAGGTGGAATAGATCGCCGCATAGGGCAAGTAGCCTGCGGCGGCAAGACCTGCGGCAAAGGTCAGCGCGTGCGGCTCTGCGATGCCGACATCAAAATACCTCTGCGGAAATTTCCCCTCGAAGGCGGAAAGCCCCGTGCCGAGTCCCATTGCGGCTGTGACGGCCGTGATACGCGCATCCTCGGCGGCAAGAGCACAAAGACTCTCGGCAAAGACGGCGTGAAAGCGGCTTTCCTCTGCACCGCCCGAGAGGCTATGAAACCGTTCGGGCTTGCTTTCCGCCTCAGGATAACCCTTGCCCTTCACGGTCTTGATATGCAAAACCACCGTTCTGCCGAGGCTTTTCGCCTCCCTGAGAGCGTTTGCAACGGCAAAATAATCGTTTCCGTCCACAGGGCCGAGATAATAAAGACCGAGGCCTTCAAAATAATTCGGCGTATAAGCCAGGCGCTTGGCAAAGTCCTTCACGGCCGAAAAGACCGCCGATATAGGCTTGCCGATCAGGGGCAGATGCGCGAGGACGGATTTCGTTTTTCTCTTCAAGCGCAGATACTTGCGCGAAAGACGGACACGGCGCAGGTATGCGGCGAAGGCGCCGCGATTTTTGGATATGGACATTCGGTTTTCGTTCAGCACGATGACCATTGGGAGCTCGGGAGTGCAATTGTTGAGCGCCTCGTGGATCATTCCGCCCGTGTACGCACCGTCACCGAGAATGCAGACCGTGTGCGCCTCGACACCCGAAAGCCGATCGGCAACGGCAAAGCCGAGGGCGGCAGAAACGGAGGTGGAGCTATGCCCCGCTCCGAAGGGATCGTGCTCGCTCTCGGCGCGCGAGGTAAAGCCCGAGAGTCCACCCGGCACGCGAAGCGAGGAAAAGCCCTCTCTGCGCCCCGTGATCAGCTTATGCACGTAGGCCTGATGCCCGACATCAAAGACGATATGATCCTTCGGGGAATCAAAAACGCGATGCACGGCAACGCAAAGCTCGACCGCACCGAGATTCGAGGCAAGATGACCGCCGTGCTCACGTGCGTTTTCTATCAGAAAGGCACGGTATTCGCGGCAGAGCGCGGGGATCTGCTCCTCGGGGAGAGCCCTGAGCTCTTCGGGCGAATTTATGCTTTCAAGAAGCTCATACATTTTCTACTTCCCTCCTTAAAAGCTCCAGCGGAGCGCGCCCCGTCACCTTCAGGCAGGCGCGGTAAAAGGTGCTGTAATCCCCAAAGCCCACGCGATATGCCGCACCTGCGGCGGTTTCCCCCGCCTCGATCAGCTGCTTTGCATACATCACGCGCTTTTGCGTTAAATACCCATGGATCGAAATGCCGTTATGCTTTTTAAAGGCACGGCAAAGATAATATTTGCTGACGAAGAAATGCCGCGCCACGGTATCCAGCGACATATCCTTCTCGATCTCTATATGGCTGTTGAGATAGCGGATAACCCGTGCGCCGAGCGCCTCACTCTCCTCCGCCTTCGCGGTATCGGCCGAGGAAAGCAGGATCAGAATCTCCGAAAGGATCAGCCTTGCATACGCGGCGTGATGCGCCTTCGGCAAAGAGGCCATTCTTCCGATCTTCTCAAAGACGGGCGGCAAGGCCGCCGTGACCGAGGCCGCCGTATAAAAAAGGCTTCCCTCACGAAGGTCGAAGGATTCCAGCGTTTTCGAGGCATCGGGCAAAAGCGACGGCTCAAAATTGATCACACAGCGCTCATACGGCACGGAGGAATCGATTTCCACCGAGTGATAGATATAGGGCGAAACGAGAATCAGGCTTCCCGGCCGCATTTCATAGGTATTTCCCTCAATGATATAACGGCCGCGGCCGTGCACCACGAAAAGGATCTCATAGGTATCGTGCAAATGCTGATGAAAGGCCTTTGGCGACTCGGCAGGATCCGAAATAACACCGAGAGAAAGCCCCGGAAAGGCATAGTGAACGTTTTTTTGCATAAGGTCTCCAACCATTCAATATCGATTTTTCTTCATTTTACCACGAAAGAGCAATTTTTGCAATAGTTATCACAAAAAAAGCAAGCAAAAGCCTCTTGCAATGTAATTCTTGCTGTGCTATACTATAATTAAAGTATTTTACAAGGAGACCGAGCTATGAGACTTGGCGCACAGTTTTACTCTATCAGAAATCACAACACAACGCCCGCGGGAGTTGAAAAATCCTTCTATGAAATGAAGAAGATCGGCTACGAGACCGTTCAGCTTTCGGCCATCTGCGAGATGGATGCGGGCGAGCTCAAGAGGATCAGCGAGGAGAGCGGCCTCCCCATCGTTACCACCCATACGAGCCCTGCGCGCATTCTGAACGAGACCGATGCTGTGATCCGCGAGCACAAGCTTTTCGGATGCCCCGAAATCGGCATCGGATCTATGCCGCAGGAATACCACGGCTCGATCGAGGGCACGCGCGCCTTCATCAGGGATTTCACGCCCGCGATGGAAAAGATCCGCGCGGCGGGACTGCGCCTTGCTTATCATAACCACGCCTTTGAATTCAAGGATCTCGGCGGCACGAATGCATACGAAATTTTGATAAATGAAATGCCCGATCTTTTCTTCATTATTGACACCTATTGGCTCCGCTATGCGGGACAGGACGTGCTCAAAACGATCGAGCGACTGAAGGATCGTATCGTTTGCGTTCACTTCAAGGATATGGCAGGTGAGCCTCAGGGCGCGATCTGCCCCTGCGGCGACGGATGCATTGATTTTCTTCCCATTATGCAGCTTTGCGACTCGCTCGGAATTCCCGAGGCTCTCGTGGAGCAGGACAATGCGCCCGAGACGGATTCCTACCTTTGCATGAAGAAGAGCTTTGAAGCTTTGCGCGGCATTTTCGGAATCTGAAGCGAGCCAAATTGCAAATAATTCTTTTCAAAAAAGAATAAGAAAGGATAGAAATTTAAAATGGCAGAGTTTTTCTTCTCGGCCTTTGCGGACGAGGCGGCCGACGATCTTGACGGACAGATTGCGGCCCTTAGGCGCAACGAAATTTCCTATATTGAGCCGAGATTTATTGATAAAAGAGGCATCCTCACGCTGACAGATGCGGAGCTTTTTGATATGAAGGAAAGGCTCGATCGGGCGAATATCCGCGTTGGCTCCATCGGTTCTCCGATCGGAAAATATCCCGTGAGCGATCCCTTCGAGATCCATCTTGAGGACTTTAAGAAGGCTTTGAACGCCGCAAAGATCCTCGGCACGGACAAGATCCGTATGTTCAGCTTTTTCCACAAGGATATCGCGCTTGCAGACTGCCGCGAGGAGGTTATGAGAAGGCTTTCCGTGCTCGTTTCGCTTGCGAAGGCCGAGGGCATCACCCTTTGCCACGAAAACGAATCGCATATCTACGGAGAGCAGCCCGCCGAGGTGAAGGACATTCTCGAAACCGTTTCGGGTCTTGGCGGAATTTTCGATCCCGCGAACTATGTTATGATGGGTGCCGATGCGATGGAGGGCGCGAAAGTTACACTTCCCTATCTCTCCTATATTCATATCAAGGATGCGCACCACGAAAGCCAGACCATTCTGCCCGCGGGCGACGGCGAGGGAAGAATCCTTGAGGTGCTGAATCTGGTGGATGAGGCTTACGATCGCCCGATTATGCTCACGCTTGAGCCCCATCTCAAGGCATTCACCGCCTTCAAGAGCATCGATACGCACGAGCTCAAAAACAAATATCACTTTGATAGCAACACCGAGTCCTTCGATTTCGCAGTGAAGGCCCTTGAGGCTCTGCTCACGAAGGGCGGATATAAAAAGGAGAACGGAAAATGGAAAAGGTGAGATTCGGTATCGTTGGTTGCGGAAACATTTCGCAACAGCATATCGGCAACTTTGAAAAGGGCAAGATCAAGGACGGCGTTGTTACCGCAATCTGCGATCTGAAGCCCGAAAAAATGGAGGCGACCAAGGCGAAATTCGGCGATAAATTCGCCACCTTCACGGATGCCAAGGAAATGATGACCTCCGGCCTTGTGGACGCCGTGATCATCTGCACGCCGCACTACATTCACCCCGATCTTGCCATTATGGCAATGGATGCGGGAATCCATTGCATCGTTGAAAAGCCTGCCGGCGTTTACACCCTTCAGGTCAAGCAGATGCTAGAGAGAGCCAAAACGGCGAAGACGAAGCTCTCTATGATGTTCAATCAGAGAACCAATCCCGCCTTCAAAATGATGAAAAAGATGGTTGCCGAAGGAAAAATCGGCACCGTGAAGCGCACCAACTGGATCATTACCAACTGGTATCGCACGCAGGAATACTACGACAGCGGCTCCTGGAGAGCCACCTGGGCCGGTGAGGGCGGCGGCGTTCTCTACAATCAGTCTCCCCACCAGCTCGACCTCTTCCAATGGATCGTTGGTATGATGCCCGAGCGCGTGCACGCCTTCTGCCACTTCGGAAAATGGCACAATATTGAGGTGGAGGACGACGTGACCTGCTATGTGGAATATCCGAACGGCGCCACCGGCGTTTTCGTTACCACCACGGCAGATGCTCCCGGCACCAACCGCTTTGAGATCACGGGAACGAAGGGACAGCTCGTTTTTGAAAACAATAAGCTTTTCTTCACCGAGCTTGAGATCGACGAGCGCGAGCATTGCTTTGCAACCAATATCGCCTTCCATACCCCCGAGGCGAAGCCCACCGTTGAGGTTGCGCTGGAGGGCGAAAACAGCCAGCACGCAGGCGTTTGCCAGAACTTCGTGGATGCCATTTTGGGCAGAGGTGAGCTTCTTGCTCCCGTGGAGGACGGCCTCAACGGCGTTATCCTCGCAAACTCTATGCTTCTCTCCTCCTGGCTTGGAAAGACGGTCGAGCTTCCCTTCGACGACGAGCTTTTCTATGACGAGCTGAAGAAGAGAATCGCCGTTTCGAAGCCTCATCCCGTGAAGGATAAAATGGCAAACTACGGAGCATAATTCAATAAAAAAACAATGATAATGTAAACGAAAGGATACAAATTATGAATCTTCCATTCTCTATTGACCTGAAAGGCAAGGTTGCTGTTATTACGGGTGCAGGCGGCGTTCTCTGCTCTGTTTTTGCAGAGGCTATTGCGGCTTGCGGCGCAAAGGTTGCGCTTCTTGACCTCAACGAGGAGGCCGCAGAGGCCGTTGCAAAGAAGATCCGCGCGGCAGGCGGTGAGGCAATCGCCGTGAAAACCAACTGCCTTGAAAAGGAAAGCATCGAGGCGGCAAAGGTCGCTGTCGACAAGGCCTTCGGCGCTTGCGACATTCTGATCAACGGTGCAGGCGGAAACAATCCCAGAGCCAGCACGGATGATGAAACCTTCTCTCCCGAGATTCTTGAAAAGGAAAACGGCAAGAATTTCTTCAACCTCTCCGCTGACGGATTCCGCTTCGTTTTTGATCTCAACGTGACTGCCGCTGTGCTGACCACGCAGGTATTTGCGCTGGATATGGCAAAGGCAGGAAGCGGAAACATCATCAATATTTCCTCGATGAATGCATATCGCCCCCTGACGAAGATCCCCGCATACAGCTCTGCAAAGGCGGCCGTTTCCAACCTCACGCAATGGCTCGCCGTTCACTTTGCGGGCACGGGCATCCGCGTGAACGCCATTGCTCCCGGCTTCTTCTGCACCAATCAGAACAGAGCCCTGCTCTTCAATGATGACGGCACGCCCACCGCTCGCACGGGCAAGATTCTCGGCGCAACGCCTATGCATCGCTTCGGCGAGAGCGAGGAGCTGCCCGGCGGTCTTCTCTTCCTTCTTTCGGATAAGGCGGCCGGCTTTGTTACCGGCATCGTTCTTCCTATTGATGGAGGATTCTCTGCATACTCTGGAGTTTAAGTACTTCCGTATTTCGGCAAAACCAAACAAAAAACAAAAAGGCACCGAGAAAGGCGCAGTTCCCTTAAGGACACTGCGCCAACTATGATCGCCTACGGCAAGTTATGAGTTGTGATTGGCTACGCCAAGTTATAGTGTGCCTTTGGCACAGTTTGAAAACAAGCGGGCGATCATATCATAACGTTTGCAAAGCAAACTCATAACGGCGAGCAAATGCGAGCCTTATAACTCATAACTAAAAATAGCATTTGCGGACACAAACGCAGTGCTTGTCAAGAAAAAAGGACGAGGAATTTTAACAATTCTTCGTCCTTTTCCTGTTGGTAAGCAACGTATTTTGGGAGGGTTAAATACTATCCTTTAGAGAACAGCTCTAAAACGGTCCTCTTTTATAATTTTTGAGCATTTTTAGAGATTTAGGTTGAATT
>JAZTWU010000043.1:0-14065 GCA_045636085.1 Eubacteriales bacterium
TTCCCCGAAACGAACAACGTGAGTTTTGGGGGTTCGCAGCAAAGCAAACTCATAACGGTGAGCGAAAGCAAACCTCATAACTCATAACTGATAATAGCATCTGTGGACACAGATGCAGTGCTTGTCAAGAAAAAAGGACGAGGAATTTTAACAATTCTTCGTCCTTTTCCTGTCGGTAGGTAACGTATTCTATTAAATTACAAAACTGTCCTTGAGAGTACGTCGCATTGGCTCTGTTCCTTTTTTGATTTTCCGCAAAATCCGTTTTTCGAAACCGCTCTCAGCGCATCAGGCGGAAATCGCTGCATTTATCAAAGGAGAGGATCTGATAATCCGCGCCGATGAGGCGGGAATAGATGCGATCCTCGTATTTTCCGCGAAGCTCCGCGGGGGAAACGTTCGTGGAAATCACGGTGGAGAGTCCCTTATTCTGGCGCTCGTTCAAGAGGTTATAAAGGCAGCTGACCGTGAAGGCATTGGTAAATTCCGTGCCGAGATCGTCCAGAATCAGGAGCGTGCACTCCATATATTTTTCCGAAAGGCTTTCGTTGCTCTGATAGCCCGAGCGGAAGCGATCGTGCTCAAAGGCGGCCATAATATTCTGGGCGGTATCGTAGATCACGTCGAAGCCGCGATCCAGAACGGCGCGCGCCACGGCGGTGGTGATATGGGTTTTTCCCGCACCCGTGGAGCCAACGAGAAAAAGGTTGCCGCGCCTTTCCTTGAAATTCTCGGCAAAGGCCCTTGCGGCGGCAAAATTTGCCTTCACGCGGCGGTAAACGTCCTCGCCATCCTTCTTATATCTCTCAAGATCAAAATTTTCAAAGGACTGCCGATCCAAAAGATCGCCCATACCCGAGGTGCGGAAATTCTCGCGGATCAGCGCCTCGCGCAGGCAGGTGCACATTTTCGTATCCACATAGCCCGTATCCGAGCAGAGCTTGCAGGTGTATTGCGGCTCGGTGTAATCCTCCGTATAGCCGAGTGAGAGCAGGATCTCGCGCCTCTGCTGGCAGAGCGCCTGATTGCGCGCACGAACGGGCGCAAGGTCGCCTCCTGCGCAGGCCGTGCGAAAAATGGCAAGCCCCGTGCGCGTCAGCTCATCGTCGATATGGCGGATTTTTTCACTGCGCGCGCGCACCTCTTCGTTATGAAGCTCAGCGGTGGCAACGGCGGCAAGACGGCGGTTTTCGATTTCGTCCTTCACCTTTTTATAGTTTCCCGAAATATACATGAAACCCTTCTTCCTTTCGGCAAGATTGCTTTTTGTAAACAATTGTTTTCTTAACTTTCATTTTTTTCGGAATCACTTCCGTAACTGCGTTCCAATGCGCGCTGGAAGGCATCCATCGTATCAAAGGTTCCGTATTGCACGGTTTCCTTTCGGCGGGAGCGCTTCTGCGGCGGTGCATCATCCTGCGCATCTCTTTGTGCCTTGAATTTTTCGCTCTCGGCATCCGCCTGCTCGGGGGTATGAATCCCCGATTTATACCAGCGCCCAAGCACCGAATCCATATATTCATAGGAGCGCTTGCCGCCAAGCTGCATCGTCGTCACATCGTAGGCCTTTTTGATCATCTGCTCGCCGAAGCCGTATTCCTCCGTCCATTTGGAGAAAAGCGCGCGCTCTGCATCCGAGAGAGCGCCCCCAATGCCGAGAATGCGGCGCACCGTTCGCTCAAACTCGCCCTTCTCTTCCCTCTGCTCAAAGAAATGCATCAGCGCCTCGTGGCTATCGATGCCCTGCTTATGCAGGCCAACGGCACGATTCACAAGCGCCTTGACGGAGCAGGCCGAGCGCGAACGCATATCCGCAAGCAGGCTGAGAATAAATTCCTCTCCAAGGCCGTACTGCTCGTAAAGTCCCGTGATGTCCTCGATCTCCCAGCGCTCCAGCACGGGCTTTTTCAGGAGCGCGGCGCAGTCCTCAAGAAGCGAGGCAAGCGCGTGATCCCGAATGGTGGCGGCAACGGAGGCTCCGCCACGCGCCGCAAGCGTATCCGCCGCCGCACGGGGAGAAAACTCCTCGCAAACGCCATCCTCCACCCTTTGTGCCAAGCCGCCCTTTATCAGGTAATCCAGCGCATCCGAAACGCGGGAGGCGCGAAGCTGCATCGCCTCGGCGATCTCCTCCTCCGTTTGCGATCCGCGCGCATACAGAAGGATCAGAATGGCAAGCTCCTCGCGCGAGCAATCCCGAAGGACCGCCTCGTCGGGCCATTCCTTAAATATATATGAAACGCTCATTTCAGCTCTCTTCTCCCCCGGGAAGGGTGGAGCGGTTCTTCACCTCGTAGCAAAGCGTCATCAGCGAGTCACCGAGGTGGATGTTTTCAACAACAACGCCCTCTTCCTCCACCGTGAGCTCCATATTGGCAAAATTCCAGATGCCCTTGATGCCGGCCTTCACGAGAACGTCCGTGACGCTCTTGGCGGCCTCCTTGGGCACGGTCAGAACCGCGAGATCGATATGATTTTCCTCGCAGAAGGAGCCGAGGCTATCCACGTGATACACGGGAATTCCGTAGATCTCCGTGCCGACCAGCGCCTGATTCGTGTCAAACATTGCCGCGCGCGTTACGCCGCGACGGTCAAACATATGCGTTGCCGCAAGGGCGCGACCGAGATTTCCTGCGCCGATGATCACCGCGCGATAGCCCTCGTTCGTTCCGAGAAGCTCGCCGATCTTTCCGTGCAGATATTTCACATTATAGCCGTAGCCCTGCTGACCGAAGCCGCCAAAGCAGTTGAGATCCTGGCGGATCTGCGATGCCGTGACGCCCATCATCGCGGCCAGCTCACCCGAGGAAATGCGCATCTTGCCCGCGCGGATCAGGTCGCCGAGATAGCGATGATAACGCGGCAAGCGGCGAATCACCGCAGGCGAAACGTCCGTATAGCGGAGAAGCTCCTCTTTCTTTTCAATAATACCGGGAACCTTGTCAATCGATTGCATAATTTATATCCTTTTAAAATTTTATACGATGGAATCTGCGGCGCTTGCATTCAGGGAGGAGGCGGCCGTATGCCCCGCTCGGTATTCATAATAGCCCTGCGCGGCGATCATCGCCGCATTGTCTCCGCAAAGCGAGAGTGCGGGAATATGCAGGCAAACGCCCGCGAGGTCAGCCACCTCTCTGATCCTTCTTCTCAGATGCGAGTTGGCGGCAACGCCGCCCGCCATCACGAGGTGCTTCGAGGGATAGCGCGAAAGCGCCTCCTCTGCCTTTTTTGCAACGGCCTCCACGGCCTCGTAGGTATATCTTGCGGCAAAAAGCGCGCGGTCAAAATCCGTGCCCGCCTGCTCGAATCGATGCAGAAGGTTGATCGCCGCGGTCTTCAGACCCGAAAAGGAGAAATCAAGGCTTCCGTCCGCCAGCGCAGGTGAGGGCAGATAAAAGGACTTGTCCTTATAAGCCGCGCTTTTTTTATAGAGCGAAAGCGACGCATTTTCCTTCCCCGTGGCCTTCAGAAATCCCTCGGCAGAAAGGCGGTCAAAGCCCGCGCCGGCAGGATACGGAATGCCGATCAGGCGGCCGATCTTATCAAAGGATTCGCCGATCGCATCATCCCTCGTTGTGCCGACGAGCGAAAAATCCGTATAATCCTTCACGAGGTAAAAGGCCGTGTGTCCGCCCGAAAGCGCCATTGCAAGAAAGGGCGGCTCGGGCAGAGGTGCCTCGCCAAGATAAGCGGCGGCAATATGCCCCTTAATATGATCCACGGCGACGAGCGGAATATGATTTGCGCTCGCAAGGGATTTTGCAAAATTCACGCCAACGAGCAGAGCGCCGATGAGTCCCGGCTGTGCCGTCACGGCGACGAGATCGATATCCGAAAGCGAGGCGCCCGCCTTTTCCATTGCCTCATAGGTCACGGAGCTGACGGCCTCAATATGCGCACGGCTGGCGATCTCGGGAACAACGCCGCCATAAAGCCTATGCGTCTCGATCTGAGAGGCAACGATGCTTGAAAGAACCGAAAAACCGTTTTCGTCCCTTTGGACGACGGCGGCGGCCGTTTCGTCGCAGGAGCTCTCCAGAGCCAATATCTTCATTTCACTATCCTTTATGTAAACTTTTCTTTTCTTAAACCGTTTTTTCGCCCTTGCGGCGCATCAGAAGGGCATCTGCAACGGGATCCTTATAATATCCCTTGCGGATTCCGTCATCGGCAAAGCCCGTGCGGCGGTAAAGGGCGATCGCGCCCGCATTATCGGCCCGAACCTCCAAAAAAAGCTCGGTGCTCCCTCTTTTCTCTGCGGCAGAAAGAAAATCCTCCATCAGAGCAAGCGCAATGCCTCTGCGGCGAAAATCGGGATGCACGCCAATACGATACAGCTCGCCCTCGGGTGGCAGAAGCGAGGCAAGCAAATAGCCGCAAATCCTTCCCTCGCATTCGGCAACGAGGCCGAGGGAGAAGGGGGATGCAAGCGTTGCCGCAATGCTTTGCTCGGACCAGGCATCCGAAAAGAGCATCTGCTCAAGAAGGGCAATCTGCGGCGCGTGCGCACCGTTTGCCTCTGAAATTTCAAAATCAGTCAAGGGTTTTCACGAAGGCCTTGAGGAATGCCTTAAACTCCTCCCCCGTTTCGGGATGCGAAATTCCCTTCACGACGTTCGCCTTCAAAAATCCGATCTTCGCGCCCATATCAAAGCGCTCACCCTCAAAATCCAGCGCGTAAACGCCCTCCGCGCGCGCCTTCTTTGCAATCGCATCGGTGAGCTGGTATTCTCCGCCCGCGCCCGGCTCAAGCGCATCGATCACATCAAAGATATCGGGCGTGAGAAGCACGCGGCCGAGGATGGAATAATTCGAAAATTCCTGGCCGGGCTTCGGCTTTTCGATCATATCGTCGCAAGCAAAAAGCTTCGTCTCCCCTGCCACGGGCTCGATCTTCAGCGAGCAATACTTCGAAACCCATTCGGGCGCCACGGGCTTGACGCCGACGACGCACTTGCCCGTTTTTTCGTAAACCTCCATCATCTGGCGGCAAACGGGGGTTTCGGAGAAAATAATATCGTCACCGTAAAGCACGACGAAGGGCTCGTCTCCGACGAAGGAGCGCGCGCGGCCAACGGCGTGGCCAAGTCCCTTGGTTTCCTTCTGGCGCAGGAAATAAACATTCGCAAGATCTGCGATCTCGTGCAGAAGCCGCACCTCCTCCGTCTTGCCCTTGGCAAGCAGAGCCTTCTCGTATTCAATGGAGAGATCGAAGAAATCCTCCATCGCATCCTTATCGCGGTTCGTGATAATAAGAATATCCGTGATACCGCTCTCTGCCGCCTCCTTCACAAGGTAATACACGGCGGGCAGATCCACGATGGGGAGCATCTCCTTGGGAACGGCGTGCGAGATCGGGAGCATCCTCGTTCCGAGGCCTGCGGCGGGAATGATGGCTTTTGTGATCCTTTTCATAGCGTTTTTCCTTTTCCTATTCTTTCGGCAAAAATCAGCCGTTTTTCTCTTCCTCGCTCTCTGCGGGCGCATTCGCCTCGCGCTCTGCGCGCTCGGCCGCAATATCCGAAAGAAGCTTGGCAATATGCGCGCCGTGCTCCATACCGTTGTCCTTGACGAAATGAAGCTCGGGCGTGATGCGAAGATTCAGCGTGATGGCGAGATGATGGCGAAGCATACCCGTGCACTTCTCCAGGCCGAGCAGAGCCTCCTTGAAATCTCCCATACAGGAATAATATACCGTTGCGATCTTCAGATCGGGCGCAACGGAGGCCTTCGTGATGCTCACGAAATTATTGACGACGCGCGGCTCGCGCACATCGCGCAGGGCAACGTTCAGCTCCTCTGCCACAGCATCGTTGATTCGACCGCGTCTGTACTTTGACATAAAATCTATCCTCTCTTTTCTCTGTCCTTTATGCTTATCGCCCCGAAGGGCTAAACCGTTTTCTTTTTTCTCCGCCCGTGGCGGAAACGAGATAGGTGAATCTTCCCTCCCCTGAAAGCAAATCCTTCGGCAAAGCCTTCGCAAGTGCCTCGCCGCCGATGCGCGCGGGAGAAAGTATGGTGAGTCCGCCGTAAAGCGAACGGATGGCCGCTTCAAAATAGGGAAAATGTGTGCACCCCAGAACGAGCGTATCCACGCCGCGGGAAAGAAGCGGCGCGATCGAGCGCATAAGCTCGGCCCTCACCTCGGGATCCTCGGGATCGGTTCTTCCTGCCTCGGCAAGCGGAACCAGCCGTTGCGCCGCGCTTTTATAGATCGGGCGCTCGTAGCCAAGGCGGCGAAGCGTGCGCGGCAGGGCGCCGCTTTTCACGGTTGCCTCCGTGGCAATGATGCCAACGCGCCCCTCACAGGCGGCGATCCTCTCCGCCACAAAGGGGAGAATCGGAATCACGAGAGGGCGCAAGCTCTCGGGCAAGCGCTCGTGCAGGCAGGAGGCCGTGATGCAGGCAAAAACAATTTTGGTGGCGCCCCTTGCGCGAAGGGCGCGGATACTGCGGCAAAGAAGCGAAAGCAGCTCCCCCTCACTCTTCGTTCCGTACGGAGCGTTGGCAAGATCGGCAAGATACAGCATATCCGCCTTGGGGCAATGCGAGCGAAGGGCCTTCGCCACGGTGAGTCCGCCAATGCCGCTATCAAGAAGTGCGAGCAACGGCCTCTCCGATCATAATATCAAGAAGCTCGGAGAAGGATAGCCCCGCATCCTCCCAAAGCCGCGGAAACAGGCTCGTTTCCGTAAATCCCGGCATCGTATTGATCTCGTTGAAGACCAGCCGCCCCGCCGCCGTATAAAAGAAATCCAACCGCGAAAGCCCCGAAATTGAAAGTGCTGAGGCAAGCGTTCGGCATTTTTCAAAAAGCAGATCTCGCACCCCGTCGGGGATCTTTGCGCGCGCACGAACGAAAAACTCCCGTGCGCCGTATTTGTGCTCATAGGAATAAAGCGGTGCATTGCCTCGGATCTCGCCCGGCCCTGCCAGAAGAAGCTTTCCCTCCCGCCAAAGCGCGGCCACCTCAAGCTCGCTCTTATCCTCTATATATTCTTCTACCAAAACCTTGCCGTATACGCGGGCAAGATCGTAGGCCTTTGCAAATGATGCTTTACATTCAACATAGGAAGCGCCGAAGGAAGAGCCCTGCCTTGCGGGCTTAACAAAAAGCGGCGCATCCGCTGAAAATTCTTTATAAACAGCCCTTTCGGCCTCTGCCGTCTCGGTATTCTCGGGAATGGCAACGAAGCGCGCCGTATCAATTCCGAGCGAGGAGGCAAAGAGCTTTGCAATTTCCTTATCGAAGCAAAGCGCGCTTGCCACCGCATCACAGCCAACGAAGGGAATGCCCGCGGCAGAAAGCAAGCCCTGCACCTCCCCATCCTCGCCGCCTCGGCCGTGCAAAACGGGAAGCGCAGCATCCACGGGCAGAATCCGCCCTGCGCGGAAAAATCCGCTATGCGAGGAAAGCCGCATCGGAAAGGTTGGAAAAAGAAGTTCGGAGTGCTTGCGAAAATCGGCGTCTCCCAAAGTGGCGGGATCGCCCTCAAAAATAAAGAAATCTCCGTTTTTATCAATCCCAACGGGCAAAACGGCATATCGCGACGGGCAAAGATGCCGATACACGGCCGCCGCAGAGCGGCAGGAAACCGCGTGCTCCTCGCCCTTGCCCCCAAAGATGAGGGCGACGGTTCTTTTCATATGATCACCTCAAGGGCAATATATGAAAAACGAAAAAACAGGTGAATCCTCAGCACCGCCGAAGCACGGCAAGGCGGTTATGACCGGAAAGATCCTTAAAAAGCGCCGCGTCACAGCCGTTTTTCTCGGCAAGCGCCGCCATCCGCTCCCCCTGATCAAAGCCGATCTCAAAGGCAAGGAAGCCTCCCTCGCAAAGCATCGGCAAAAGCGCGGGGATCAAAAAGCGGTAAAAGAGCATTCCCTCCTCCGCACCGACAAAAGCCGAGCGCGGCTCAAAGAAGATCTCGGGCTCCAGCGAAAGAAAGACCTCCTCGGGAATATACGGGGGGTTGCAAAGGATCGCATCGAAGGGCGCCTCCGCCGAAAGCCGCGAGAGCAGATCGGCACCAAGCACGTCTCCCTCCAGAAAGCGAACGCGGGCGGAAAGCGAAAGCCGATCGGCGTTTTTTCGCGCAACGGCAAGCGCCGCCGCCGAAAGATCCGCCGCCAGCGCGGCGGTGTCCTCCGTATTGTTCAGAACGGATAGTGCAATGCATCCGCTTCCCGTGCAAAGATCCGCAAAGCGCGCGCCCTTTTTCAAATGGCGCACCGCGTAATCCACGAGGATCTCCGTGTCCTCTCGGGGAATCAGCGTGTCGGGCGTGACGAAATAGGTCTCGCGGTAAAAGCCCTGCTCGCCGAGAATATAGGCCATCGGCTCTCGATTCTCGCGGCGCTGAAGATACGGCTCAATGCGACCGTCCTCCATCTCGGGATCCGCGCCGTAAAGCGCGGCCTCGGAAAAGCCGCCGAAGCGGGAAAAGAGCAAGCGCGCCTCAAGCATCGGCTCTGAAATTCCCGCGGCCCGAAGGCAATCCGCCGCCTCTCTCAGCCTCACTGCGCGTCGTCCGCGGTCAGATCCGCGAGCTCCTCCACGCCGTCTGCCTTCTCCTTGGGCAGCTGCTCGGGGCGCGCCTCAACAACGAGCGCACCTGCCGCCGCGTCCTCGGGGCTCTGCACGCCGTCCTTTTTCTCCCAAGCGCGGGACTCAAAGTAAGCCTTGAATTCGGGCTCCTCGTCGCGCAATGCGCACTTCATGGAAATGATGGCAACCTCAAGCATCTCAAGCGTTGGCTCCTTGGTGGTCAGCGCCTGCACCCAGAGGCCGGGCGCGGAAAGAATGCGAACGAAAAGATTTTCGTGCTTGCCCGCGAACATAATAAATTCATAGCCGACACCGACAACGAGCGGAAGAATCAGAAGACGGATGAAGAAATACACCCAAGTATCCAAATTGGGGAACACCCAGCGAACGAAGAAGCCGACGAGAATGCCGAGCAGGATCATAAAGAACATAAAGCTCGTGCCGCAACGGGGATGGAAGCGCGTGTAGCCCTTCGCATTCTCGGGCAAAAGCTCCGTTCCCGCCTCGTAGCAGGCGATGGACTTATGCTCTGCGCCGTGATACATAAAGGTGCGGCGGATATCGGGCATCAGACCGACGAGGTAAACATACAGAATAAAGATACCCATCTTGGCAATGCCCTCCACGAGTGCGCGCCAGGTTCCGAGCGTTCCGCCAACCAAGCGGTTGAGGAAATCTGCCAGCACCGTGGGCACGAACATAAAGAGGAAGAGCGAAAGCGCAAGACCGAGAACCACGCCGAGCACCATCACGAAATCCGTGATCGCAATGCCGAGGCGCTTTTTAAGAAATCTCTCAAAGCGCGAGGGCTCGGGGCTTTCAAGGCCGATGGCCTCTGCCGAAACATTCAGCGTTTTCACACTCAGAATCATCATTTCGATGAAATTCACGATGCCGCGAAGCACGGGGAAATTGAGCCACTTATGCTTCTTTCTCACCGAGGTAAAGGTGTCGTCATGCACAAAGAGGGATCCGTCATCACGGCGGCAGGTCGTCACCGTTCGGCTCCCCGCCTTCATCATAACGCCCTCAAGAACCGCTTGCCCGCCCACCTTATTGAAGCGGGAGCAGGTTATTTTCTTAGCGCTCATATCTTTTTCCTTTCAAAAATGCAATTTAAGACTAAGGCTCATATCTATACCATTATATTTTAACATATTATTTTTAAAAATGGAAGAGCTTATCACAAAAATTAACAAATTCGCGCAAAAATCTCCCTCTCGCATTGACAAAGCAAGGAAAAAGTGCTAAAATCAAAGAAAAAAACGGAGGAAAACGATGAAAATCTATCCCTTAAAGCCCTATCTGCGCGCCGACCTCTGGGGCGGCGAGCGCCTCTTTGGCTACGGAAAAACCTCTCCCGAAACAGAAAAAGCAGGTCTCATCTCCGAGAGCTGGGAGCTTTCCTTCACCCAAGGCGGCGAGGCAAAGCTTTCGGATGGAAGAAAGCTTTCCGAGGCCTTTTCCAAGGAGGATTTCGGTGCGCGCGCCGCGCATTTTCCTTTCTTCCCCGTGCTGACGAAGTTTATCGATGCGAAGAAAAACCTCTCCGTGCAGGTGCATCCCTCGGATGCCTATGCTCTGGAAAACGAGGGGCAATTCGGAAAATGCGAAATGTGGTATATCCTCGAGGCCGAGGAGGGCGCAGGCCTCTATCTCGGCTTTGAAAGAGAAACGAATGCCGAGGAAGTGAAGCGCGCCGCCGAGGACGGAAGCGTGGAGTCTCTTCTGCATTTTGAGCCCGTCAGAAGCGGAGAGATTTATTTCATTCCGCCGGGAACGGTGCACGCCATCGGCGCGGGCGTTTTGCTCTTTGAGATTCAGCAAAACAGCACTCTGACCTACCGTCTCTATGACTACAAGCGTCGCGACAAGGACGGAAACGAGCGCCCCCTGCATCTGGAAAAAGGCCTTCGCGTTTGCAACTTTTCTCCCTACAAAAGTGAAAAGATTGCGGGCGAGGATCCCGCCGTTATCGGCACTTGCCCCTACTTTGAAACGAGATTATATAAACCTTCGTTTACAAAATCGATCACTTTTGAATTAAAGGACACCTTTATCAGCCTTAGCTGCACGCGCGGCGAGGGCGAGGTTTGCGGAGAAAAAATCAAGCGCGGCGAAAGCGTTTTCATCCCTGCAAATCAAGGTGCCGTCACGCTTTCGGGCGATATGGAGATCCTTGCCGTCAGCGTTTAATTGCTTTGCATAATCCTTCCTTTTTTGGGCATAATGAGAGCAGAAAACCCAAGAAAGGAAGGATTTTTTTATGACCTTAACCCCTAAGGAGACCTCGCTTCTCTCCGACCTCAAAAGCAGCGAGCAGCTTTGCATCGATAAATACGGAAAGGGAATGCAGGAGGCCTCGGATCCCGCTCTGCGCGATCTTTTTTCCTCCCTGCAATCGGCAGAGCAAAGCCACCTCGGAACGCTGAACCGCATCCTCGGCGGCGAGGAGCCGCAAACGATGCCCGCCCCCACGGCCGTGAGCCAGACCTTCAGCGCCCCCGCCTCCTCCTGCACGCAGGAGCAGAAGCAAAAGGACGCTCTCCTTTGCAAGGATGCGCTTGCAATGGAAAAGCACGTTTCCTCCACCTATAATATCAGTATCTTTGAATTCAGCGCCCCCGCCCTGCGCGATGCGCTTGCGCATATCCAGAAGGAGGAGCAAAACCACGGTCAGCAGCTCTATCAGTATCTTGCGCAGAACGGGATGTACGGCTGATCGAAAAAACGCGAAATCTTCCTTAATATTATTCGTCGCATACGCGCGCCGAGGCTTTTTTGGGGCCTTGGCGCGCTTTTGCACTTCACTATGCTAAATTGACAAATAAGCCATTTTTTCCGTGTTTTCTTTTGATCAAAACGACAAAAGTGACAAAAAACGCAAATCTTTTTGAAAAAACTATTGCAAAAGAAGAAATATTGTGCTATAATCATCACAACAGTTTCCTAAGAGGCTTTCGGAATCGCAAGAGACCGATTGACCGAGGAGCTCTGGAGAATCCCTTCAATGGGTGCCGAAGGTGCAAGGCGATTTTTTCGCCGAATCTCTCAGGCAAAAGGACAGAGAAACAGAATATTTTCGCCTATTTCTGTTTATTTTTCTTTTATCCCGGAGCCACCGATACTGTCGGTGACTTTTTTATTTTCAAAAAAAGAAAGGAAAACGAAAAATGAATTTTCAGGAAATTTTGCTCAAAATAGTTTCCACGATCAATGCATATATGTCGGATTACATTCTGATCTTCCTTCTGGTTGGCGTTGGTCTGTTCTATTCCATCAAAACCAAGTTCGTTCAGGTTCGTTGCTTTGGCGAAGGCATGAAGAACGTGTTCGGCAACATCAAGCTTAAGGGCGGCAAGCAGGAGGGCGGTCTTTCCTCCTTCCAGGCACTTGCAGCAGCAGTAGCAGCGCAGGTTGGTACGGGTAACATCGTCGGTGCCAGCGGCGCAATCCTCGTCGGCGGTCCCGGCGCGATCTTCTGGATGTGGATCATCGCCTTCCTCGGTATGGCAACCATCTATTCCGAGGCAGTGCTCGCACAGAAGACCAAGGTCGTTAACGCAGACGGCACCGTTGAGGGCGGTCCTATCTACTACATCAAGACAGCCTTCAAGGGCAAGTTCGGTAAGTACCTCGCAGGCTTCTTCTCCGTTGCCGCGATCATCGCACTTGGCTTTGTCGGCGCAATGGTTCAGTCCAACTCCATCGCAGAAAACGTTGCCGGCGTATTCAGTGCATTCGGCGCAGATGCAACCGTTCAGCTCATCGTTAAGATCGTTATGGGCGTTGCCGTTGCCGCTCTTGCAGGCTTCGTTCTCTTTGGCGGAACGCAGAAGCTCGCTTCCGTAACCGAAAAGCTCGTTCCCGTTATGGCTGTTCTCTATCTCGTTGGCGGCGTGATCGTTCTTTGTGTTAACATCGTGAACGTTCCCGCGGCGATCGGTATGATCTTCAAGTATGCATTTATGCCTCAGGCCATCCTCGGCGGTGCCTTCGGCGCAGCCATCAAGGCCGCTATCAGCCAGGGTGCTAAGAGAGGTCTCTTCTCCAACGAAGCAGGTATGGGTTCCACGCCTCATGCACACGCACTTGCCAACGTTAAGGATCCTCACACGCAGGGTACCTCCGCTATGATCGGTGTGTTCATCGATACCTTCGTGGTTCTCACGATGACCGCTCTTATCGTTATCTCCACGCTGTACTGCGACGGCACGATCACCGCAGCAGGCGCGGCAGACGGCGTAGGCAAGGCAAATATGGTTCAGCTTGCATTCCAGAAGACCTTCAGCGCAATCTTCGGCTCTGCCGCAGGTAACATCATCGGCGCAATCTTCGTTGCGATCTGCCTCTTCTTCTTTGCCTTCTCCACCATCCTTTCCTGGAACTACTTCGGTAAGGTAAACTTCCTCAACCTCTTCGGCAAGAAGTCCTACCTTGTATACTGCTGCATCGCAGTTGTGTTCGTATTCCTCGGCGCTATCTTCCAGAACGACCTCGTTTGGGAGCTGACGGATATGTTCAATAACCTGATGGTTATCCCCAACGCGATTGCCCTCTTCGCTCTTTCCGCTATGGTTGTCAGCGCAACCAAGTTCGGCAAGAAGGATCTCGAAATCAAGTAATTTTCAAAAACAAAAAAAGACACGCTCCGAATGGCGCGTACTCTTAAGGACAGTTTTTGAACTTAAAAATAATATCTTATTTACCTATAAAAATGACAGAGAACACTTTACATTCTCTGTCATTTTTTGACTATTTTGGAGTATTATCTTTACTTGTAGCAATATTTTCTTTTTTGATTTGAACATCAAACTCGGGAAAACAAAGCAAAAAGTAATCACACTCGTCGCAACAACACTCAAAACCTTGCTCACCGTTACCAAGACAAACGGTAGGGTTTCCCGGCGTAAGCTCAATACCGGTAATGTCCATGATCTTTTCTTGAATGTTCTTGTTCATATATCCCCCATCAGCATATAAAAAGGTGCGCAACCGAAGCTACGCACCGAAAAACGCGAACTCCAAGTTGTCGCCAAACGAACTTATACGCCGATAGATATTACACCATCAAACGGGAGTCGCATTTTTACCAAATGGATTCGTTTAATGGTATGCACAAAAAGGGTATAATTATCCCTTAAAGAAAAAATATACCTATCAACGCGATTATTAAGTTCGTTTGGCAAGTTTATTATATCACATTTTTTGCGGGTTGTAAACATATTTAGTGAAAATTTATCCAATTACCTTCCGGGGGGTAAAAAAAGCCTCCCTTGTGTAAAGGGAGGTGGCACGCGTTAGCGTGACGGAGGGATTGTAAAAGCAACAATCACAAAAGAACAATCCCTCAGCCGCCTTCGGCGTCAGGGCAGATTGTCAAGCAAGTGCAACACCCCAAAACGCTTCAAAAGGAGATTTCCACCCCAAGCATTTTTTAGGTCTCAAGTTAATAGACAAAACAATATTTTGCAAAGTATCATTATCCAAAGAATGAAAATTGTAGCC
>JAZTWU010000044.1:0-3268 GCA_045636085.1 Eubacteriales bacterium
CGCTTCTCTCTGAAAGCGCGAAGTCCCTCGGCGCGCTCACAGGCGGCCGCATACTGCGCATTCAGTGCACGAAGCTCCTCCTCGGCCTTGGACTGCTGTCCCTCGAGGTTATGATAATCAAAGCGGAGCTTTTCGATCATATTGCGATTGGCGGAAAGGTTTGCATTCGCCGTATCAAGGGCGGCAAACTGCGTTCTCGAAAGCGTGAGAAGCAATTCCTTCTGCTTCGTTGCTTCACGAACGCTTTCCGCAACCTGCGCGCGCTCATTGTCCAGTGCGGCAACGGCCTTTTTCTTTTCTGCAATCGTGCGATTATATCCGTCGGCGGCCTCGCGCAGGGCGGCGATCTCGCTCATACGGCTGAGAAGTCCGCTATCGCGCTTGGCGCTACCGCCGGAGAACACGCCGCCCGCGTGGATGACCTGACCGTCCAGCGTGACAAGCTTAACGCGATAACGCGTTTTCTTTGCGGCCGCAGATGCATTTTCAATCGTATCGAATACGACGACACGCATCAGAAGAAACTCGATGATCTCGCGATAGCAGGGATCAAAGTGCAAAAGCTCGTCTCCTCTACCGATATAACCGGGCATCGACTTCGTCATTCGGATCTCATCGGTCAGCGACGAGGAGCGAATGGCCGTGATGGGATAGAAGGTGGCGCGGCCCGCATTTGCATGCTTCAAGGCATTGATCGCGGCCTTGGCCGTTTCCTCGTTGTCCACGACGATATTCTGCAGGCTCTGGCCGAGCGCGGTATCGATCGCGGTGATATATTCCTCGTCCACGCGAATCAGGGAGGAAAGCGGGCCGTGGATCTTGCCTGCACCGCGGATCTGCCCCTCCTGATACTTGCGCATTACGAATTTAACGCTTTCAAAATAACCCTCAAAGGACTCGTTCATCTGTTGAAGCGCGTTGGCCTTATGCACGAGCGCCTCGCTCTTGGGGATCAATTCATTCAAAACCGCAAGGCTTGCATCCTTCTGCTCGGAGATCTCTTCAAGCCTTGCATTGCCCTCGTCCAGAATCTTATCCTGCTCGGCGATGCGGGTCTTGAAGCCTGCGGCGTTGGCCTCGCAACGCTCGGCCTCCTTTTTCAGCGCCTCTCCCTCGCTCTCGTATGCGGCGATCTGCTCCTCGATGTCCTTGGAGCGCGTTCCATCCGAAAGCTTGGAATTGGAAAGGACGTTGATGCGCACGTTGAGATCCTGCGCGGCGTTTTCCTCCACCGTCAGCTCATCCAGCGCCTCTTCAAGCTCCTTTTGCATCTCCTCGATCGCCTTTTGCAGTTTGCTCTGCTCGGCAAGATACTCAAGGCGGGTATCCATATGCTTCTTCAGCGTTTGGCTGAAGGCTTCGATCTTTTTACCGTATTCCGTGCTCTGCTGCTCGAGTCCCATCTGCTGACGGGAAAGATCCGCCATACGAAGCTTGCATTGCTCGATCATCTCGAGATTATGGGCAAGCTCGGTATTCTGCACGTCCATCGCGGCATCCAGCTGGTGCAGGCGACGCGTGGCTTCCTGAATATCGTCATAAACCTTCTGCGAGCGAAGCTTATTCTCCTGCGCCTTATTATAAAGGGTATCCGACTGCGCCTCGAGATCGGCAATCACGCCGTCAATAATCTCAAGCTCATTTTTGGAAAGGCGGAAGGCATCGCTTGCCTTATCAATATCCTCGCGGATCTTCTTGGTATCAAAGAGCCAGAGGGAGACGTCGGCCTTCTTCTTTTCCTCATAAACCTCAAGGCCGCGCCTTGCCTTTTCGGCATCCTTCTCCAGAGGGCCGAGACGGCTCTCCTTCTCCACGAGGATGTCGCGCACGCGATCGAGATTCTCCTGCGTGCTCTTCAGCTTACGCTCGGATTCCTCCTTGCGGTTGCGGTATTTGGCAATGCCTGCCGCCTCCTCGAAGATATTACGGCGCTCGTCACTCTTTTTAGAGATGATCTCCGCGATCTTACCCTGACCGATGATAGAATAGCCCTCACGGCCAACACCCGTATTCATAAAGAGCTCATAGATATCGCGCAGACGCTTCGGCTCCTTATTGATCAGGTATTCGCTTTCACCCGTGCGGTAATAGCGGCGGGTGACGGAAACCTCGTCATAATCCGATTCCAGGCGGTTTTCCTTATCGGAATTATCGAAAACGACCGTAACCTCCGCAAAGCCCATCTGACGGCGCGCCTCGGTGCCGCCGAAGATAACGTCCGTCATCTTCGTGCCTCGGATATTACGGCTGGAAAGCTCACCAAGCACCCAGCGCATCGCATCCGAGATATTGGACTTACCGCTTCCGTTCGGGCCCACGATGACCGTTGCACCGTGCTCGAAGGTCAGCGTTGTCCTATTGGGAAAGGATTTGAATCCGTGCAATTCCAAGGATTTTAAATACATACCCTTCACCTTTCTTCTGTCTTTATCTTGATATCACCCTTGCAAAGGTCTTCGCATTCCTCCACGGTGACGCGGCGGAATCCGAATCTTTGGCAAAGATAGCTTTTATTCGACCGATTTTGCCCCACAGCGGCAGATGCACACCCCTTCGCAACGAAAACGCGAAGGCACGGGGCTTTTTTCTCATTTTGCAGGAGCAAAACGAGCTTTCTTTTATATATTTCGCTCTCCACAAGCTCCCCCATCGCGCTATGCACGGGGCCGCCGAAGACCTCCTCGGGATCCATAAGAGACTCCGAGGACTGCAAGCCGACGCGCAAAAGCTTCACGCCGCGGGCGCGGAAGATTTCCACGCAATCCGCCGCACGGCTGACGGCCTCGGAAAGAGAGAGGGGGCAATAGCGCCCTGCCTCTGCCTCGATGCAAAGGGGCGTTTTGCGGAAAACAACCGTGGGATACACCCGCGCGCCGACGGCGCCGAGCGCACAGATCCTTTCCGCCGTTTCTCTTTCGCTTTCGGGGCTTGCACCGGGAAGGCCAACCATCATCTGGCCGACGAAGGAAAATCCCCTCTCGACAAGAAGACGGGCGGCGCGCTCACTCCAGGCGGCTGTATGGCCGCGATGCGAGGCGGAAAGCACCGCATTATTCATACTCTGAATTCCAAGCTCCACGGTTTTCATACCGTAGTGCGAAAGAATATCGAGAATCTCTTCGTTTATGTAATCCGGGCGCGTGGAGCATCGCAGAGACGAGACGGCGCCGCTTTTAAGGTATGGCTGAACGCGGGACAGAATTTCAATCATAAGCGGACGCTCGATCCCCGTGAAGGAGCCGCCGAAGAAGGCGATCTCCACCTCCGC
>JAZTWU010000045.1:0-3637 GCA_045636085.1 Eubacteriales bacterium
TGAGCATAAGGCCAAAGTACAGGCAGCCCTTGAATGTACGGCCTTCTGCGTTCATTGCATGGATGGTGGGCAGGAAGATCTTCTCCATGCAAACCCATGCGATTTCATCGGTGTAGTAGGGATTGGGCGCAACCGTTCCCATACCACCGGTGTTCAGACCTGTATCGTTGTCCCCTGCCCTTTTGTGATCCATAGAGGAAACCATAGGCACAACGGTCTTACCGTCGGTGAAGGAAAGCACGGAAACCTCGGGGCCCTCCAAAAATTCCTCGATCACGATGCGGTTTCCGCTCGCGCCAAAGACCTTGTCCTCCATAATGTCGTGAACGGCCTCAATCGCCATTTCTCTCGTCGTCGCGATGATAACGCCCTTTCCGAGGGCCAGACCGTCCGCCTTCACAACGGTGGGGATCGGTGCGGTCTCCAGATAGCGAAGCGCATCGGCGGGATTTTCAAAAACCTCGTAGGATGCGGTGGGAATGCCGTATTTCTTCATAAGATTCTTGGAGAAGACCTTGCTTCCCTCGATGATGGCCGCCTTGGCCTCGGGGCCGAAGCAGGGAATGCCGATGGCGTTCAGCGCGTCAACACAGCCGAGCACCAGCGGATCATCGGGAGCAACAACGGCGTAATCAATCGCGTTTTCTTTTGCGAAAGCGGCGATTTTATCAATTTCCTTGGCTCCGATGGGAACGAGGGTGGCATCCTTCGCCATTCCGCCGTTTCCGGGCAAAGCGTAGATCTTCGAAACGCGCTTGCTTTCCTTCAGCTTTTTGATAATGGTGTGCTCGCGTCCACCCGAGCCAACAACTAAAATATTCATAGAAAAGCTCCTGTTTTGTTTGATGGGATGTATCCGTAATCAAAGCACCGGCCCCGATGCAGATCGCCGCGGGGCACAGTATATATATTAATGATGGAAAAGTCGCATTCCGGTGAATGCCATTGCAATTCCGTACTTGTCGCAAACCTCGATCACGAGATCGTCGCGGATCGAGCCGCCGGGCTGTGCAATGAAGGAAACGCCGCTTCTGTGCGCTCTTTCAATGTTATCGCCGAAGGGGAAGAATGCATCCGAGCCGAGAGCAACGCCGCGACGCGTGTCAAGATAAGCTCTCTTCTCCTCTGCGGTGAGGGGCTCGGGGCGCTTGGTGAAGTATCTTTGCCAGATTCCTTCCTCGCAAACGTCCTCCTCGTTCTGGTTGATGTAGCCGTCGATCACATTGTCTCTGTCGGCTCTGCCCATACCCTCACGGAAGGGAAGTGCAAGCACCTTTTCGTGCTGGCGAAGGAACCAGGTGTCTGCCTTCGTGCCTGCAAGGCGCGTGCAATGAATACGGGACTGCTGTCCTGCGCCAACGCCGATGGCCTGTCCGTCGATTGCATAGCAAACGGAGTTGGACTGGGTGTATTTCAGCGTGATCAGCGCAACGATAAGGTCGCGCTTTGCCTCCTCGGGAAGCTCCTTGTTGGCAGTAACAACGTTTTCAAGAAGTGCTTTGTTGATCTCGAAATTGTTTCTGCCCTGCTCAAAGGTAATGCCGAAAACCTGCTTCTTTTCCACGGGGTCGGGAATGTAAGCGGGATCGATCTCAATGATGTTGTAGCTGCCCTTTCTCTTGGTCTTGAGAATGGCAAGCGCCTCCTCGGTGTAGCCGGGAGCGATAATTCCGTCGGAAACCTCGCGTGCAATCAGCTTCGCCGTGGTCACGTCACAAACGTCGGAGAGCGCAATAAAGTCTCCAAAGGAGGACATTCTGTCCGTTCCTCTGGCTCTTGCGTATGCGCAGGCAAGCGGGGATTCGTCAAGCCCTGCAATGTCATCCACAAAGCAGGCCTTCTTCAGCTCTGCGGAAAGCGGAAGACCGAGTGCCGCCGAGGTGGGGCTCACGTGCTTGAAGGAGGTAGCGGCAACGAGACCCGTGGCTTCCTTCAGCTCCTTCACGAGCTGCCAGCCGTTGAAGGCATCCAGGAAGTTGATATAGCCGGGATTTCCGCAAAGGATCTTAATGGGAAGCTCGCCCTCCTCCATAAAAATGCGAGAGGGCTTCTGGTTGGGGTTGCAACCGTATTTCAAAGAAAGGCTGTTCATCTTTTCATCCTCACAGGGTGTTTTTATTGATCATTCTCTCGGTATAGGTGCCGTCTGCAAGGTTGATGTAGCGCACGTAGAGAGAAATCTTGTTGTTTGCATCGAGATTTTCCCAGATATCGCTCGTGAAAGCATCGATATCGTCGGGAATGGAGATTCTTTCGGGCTCACCCTGGAAGGTGGGAATGGGATTGCCGTCGGTCACATAGGTGTGAATGAAGTGGCCAAGTCCCGCCTTGGTGGGGTAGTCAAAGGTGTAGCGCGCGCAGTCGCTTCCCTCTGCGTCAAGGCTCTTGAGAATGCTCATTTTATAGGTGAAATCATTCTTCGTGAAGCTCAGAATGCCGCTGATGCGGGGGGTGAGGTTGGGAGCATCCGGCTCAAAGGCACGGGTGCGAAGGGATTTCTCGAATTCCTTTCCCTCAACAAGACCCTTGTAAATGGTGTCCGTCTGGTCGCCGTTGGTAACGATCAGCTGATTCTTATAGGAGCGGAGCGCCGCATAAATGATCAGGCTCGGATCCTCCACCTTGGAGGCATCAAAGGGCTCGGTATAAATATCGCCGTTTTTCTTGGTGAAAACGCGGTTGCGGCTGTTTTCGCTTCTTCCCATAATGAAGTAAGCGGTTGCCGCGCACTTTCCGTCTGCCGTCTTGCCGATCACGATACCGCGGCCAACGTAGGGGTTGCCCTGAATGCGCTCGCCCATAGATTTGATTTCATAAATATTCATCGTTATTTCTCCGTTTTTTCGTCTCTGATGCGATGAGCAACCATTGCAGTCGCCTGCGGAAGCAGAATCCATTCCGCCTCCTCCATCACGCGCTTTTGAAGAATTTCGGGAGTATCACCCTCCCGGATCTCAACGGCCTTTTGCAGAAGGATCTGCCCGCCGTCGGGAATTTCGTTTACGTAATGCACCGTGGCACCCGTCACCTTCACGCCGTAGGAAAGCGCCGCCTCGTGCACGCGCAGTCCGTAGTAGCCCGCACCGCAGAAGGAGGGGATCAGCGAAGGGTGAACGTTGAGGATGCGATTCGGGAAGCGGGAAGTGAAGTCTTCGGAAAGAATACTCATAAAGCCCGCAAGCACGATCATCTCAATGCCGCTTTTTTCCAGCGCCTCAAGAATGGCGGATTCAAATTCCGCGCTGTCCTTGCAGCACTTTTTGCAAACCACGGCGGTGGGGATCCCTGCCGCCTCGGCTCTTTTCAGCGCGTAGGCATCGGGCTTGCTGGAGAGAACGAGAGCGATCTCTCCGTCCGCAATTTTTCCGGCCTTCGAGGCATCGATCAGCGCCTGCAGATTGGTTCCGCCACCCGAAACGAATACAGCGATTCTTGTTTTCATCAAACGAGAACCACGCCTTCCTCGGATGCGATGATCTCACCGCAGATATAGGCATCCGTGCCGTTTGCCTTGAGGATCTCAAGCGCCTTCTTGGCATCTTCCTTCTTAACGACAACGCTCATACCAACGCCCATATTGAAGGTGTTGAACATATCTCTTTCGGGAATGTTGCCAACCTTGGCGATCAGGTCGAAG
>JAZTWU010000046.1:0-14741 GCA_045636085.1 Eubacteriales bacterium
AGTGGAGACACTGAAGTAGTGCCTCCACTTTTGTTATATAGGTATTTAAATGGTATCGAGGTTGAAAACCTACGGTTTTCTCCGTTTGAATTCGTTTTTATTCTATCGCCGTTTCCTCGTAAAACTTTATCTAATGACAAAAACGCTTGCGTTTTTTCAAAGACGCCAAGAATATAGTTTGATACAAAAATCAGTGTGTGGCGTCTTTTGGACACCTCTCACTCGTCATCCGACGATTTCTCCTCTAAATCCGTTCGCCCCCGGTCTGTTCTCATTAAGAATCCGCCAAGATTATAGATCTTACTGCATTTTTCTCTTTTTTGCCTTGATTTTATTGGATTCTTAATGAGACAGCCCCTTTTTTGTTCCGGCACGCCTGCGCGAGGCGCGAACCGCTCTGCTTGCAAAGAAAAAGACGAATAAATTTTACCGCTTTCCGGTTTTTATTTCCCCGTGCTTGGCTTCATAGGCTTCAATCAGATCACGGATCAAAACAAGGATCTGACTGTTGGCACTCCGCCCCTCGTAATCGGCAACGATATGCAATTTATCCAGCATTTCTTCTTCAATTCTGATTGATAAGCTCTTCATAAAATAAACCTCATTTTAAACACATTATGTATTTACTTTACACTCATTTTGTGTTAAAATGTGATGTATGAACACAAAATATGTTCAAAATGCATCTATATCGAGGTTTGATATGAAAATTGCCATCGTTGGATCAAGAAGCTTGCAAGCGGTGAAGATCGGCGCATATCTAAAAGAAACGGCAGATGAAATCCTATCCGGCGGCGCGCGCGGCGTGGACCGCTCCGCGGCAGAATATGCAAAGAAAAACGAAATAAAACTCACCGAAATTCTTCCCGAATACGCGCGTTTCGGCCGTGCCGCCCCTATTATCAGAAACAAAAAAATCGTGGAGCTTGCGGATAAGCTTATCGTTTTTTGGGACGGATGCTCCAAGGGAACGCTCTCGGTCATTCTATATGCAAAAAAGCTGAATAAGCCCTTAGAGGTTATAATTTGTTCAAAAGAAACCGCAACATAAAAGTATTTCCTTTTTTTCGTAAATTTTCGAGAAGAACACAAAAACCGCCGTTTTTACGGCGGTTTTTGTTATGCTTTATTTGCATTTAGCTTTATTTTCGTGCTTCCCCATTGCTTTCCTTCAGATCACCGAAGGAAGAAAGCAGGGCGGCCGCAAGGCCAAGAATTGCGCCGACGACGAGCGTCCACGAAATCTGATCCATTCCGAAGATCACAGCAACGATGCCCGTGATCACGGCGGAGAACGGCATAATGACCGCCACGGCACTGGGGCTGACATACTTCATAGCCGAGGTGCGGATCGTCCAGCAAACGGCATTGGTGAGGATGCCGACGCCGATCACGGCAAGGATCGAGCCGAGCCTCGGCGTGAAAACGAAAGGATCGATATAGCTTCCGCCGAAGGGCACGAAATGGAAGAGCACGGCCATCAGCGCAGAGGAGATTGCCTGCACGAAAAGCTGGATCATTACGTAAAGCTTGGCATCCAGCTTCTTTGCGTAGATGCCCGTGAAGGCGATGTTGATACCGTAGAAAACACCTGCGAGGGCATTCAGAATATCCGAAACCGAGGCCGAGAGGCCAACGGAGAAAATGTCTCCGAGCACGAAGGAGGAGGCAAGACAGATGAGGGCGGCGGCCGCCGTCATCACGCTCGGCTTTTTCTTGACAAGCAGGAGCATCAGAAGAGGAACGACGATGCAGGAGAGATTTTCAAGAAAGGCTTGCTTCGTGGGGGAGGCATCGTAGTTATAAGCGATCGCCTGCACGAGAGCGGCGGCGGCCACGCAAAGTCCCGTCGGGATCGCAACCTTGAAATACGAGGCGTTCAGCGCCCTGAGCCTGCGCGCAGAGAGCAAAAGCAAAACGATCGCGCTGGCAAGCGTTGTCAGCATCGTATAAACCGCGGCGGAAAAATGCCCGCCGATCAGCGTTTTCTTCACCGTTGGGATCACGCCCCAGATCAAAACGACCGCGCCGATGCCGAGATAGGCCAGCGCAACCGAGGATTTTTTCATATTCATTCAGTCTCCATTCCGCCCCGAGGGGCTATGCAAAATTCCGTTCATCATTATAGCACAAAAGAAGCAAAGAAGCAAGAGGGAAAAAGGATTCTTTTCGGGGTAAGGGGGCGGCGCGGAAATTTTCCCTTCCCCCATTGACCGCGCGCACGCTTTGTGCTACAATAGAAGCATCGAACCGTATAAAAGGACGGAAAGCATCTCTATGAATTTCAAAATCTATAAGCGCGCCCTTCTGCACACGCTTCCCGTAATGGCGGGCTACCTCGTGCTGGGGCTCGGCTTCGGCATCCTTTTGCGCGTTGCGGGCTATGGCGTGTTCTGGGCGCTTCTGATGAGCGTTTTTATGTATGCAGGCTCAATGCAATACGTCGGCGTTTCGCTGATTTCGAGCGGCACGCCGCTTCTGACCGTGGCGGTCACGACGCTGATGGTGCAGGCAAGGCATCTCTTTTACGGCGTTTCCCTCATCGATCGCTATCGCGGCACGGGCGCAAAAAAGCTCTATCTGATGCACGCGCTGACCGATGAAACCTATTCCCTCGTCGCGCATTCGCATATCCCCGATTTCGCAGATGAAAAAAGCTATTATTTCGCCGTCTCGCTTCTCAACCATATCTATTGGATCACGGGATGCGTGCTCGGCTCGCTGGCAGGCGCAATCATTCCCTTCTCCTCGGAGGGCATCGAATTCGTGATGACGGCGCTCTTCGTGACCATCTTCGTTGAGGGCTGGCTCTCGGAAAAGGAGCATAGACCCGCGCTCGTTGGCGCAGGCGGCGCCCTGCTCTGCCTTCTGATCTTCGGCTCGGAAAACTTCCTGATCCCCGCGATGCTCGTCATCCTTCTCGCCCTCGCCCTCCTGCGGCGCCCGCTGGAGAGAAAGGAGGCGCCCCGTGAATAATACGACACACGCCGTGCTCGCCATCGTCATAATGTCGGTGATCACCTATGCTCTGCGCGCGCTCCCCTTTCTGATCTTCGGAAAGAAGGAAACCCCCGCCTTTATCCAATTTCTCGGAAAATACCTGCCGTATGCCATTATAGGAATGCTCGTCGTTTATTGCTTAAAGGATGTGCGCCCCCTCGCCTATCCCTACGGATTGCCCGAGCTGATTGCCGTTGCGGTCGTCGCACTTCTTCATATCCTGAGACGAAACACGCTCCTTTCCATCGTTTGCGGAACCGTTTCCTATATGCTTCTCGTTCAGCTTGTTTTCTAATCACAACACTGTTTTTTGAGATATTTGCAAACAATTCTATACATAAAGGAGAAAAACTATGGAAGAATGGAATGGATTTTCTGCGGAAAATTTTATCTTTGAGGGCCACGAGGCAACCGTTGTTTTCCCCAAGGAGGAAACGAAATGCGGCGGTCTCGTGCTGAAAACCGAATACCAGCATCATTTCCCCGAGGCGGCGGAGATTCCGCTTCTCGAGCGCGGCTACCACGTCTGCTTTGTGAAAAACGATACCCGCTTCGGCCAGAAGGAGGACCTTGACCGCAAGGCGCGCTTCGTTCGCTATGTGCAGGAAAAATACGGACTTCGCAAAAAATGCGTTCCCGTCGGCTTCAGCTGTGGCGGTATGATCGCGCTCTATTTTGCCGAGAGATACCCCGAGCTTGTCAGCTGTCTTTATATCGACGCGCCCGTCGTGAACTTTATGAGCTGGCCCTGCGGCTTTGGCCGTGAGGAGAAAAAGCCTTGGCTGAACGAGATCCTTCCCGCCCTCGGCCTTTCAAGCCTCTCCGAGCTTCTTTCCTATCGCGCAATGCCCCTCGATAAGATCCCCTCGCTCGTGGAAAAGAAGATCCCCCTCGTGATGGCCTCGGGCGATAGCGACACCGTTGTTCCCTATCACGAAAACGGCATCTTCGTTGAGCGTGCCTATAAGGATGCAGGCCTGCCGATCGAGGTTTATATCAAGCCCGGCGGAGACCATCATCCCCACGGCATCCCCGATCCCACCCCCGTCGTGGATTTCATTCTCCGCCACGATCAAGCCTAAGCGAATCTGCAAGCTTGCTTACAACCCCCTTTTTCGAGCCTCGGCCGAAAAAAGGGGGTTGCTTTTTATTTAAAGAAGTGCTATAATGTTATACTGTAAATATATCGCCCGAGCGCGGGAGCGGAAAATATATAGGAGAATTCGCCGTTTTCTTGGCAAAAAACCGAAGAAAAAACCGCAAGCGAAAATCGGGCAAACCTAAAAAACAGGAGCAAAAACATCTATGGCAAATCTCAGAAGCGAAATTGAAAGACGGCGCACCTTCGCCATCATTTCCCACCCCGACGCGGGTAAAACCACCCTGACCGAGAAGTTTCTTCTTTACGGCGGTGCCATTGAGAAGGCGGGCACGGTGAAGGGCAAGCAGAGCGATAAGCACGCCGTTTCCGACTGGATGGATCTGGAAAAGCAGAGAGGTATCTCGATCACCTCCTCGGTTTTGCAGTTCGAATACGAGGGCTTTTGCATCAACCTTCTGGACACTCCCGGCCACCAGGACTTCTCCGAGGACACCTACCGCACGCTGATGGCGGCGGACAGCGCCGTGATGGTGATCGATGCGGCGAAGGGTATCGAGCCGCAGACGCGCAAGCTCTTCAAGGTTTGCGCTATGCGCGATATTCCGATATTCACCTTTATCAATAAGCTTGACCGCGAGGCAAGAGACCCCTTTGATCTTCTCGACGAGCTGGAGAAGGAATTCGGCATCGGCACCTATCCGATGAACTGGCCGATCGGTTGCGGACAAAATTTCAAGGGCGTTTACGACCGCGAAAAGAAGAGCATCCTCTCCTTTGACAACGCGCATCGCGGCCGCGAGCGCATCCGCGGTATCGATTGCGACATCACGGACACCGCAAGGCTCGACGAGCTGATCGGCGAAAAGCGCCGCGAGGAGCTTTGCGAGCAGGTGGAGCTTCTGGACGGAGCCTGCTTCGATTTTGACCTTGAAAAGGTGCGCCACGGAAAGCTTTCCCCCGTTTTCTTCGGCTCTGCGCTGAACAACTTCGGCATCGAGCCCTTCCTTGAGCACTTCCTTGCGATGACGACCTCGCCCCTGCCCCGCACGGCAGGCGGAGAGCATATCGATCCCTTTGACGAAAATTTCTCGGCCTTCGTTTTCAAGATTCAGGCCAATATGAATAAGGCGCACCGCGACCGTATTGCCTTTATGCGTATCTGCTCGGGCAAATTCGAGCGCGGCAAGGAATATTTCCACGTGCAGGGCGAAAAGGCCTTCCGCCTTTCCCAGCCCCAGCAGATGATGGCGGCGGAGCGCGAGGTGATCGACGAGGCCTATGCGGGCGACATCATCGGCGTTTTCGATCCGGGTGTTTTCTCTATCGGAGACACCGTTTGCGAAAAGGGCAGAAAAACGAAATTCGAGGGAATCCCCGTCTTCGCGCCCGAGCATTTTGCAATGGTCGAGCAGGTGGATTCGATGAAGCGCAAGCAATTTGCCAAGGGAATGAACCAGATCGCCCAGGAGGGTGCGATCCAGATCTTCTTCGAGCCGGGTGCAGGTCTTGAGCGCGTGATCGTCGGCGTTGTCGGCGTTCTTCAGTTCGAGGTGCTGGAGCACCGCATCAAAAACGAATACGGCTGTGACCTTCGCCGCAGTCCCCTGCCCTACCAGCAGATCCGCTGGATCGAGGGAGACACCGATCCGAAAACGCTGAAGCTCTCGCACGATACGAAATGGGTGCAGGACTTCCGCGGCAAAAATCTCCTTATCTTCACCAGCGAATGGGCCATCCGCTGGGTAATGGAGGACAACCCCGACTTAAAGCTTGCGGAATTCTCCCGCGACGAGGAAAAGGAGGACTGACGCTCTATGCGAATGAGAAAAAAGAAAAACGCAGACGCGCGCCTTGCCTCGCACGAGGGGTTAGTGCTTGAATGCCCCGCTTCCCCCATCGAACGCACCGAGGGGCGCAGTATCTATCTTGAGATCGGCGCAGGCAAGGGCGGCTTCGCCATCGAAATGGCAAGGCGCAATCCCGAGGCCGACTACTTTGCAATGGAGAGAGTGAAGGACTGCATCGTGATCGCCACCGAGAAGGCAGACGAGGGCGAAAGACCGAAAAATCTGCACTTCATCATTGACGGGGCGGACAATCTCCCTGCTTGGTTTGCAGAGGGCGCCGTGGACAAGATCTTCCTCAACTTCTCCGACCCGTGGCACAAGAAGGGCTACTTCAAGCGCCGCCTGACGTACAGAAAATACCTCGCTCTTTATTTCACCCTCCTTTGCGAGGGCGGAGAGCTTTGCTTTAAAACCGACAACGTGCCGCTTTTCGACTTCTCTTTAGAGGAGATCGCCTCCGTGGATCTCGTGCCCGAGGTCGTCACGCGTGACCTTCACGCATCCCCCTATGCCGAGGGCAACGTGATGACCGAATACGAGCGCGGCTTCGTTGCCGAGGGACTTCCCATCCATATGCTCCGCGTGAAGAAGCCCAAGGGCTACCTTCCGCACTATGAGGAGCCGAAAAAGGGCGCCGAGAGCGCAGAGAAGGACGTTTGATATGTCTTTCATCCATAAAGGACACAGAGCCCGTATGCGGGAGCGCTATCTGCGCGACGGTGCGGAGGCGATGCAATCGCACGAGCTTCTTGAGCTTCTTTTGTTTCACGCCATTCCACATATCAACACCAACCCGATCGCGCACGCACTGATCGATCGCTTTGGCTCCTTAGAGGGCGTTTTCGCGGCGACGAGGGAGGAGCTTTGCTCTGTTGCGGGCATTGGAGAGAAAACCGCCGACCTTCTGATCGAAAACGGCCGCGCCGCCGCGCTTTTTGCATCCGCGCCGAGGTGGGAGAAAAACAAGATCTGCTTTGATAATTACAAAAGGCTCGGCTCGCACTTCGTTTCCTATTTTGCGGAGCGGGATTCGCAGGCCACCGTGGCAATGCTTCTGGATGCAAAAATGCACCCGATCCTGACACAGGAGGTCGCGGCCTTAGACTTCGGCTCTGCGGGTGTGCACGCCGCGCCCATCATCACGCGCGCCGTGGCGCTGGGTGCCTCAGTCGTCGTTTTGGCGCATAACCATCTGCACGGCCCCGCCTATCCCACGCATTCGGACATCGTTTCTCTCGGACTGATTGACCGCGAGCTTTCGGACTGCGGCGTTTTTCTGCTGGAGCACTTCATTGTCAGCGGCAAAAGCTTCGTTGGCTTCCATAAGCGCTTCTCTCCCGACCTTCCGATGGGCGACGCCGTGCGCAGCTTCATAAGATCCAAGGAGGCAACGCTTACGCTATGATGAACGAAAGCCTCAAAAATCCGAGCGCCGAGGAGGTTCTCCTTTCGCTTTACCGCACCGTTTATTCCGAGGAGGAGGCCGCCAAGATCGCAAAAAGGCTTCTTTCCACCTTCGGAACGCTCACAAAGCTTTTAACGGCAAGCCCCGCAATGCTGATCTCCGAGGTCGGCGAGGCGGCGGCGCTCTATCTTCGCCTCTCCCTGAGCCTTTTTCTGCGGAGAACGACCGATTCTCTGCGCGAGGGCGATGCGGTGGACGAGGCGGTGCTCACCCGCCATTTCGGCGCGCTTTACCTCGACTGCGGGCAGGAAACCGTTTACGTGCTTCTCACGGACGGGCAGGGGCGGATGCTCTCGCGCCACACCGTTTCCATCGGCTCGGTGAACAGCTCGGGCGTGATCCCCAGACAAATTCTGGAGCTTGCCATCCGCGCAGGTGCGCGCGGCGTTTACCTCTTGCATAACCACCCGGGCGGCGATCTCACCCCCTCCGCCGACGATATGCGCATGACGAAGGCGGTCTTGACCGCGCTCTCAGCGGCGCGCATCCGCTTTTACGGACACTATCTCTTCTGCGGAACGGAATTCCTTTGCCTGCACGGAGAAGAAACGGCAGAGATGCCGAAATAACCCCTAAAAACCCTTTAAGAAATCAGGTGATTTTATGTCTTTTCCCTTTCTTGGCACAATCGTGAACTTCGCCGCCGTTCTGATCGCGGGCGTGCTTGGCTCGCTTCTTAAAAAGGGCGTTCCCGAGCGCATTTCCGCCGCGGTTATGAACGCGATGGGCGTTTGCGTGATCTTCATCGGTATTGACGGCATTATGGAGGCCGCACCCGCCGTGCAGCAAGACTCCTTTCTTGCGGCAGGCCTCGTGAAAATTCTGATTATGATCCTCTCGATGGGCCTTGGAACGCTGATCGGCGAGCTTTTGGATCTGGATCGGCAGATGAACCGCCTCGGCGCCTTCGTGGAAAAAAGGCTGGGGCACGGCGGTGAGCAGGGCGGCATTGCAAAGGGCTTCGTTGCCTGCAGTCTGCTCTTCTGCATCGGGGCAATGGCCGTCAACGGCGCGATCTTTGATGCAATCGGCAAGCCCGATATCCTTCTTGCAAAATCCGTGATCGACGCGATCTCCTGCTTCGTGATGGCAACCTCGCTCGGCATCGGCTGTGCGCTCTCGGCCTTCACCCTTCTTATCTATCAGGGCGGCATCGCCCTCATCGGCTTCCTTGCGGCAGATTTTCTCCCCGCGGCGGGGCTGACCTATATGTCCGTGACGGGATCGCTGATCATCCTTCTCATCGGAACGAATATGCTGGGGATGACGAAGGTGAAAACCGCCAATATGGTGCCTGCGATCTTCCTTCCCCTCCTGCTTATGTGGCTTTTCCCTGTTGTTCTGTAAATTTAAATTTACATATCAGCATTTTTAGATACGACTTTCACTCTTTCTTTTTTCAAAGGAGAAAAAATGGAAGATTCTATTCTTCGCTCTGCCATAGCGCCGCTTTGCCTATGGTATGAGAAAAACAAAAAGGACTACCCCTGGCGCGAAAACCGCGACGCTTATCGCATCTGGATCTCCGAGGTAATGCTTCAGCAAACCCGTACCGCCGCCGTTTTGCCCTATTACGAGCGTTTTTTGGCCGCATTTCCGACCGTGGCGGCGCTTGCGGAGGCGGAGGACGATCGGCTGATGAAGCTCTGGGAGGGCCTTGGCTATTACAGCCGCGCCCGCAACCTCAAAAAGGGCGCTATGCAGGTAATGGAGCGCTTCGGCGGCCACCTGCCGCACAAAAAAAGCGAGCTTCGCACGATTGCGGGCATCGGAGACTATACGGCGGGTGCCATTGCCTCGATGGCATTTTTGGAGCCGGCCTCTGCCGTGGACGGCAACGTTTTGCGCGTTTGTATGCGCCTGCTCGGCTCGGATGCCGATATTTCCAAGGAGGCAACCAAGCGCGCGCTTTCTGCCGCGCTGGATGAAATCTACCCCACGGGCGCGCGCGCCGCACTCTTCACGGAGGGACTGATGGAGCTTGGCGAGGCCGTTTGCATTCCGGGCGGAGAGCCTCGGTGCGAAATCTGCCCCTTGAAGGAGATCTGCGAGGCAAGGCGCGGCGGCATCGCCCACCTGCTCCCCGCAAAAAGCGCAAAAAAGCCGAGAAAAATTCTGGAGCGCACGCTCCTTCTTTACCGCTACGAGGGAAAATACGGCATCCGTAAGCGCCCCGAGAGCGGCCTGCTTGCAGGACTTTATGAATTCGCCGCCGAGGAAGAAGCGCTTTCCGCAGAGGAAACTGCGGCTCTGCTTAAAAAAAGAGGCGTTTGCTTTTCCGCCATCACCCCCGTCGGCGAGGCGACGCATATTTTCACGCATCTTGAATGGCATATGCGGGGCTACGCCGTGGAGCTCACCGCCCCGATCGAGGGGCTGATCTTCGCGACGGCCGAGGAGCTTTCCACGACCTATGCGCTCCCCTCGGCCTTTCGATATTTCAAGAATTACACTCAGAGGATCTAAGTGAAAAGGAGGAATCCTTATGAAAATCATCATTGCGGGAGCAGGCAAGGTTGGCGAAACGCTCGCCGCCCAGCTCTGTGCCGAAAAATACGAGGTCACGCTGATCGATACGCAGGCGGATGTGCTTGAGGCCTGCGTGAGTCTGCACGATGTGATCGCCGTTTGCGGCAATGCCGCCACCGTTCCCGCCCTGCGGGATGCGGGCATTGAGAGCGCCGATCTGCTGATCTGCGCCACGGGCAACGACGAGGTCAATCTTCTCACCTCCGTCACCGCACACGCCCTGAACCATCGCGTGCACACGATCGCGCGCATTCGCGATCCCGAATACATCGACAGCGCCATCCATCTGCGCGCAGACTTCGGCATTTCGATGCTTTTCAACCCCGAAAAGCAGGCCGCCGAGGAAATTGCGCGCCTTATCCGCTTCCCCGGATTTTTGCAACGAGACACCTTTGCCAAGGGGCGCACCGAGATCGTGGAGCTTCGGCTTGAAGAAAACCATCCGCTCTGCGGCACGGCACTCTCCGCGCTTCCCGCGCTCGTGAAATGCAAGGTGCTGGTCTGCGCCGTTTTGCGCGAGGGTGAGCCGATTGTGCCGAAGGGCTCCTTCGTTCTCCGCGAGGGCGACCGCCTCCTCGTTACGGCACCGAGCGAAAATCTCTCACTGATGCTGAAAAACCTCAAAATCGTCACGCACAAGGCAAAGCAGGCGATGCTGATCGGCGGAAGCCGCATCAGCTATTATCTGGCCGAGATCCTGCATAAGAGCGGCGTGGATACCAAGATCATCGAAAAGGACGGCGAGCGTTGCCGCTCGCTGGCCGCGCTTTTGCCGCATACCGAGATCGTTTGCGGCGATGTGGCGCACAGAACGCTTCTTGAAAGTGAGGGAATGAAGGAGACGGATGCGCTCGTTTCCCTGACCGACCTTGACGAGCTCAATATGCTCGTTTCGGTTTACGGCTCAAGCTGGGGCGTTCCGCAGGTAATCACCAAGCTCTCCCACGTGGACGACTCGAAAATTCTTGACACTCTGCCCGTCGGCAGTGTGATCTGCCCGCGCAAGCTCTGCTCCAGCACGGTGCTCCGTTACGTGCGCGCAATGAACCATCAGGCAGGCGCGGCCATCACCGTTCACTCCTTGGCCGAGGGCGCCGTTGAGGCATCGGAATTCCTCGTCACGGAAAGCACCCTGCATACGGGCGAAATGCTCCGCGACATCCGCCTGAAGAAAAACATCCTTATCGCAGGCATCACGCACGGTGCGCAGGCGCAGATCCCCGACGGATCGAGCCGCTTCGTTGCGGGCGACTTCGTTGTTGTCGTTGCCCCTTCCGAGGCGGGAATCTTCGAATTGAATGACATTTTCGCCTGATGTTTTCACAATTCGAAAACAATTGTTTGCAAAAAATAAATTTCAAAGGCAGTTGATACCAATATGAACTATAAAATGATGGGCCGACTTTTCGGCTTCATTCTCTGCCTCGAAGCCGTCTTTATGCTCCCCTCTCTCGGTCTTGCGATTGCGGACAAGGATGGGCAGGTGGCTCTCGGCTTCGGCATCACGGCCGCGATCTGTGCCGTTCTTGGCGGTGCGCTTCTCTTCCTCTGCCGCCACGCGAAAAATGACTTCTTTGCCAAGGAGGGCCTCGTTTGCGTTGGCCTCTCCTGGATTCTTCTTTGCCTTTTCGGCGCACTTCCGCTCTTTATCGGAGATGACATTCCCTCTTATGTGGACGCGCTCTTCGAAATGGTTTCGGGCTTCACAACGACGGGCGCCTCGATCTGTGCCGACGTGGAGGCGCTTTCGCGCGCCACGCTTTATTGGCGCTCCTTCTCGCATTGGATCGGCGGTATGGGCGTGCTCGTTTTCCTGATGGCGCTCGTTCCCGTCGGCGGAAAAAACGAGGGATTCACGGTGCACCTTCTGCGCGCGGAATCCGCAGGCCCTTCGGTTGGCAAGCTCGTTTCCCGTATGCGCAAAACGGCGCTGATTCTCTACCTCTGCTACCTGATCTTAACCGTGCTTTGCTTCCTTTTCCTCGTTGTGGATATGCCGGTCTTTGATGCGATCTGCACCTCCTTCGGCACGGCGGGCACGGGTGGCTTCGGCATCAAAAACGATAGCCTTGCGGGCTATTCGCCCTATGTGCAAACCGTCACGGCCGTCTTTATGCTGCTTTGCGGCGTGAATTTCTCCTGCTTCTACCTTCTCTTTTTCAGAAACATCCTCGGCATCCTGAGGGATGAGGAGCTTCGCCTCTATCTTTCGCTGATCGGCGGCGCGGTGCTCTTAATCACGCTAAATATCCGCTCTATGTATGCAACGCTCGGCGAAACGCTTCGCCACGCCTTCTTTCAGGTTACATCGATCATCACGACGACGGGATTTGCCACCGTGGACTACGACCTATGGCCGTCCTTCTCCAAGGCGATTCTGCTCGTGCTGATGCTGGTTGGCGCTTGCGCGGGATCCACGGGCGGCGGCTTCAAATGCGCGCGTGTGCTCCTCGTTGTGAAGAGCTTTATCCGCAACATCGGCCGCGTGCAGAATCCGCAGAAGATCGCCGTAATCCGTATCAACAAGAAGGCCGTGGATGAAAAGATCGTTTCGGGCGCAATGGCCTACCTCGGCGCTTATCTTCTCATCATCATCGGTAGCTTTTTAATCATTTCGCTGGACGGATTTTCAACAACGACGAATCTCTCCGCCGTGATCGCCTGCTTCAATAATATCGGCCCCGGCCTCGAGGCCGTTGGCCCAACGCGCAACTTCGCAGGCTTCAGCGATTTCTCCAAGATCGTCCTGATGCTGGATATGCTGGCAGGGCGACTGGAGATCTTCCCCATCCTCGCGCTCTTCTCGCGCAAGGCGTGGAAACGCGCCTAAGTGCGAGTTAAGCTTATTTTTTAAGCTAAACTTTTTCTACTCGCACACAAATTTTCGCTTTTGGAGCCTAAGTCCAAAAGCCGCCACAGGCGGTTCCGAAAATTTCGTACCTGCGATATAGTCCAACCGCAAGCAAAGCCCGGGATTCAATCCAAGCCCATTCTTCTTGCGCGCAAATTTTCATTTTCTCAACTCAAAAGGAGATTTCTATGAACGACATTCCCCGCATTGCATCCTTCACCGTGGATCACGACCTGATCAAGCCGGGCGTTTATATCTCGCGCATTGACGGCGAGGTGACGACCTACGATCTGCGCACCCGTACCCCCAACAGCGGCGAGCTAATGGACAATGCCACGATGCATTCCGTGGAGCATATGTTTGCCACCTACGTACGCGCCTCCGAGATCGGCGAAAAGGTGCTTTATTTCGGCCCAATGGGCTGTCAGACGGGCTTTTACCTGCTCGTGCGCGACTGCGCGAAGGAGACCGTTGCACGCGTGATCCTCTCCGTGCTCCGCGCCATCGTTTCGCACGAGGGCGAGATGTTTGGTAGGGCGCGCAAGGAATGCGGCAACTATATCAACCTCTCGCTCCCGCTTGCAAAAACCGAGTGCGCGCGGTATCTTTCGATCCTTGCGCGCGGAGAAATGACCTTTGAATACCCCACGAAAAAGGAGAACTGAAAATGATCGGAATTCTCGGCGCTATGGATATTGAGCTCGAAGCCCTGCTTCGGGATATGACGGAAAAGCAAAGCGAGCAGATCGGCGGCTTCACATTCCATAAAGGAAGGATCGCAGGGCGCGCCGTTGTGCTTGCCAAATGCGGCATCGGCAAGGTTGCCGCCGCAATCTGTGCCCAAACGATGATCCTCACCTATCGCCCCGCCCTGCTTTTGCATACGGGCGTTGCGGGAACGCTGACGACCGACCTCTCCGTGACGGACGTTGCCGTTGCCACCGAGGCGCTCCAGCACGATATGGACACCTCGCCCCTTGGCGATCCCGTTGGCCTGATCAGCGGCATCAACAAGATCTATTTTGAGGCGGACAAGCGCGCCGCCGAGCTTCTCCTCACCATCGCCCGCGAGGAAGGCGCACGCGCCCTTGGCGGCCGCATCGCCTCGGGCGACCAATTCATTGCCTCCGCCGAGCAAAAGGCGCGCATCGTCAGCGCCTTCGGCGCGATCGCCTGCGAAATGGAGGGCGGCGCGGTTGCCCACGCGGCCTACCTGAACGCCACGCCCTTCGCCATCCTGCGCGCGATCTCCGATAGCGCCGACGGCTCCTCTCATATGGACTACCCCACCTTCCTCGGCCTCGCCGCCGAGCGATCCTATAAGATCGTCAAGAAATTCCTCGAAAGATACGAAGGCTAAAAGAAAAAGGAGAGCACAACGGGACGTGCCCTTAAGGACAGCTTTAAAGTTTTATAAAATACGTTACCTACAGGCAGGAGGACAGAGAGCGATACTTTCTGTCCTTTTTGTTTGCTTTGGGAGCATTATCAATCGCCTTCTCCTGCGGGAGAAGGGGGACCGCGATAGCGGTGGATGAGGAGCTTTTTTTGGGGTTTATGACACCTCATCCGTCAGCCTTCGGCTGCCACCTTCCCCCTCTGGGGAAGGCTTTTTTTGTGCCCCCTTAAAAATTTTTGTGCTTTACCAAGCTCACACAAAGAAAAATTCAAATAAAAAGGAGAAAAACGCAGTTTTTCAACCTTAATTTTGGGGCTAAAAGAAAAAGGGAGAGAAAAAAGCTCTCCCCCTTTTTATACTTATAGGACACATTTTTTATTTGCGATTATGCCAAACCCTCGTCGGGGCATTTGCTGAAGGGAGGCACGGAGCAAAGAGCGCTCGGGGAGGCGAGCCCCGCCGAGGTTTGAGCAGAAATCGTCGATCGCGCCCCGAAGTCGTACAAATGTACGGCGAGAGGAAGCGAGCGGCGATAGCAAATAAAAAAT
>JAZTWU010000047.1:0-21151 GCA_045636085.1 Eubacteriales bacterium
TGTGATGCAAACATATACATAATTACCAATCGAATACAGTTAAACTGACCTTGGTGTTTAACTCGACTACAAATTTTAAATTTGTTTTTGAAAGAGAAAGATTAAACTTTGTCAATGGCTTATCCGAATTTTCATAAATGACAATGTCCAACAGTGACGCATGTTTTTTCGTATATTGGGCAAGCTTATCTTTGTATGAGTGTAATTCTTTTCTCATTCTTTGCAAAACGGAGTTTACACCGTCGCCTTGAGACTCAATAGAATATACCCACCGATTCGTCTTTTGTGTTTTATTTCCGTTATTGAATCTAGTAATAACGGGGGCTCCTTTAATGAAGACGTCGGCCTGAATTGGAATATCGTTAAGCATCCCACTTACATCTAATTCATCACCTTGTATTGTAAATCGAACAAATATTTTGTACATATGCAGTCTCCTATTTGAAAGTTTTTTACGAATTCCCAATTCCTTTTATCAGATCTCTTGATAAATTGTCTTTTCCGCTCCTAACTTTGCTCCGAAAGCAGCAGCCGCGGCTTCTCCGTCAGCAATCCGATTAGGCGAGCCTGTTGTGTCATGAGTATACCATATTTCAGAGAGCATGTCAAGGTTGCCCTACTTAGACCTTGTTTTTTGGATTAAGAAAATCCCCCCAAAAAAAGAGCTCGGTGCAGTACCGAGCTCGCTTGCGATTGCTTTCGTTTTATTTTTCCCTTCTCTTATATTGAAGCGGAGTCATGCCGACCTCGCGGAGAAAGAGCCGCGTGAAGTTTTGAGGGTCAAGACCGACAGCCTCGGCTATTCTTGCCATCGTGTTCTCGCCTTCTTTTATCATTGCCTCCGCCTTTTTTATACGCATTCCCGTTAGGTAGGAGTGCGGCGACATGCCTGTCTGCTCCTTGAAGAGAGTTGAAAAATAGCTTCGGTCAAGTCCTATTGCGGATGCAATCTCGGAAACGGAAATAGGGTTGTAATAGTTTCTTTCCATATATCCTATCGCCTTTTGTATCCAGGTGTTTTTATCCACCGCCGCGCCCGTGCGCAATAGCGCGCCGAGAATATTGTATATATGGGCTGTGCGGCGGAGGTCTGCGCCGTAGTCAGCCTCATCGCGCGTGTCGTAAAGCTCCTTTAAATGCAAGTATATTTCGTCAAACACCTCAGGGGGCGCAAATGGAGATTCGGAAGTGATTTTCGCGCGTTTAAGCTCTGATTCGATTTGAAGACCCGACACAGCGCAAAAATATCCCTCTCGCGGAAATTTACTGTCGGTAAGGTGCGTGACGTCATCACCGGGGAAAAGAAAGTAGGCGCATCGCGGAGTTATATCAAATTGCTTGCCGTTTATTATAATCCCGCCGTAGCCTTGACTGCAACACTCAAACAAAAAAACGTCGCGGCGCACAGGACCGAACCTTGTGCCCGGCACTAAGTCCTTATCTATATTGCAATAATACACCACGGGCTCATATCTGTGCTCGCTTATAAAACGCTGGTTTTTCACCTTGGATTTCCCCCTCTTGCCTTTACTGTCATACAACAAAATGACAGATTTTATTATATTTTAGCACACGCGGCGTAAAAAGTAAATACTCGCGCAAAAATATATTAAATAAAATGCTTGACAAGGCGTTATATTTATGATAATATATTTTTTAGTGGAACACGTCACCGTGACATGCTATGCACAGAGAGCCGCCGACAGCTGAAATGGCGGACCTAGCAACCGGCTGATACCGCCCGCGCGCCATAGGCGAAAATTTTATAAAAATGAGTTAATCGCTCGGGTGGAACCGTGCGGGACTTAGTCCTCACCCCGAATGCCTTTTTGGCTTTGGGAGTGGGCTTTTTTTATTTTTGAAAAATTATCACAAGGAGAATACATCATGTCAAAAATCAAGTTTTCAACAGGCGAGGTTTATGAATTTTCAGGAGAGGTCTCGGTTTACGAGGCTGCGCAAAGCCTCGGCATAATTTCAAGAGAGGTTCTTACCTGCCGCGTTAACGGAGCGCTCACCGAGCTTTCGACAAAGGTTTCGGGTGATGCTGACGTCTCCCTTTATACCTACAAGGATAAGGAGGGTAAGGAGGTTTTCCGTCACACAGCGGCGCACATTATGGCGCAGGCGGTTAAAAGACTTTACCCGAATACAAAGCAAACCATAGGTCCCGCTACCGACACGGGATTTTTCCAGGATTTTGATTCCGAGGTTTCCTTTACTCCCGAAATACTCAAAAATATTGAGGCGGAGATGAAGAAAATCGTTAAGGAAAATCTGCTTATCGAAAAGAGCGTTCTCTCAAAGGATGAGGCAATAAAGCTCATGCGTGAGCTTGACGAGCCCTACAAGGTTGAGAGAATAGAGGAGCTTGGCGACGGCGCCGTGCTCACCTTCTATAAGCAGGGCGAATATATTGACCTGTGCGCAGGCCCGCACCTTCATACGACAGGCGCCGTTAAGGCGTTCAAGCTGACGCAGTGCACGGGCGCATATTACAAGGGCGACCAAAATAACAAAATGCTTCAAAGAGTATACGGAATCGCCTTTCCCTCGAAGGACGAGCTTAACGCATACGTTCTTCAACAGGAGGAGGCTCTTAAACGCGACCACAACAAAATCGGACGCGAGCTTGAATTTTTCACAACCGTTGACTCTATCGGTCAAGGTCTTCCCATTCTTTTGCCGAAGGGCGCAAGAACTATACAGCGCCTTCAAAGATGGGTTGAGGACGAGGAGGAGAAGAGGGGCTACCTTCTTACGAAAACTCCCCTTATGGCAAAGCGCGAGCTTTACAAGATTTCGGGACACTGGGACCATTATCTTGACGGCATGTTCGTTATGGGCGTCCCCGGCGACTACACCAAGGAGTGCTTCGCGCTTCGTCCTATGACCTGCCCCTTCCAGTATCAAGTATTCCTTAACAAAAAGCGCTCTTACAGAGAGCTTCCCATGCGTCTTGGCGAAACCTCTACCCTTTTCAGAAACGAGGATTCGGGCGAGATGCACGGTCTTATCAGAGTAAGACAGTTCACCATTTCCGAAGGACATCTCATTCTCCGTCCCGACCAGCTTGCAGAGGAGTTCAAGGGTTGTCTTGACCTTGCAAAGCACGTTCTGGAAACGATAGGTCTTTGGGAGGACTGCTCCTTCCGCTTCTCGCAGTGGGATCCAAAGCGTACCGACAAGTACGAGGGTACTCCTGAACAGTGGAACGAAGCGCAGGCTATAATGGGCGAGCTTCTTGACACCTATCTCGGAAGAGATAACTACGCTATCGGTATTGACGAGGCGGCGTTCTACGGCCCGAAGCTTGACATTCAGTGCAAGAACGTTTTCGGCAAGGAGGACACGATCGTTACCATTCAGGTAGATATGCTTCTTGCAAAGAAATTCGGAATGGAATACACCGACCGCGACAACACGCAGAAGACCCCGTACATCATTCACAGAACCTCCCTTGGATGCTACGAGAGAACGCTTGCTCTTCTTCTTGAGAAGTATGCGGGTGCACTTCCCGTTTGGCTTGCGCCCACGCAGGCAACCGTGATCCCCGTTGTTGGCGATTTTGCAGACTATGCGGCAGAGGTTACAAGCAAGATGAAGGCCGCAGGCATCCGCGCAGAGCTTGACGACAGAAACGAAAAGCTCGGCTACCGCATCCGCGAGGCACAGATGTCCAAGGTTCCCTATATGATCGTTGTTGGCGACGAGGAGATGCAAAACGGCACTGTGACTGTCCGTGCGCGCGTTGAGGGCGAGGGCGGCAAATTCACCGTGGATGAATTCATCGCAAAGATCAAAAACGAGATCGACACGAAAAAGCACTGAGGCAAGGCTATGGAATATATCATTCAAAACGAATACCTTTCGGCCACACTCTCGGACATCGGAGGCGAAACGCTTTCGATCCGCGATAAGGACGGAAAGGAATATATGTGGCGCGCCGATCCCGCAATCTGGGAGGACAAGGCTCCTCTGCTTTTCCCCATTTGCGGAGAGATCAAGGACGGATGCTACGCCTACGGCGAAAAAACCTACAAAATGCCGGGGCACGGCTTTTTGCCGAAGCTCCCGCTGACCGTTTTTGAAAAATCGGAGAGCCGCATCGTTTTCAAGGCAACCGAGAGCGAAAAAACGCTTGAAAAATATCCCTTTGCCTTTGAGCTGACGGTTTGCTACACGCTGGTGGGCAAGAAGCTTCTTATGGAGGCTACCGTGAAGAACACGGACGAAAAGGCGCTTCCCTTTATGTTTGGCGGCCATCCGGGTCTTTCTCTCGCCGTTTCCCCCGAGGAAACGCTGGAGGGACACTATATCGAATTCAAGGGAATCGAGGAATGCGGCATTCATTATCTGCAAAACGTTTCCTTTGCAAATCCTGGGGCAGAGCGCTTTGTGCTCGAAAACGGAAAGCTCCCGCTTTCGGATGCGCTTTTCGCTACCCCCGAAACCGATACGCTCATTCTTGAGGGTGCTCCGCTTGAGGTCTCGCTCGTTTGCGAGAAGAGCGGCAAGCGCGTTACCGTTTCGCGCAGTGCCTCTCTCCCCTTCGTTTGCATCTGGAGAATGATGGGCAAGGGCGCAGACTTTGTTTGCATCGAGCCCTGGTCCGGCATTCCTGCAGACGGCATCACCCCCGAAAACTTCGAAACGCGCGGCCATATGTGCCGCCTGAATGCAGGAGAGGTGGCAAGCTTCTCCTACGGCATCGAGGTTTCCTCTATCTGATATCTGACTAAAAAAAGCGCGCCGAGGTTTTTCGCTTTCAGCCCTCGGCGCGCGCGGTTTACAAACAAAAAGGAGAACTTCTCTTTGAAAAAGCTTCTCAAACATATGCGGGGCTACGAGAAGGAATGCATTCTCGGCCCGCTCTTTAAGCTACTTGAGGCAACGCTGGAGCTTCTCGTTCCCCTCGTGGTTGCCGCGATGATCGACAAGGGCATAGCAGGCACAGACCGCCCCTTCGTTTTAAAAATGGCGCTGATCCTCGTTCTCTTCGGCGCCGTTGGTCTCTTCTTTTCCGTGATTGCGCAGTTTTTTGCCGCAAAGGCGGCCGTTGGCTTCGTGACGCGCATTCGACTTTCGCTGTTTTCACATATCCAATCGCTTTCTTACAGAGAAACCGATCGGCTCGGAACCTCCACGCTGATCACGAGACTGACGGCCGATACCGCACAGGTGCAAGCGGGCGTGAACCTTGGGCTTCGATTGCTTTTGCGCTCCCCCTTCGTTGTTTTCGGCGCGATGATAATGGCCTTCTTCGTGGATGCAAAATCCGCTCTGCTCTTTGTGGCGGCCATTTTTCTTCTTTCCATCGTTGTTTTCGGGATTATGCTGATCTCGATGCCGCTTTATAAAAAGGTGCAGGGCAAGCTCGACCGCCTGCTTTTGGCAACGCGCGAAAACCTTGACGGAACGAGAGTTTTGCGCGCCTTCACCGAGGAGAAGGCAGAGATCCGCCGCTACGGTGAAAAGAACGAGGCGCTTGCCGCCGAGCAGGTGCGCGTTGGCAAAATTTCCGCGCTTTTGAATCCCGTCACCTTCGTTATTATCAACCTTGCAATCGCCGCTCTGATCTATACGGGGGCGATCCGCGTGGAGCTCGGCATCCTCACGCAGGGCGCCGTGATCGCGCTTTATAACTATATGTCGCAGATCCTCGTTGAGCTGATCAAGCTCGCGAATATGATCATCAATATCACCAAGGCTCTTGCCTCCGCCAAGCGCATTGAGGGAATTCTGGAAACCGAAAATTCCCAGAAAAACGGCACGCAGACCACGGCGGGCGAGGGCGAGGATGCGATCGCATTCAGCGGCGTTTCCTTCACCTATGCCGGCGCAAAGGAGCCATCGCTTTCGGATATTTCCTTCAGGATCCGCCGCGGCGAAACCCTCGGAATTATCGGCGGAACGGGCGCAGGAAAGAGCACGCTTGCTCAGCTTCTATGCGGCTTTTACGATCCGACGGAGGGAGAGATCTCTCTTCTCGGACGAAAAATCGAGGATTACGACAAGAAGAGCCTTTCGCATTTTATCGGCTTCGTTCCCCAAAAATCGGTTTTATTTCGCGGCAGTATCAGAGACAATATGAAGCTCGGCGCCGAGAATGCAACGGATGGCGAGATCGAAGCGGCCATCCAAACCGCGCAGGCGGCCGAGGTTGTTGCCGCTAAGGGCGGGCTTGACGGCGAGATCACGCAGGGCGCAAAGAACCTCTCGGGAGGACAAAGACAGCGCCTTGCCATTGCGCGCGCCTTGGTGGCGCGGCCGCAGATTCTCGTTTTTGACGACTCGACCTCCGCGCTGGATTTTTCCACCGAGGCAGCGCTTCGCTCAGCACTCAAGGATCTGCCAAGCGATACGACGAAGGTGATCGTTTCTCAAAGAGCGGGCACGCTGATGGAGGCGGATCGCATTCTCGTTCTGGACGACGGCAAGGCCGTTGGCTACGGAACGGCCGAGGAGCTTCTTTCGAGCTGTGCGATCTTCCGAGAGATCTACGAATCGCAATTCGGAGAAAAGGAGGACGGCAAGCAATGAAAAAAAGAACCGCCGCGACCGATCGCAGAAAAACGCTTGTTGAAATTTTAGGCTATCTTCGGCGCTATCACCTGCTGATCCTCTTCTCTGCTCTGCTTGCGCTCGTTGGCGTTGCGATCTCGATCTATATTCCCATCCGCATCGGAAATGCAATTGATCTGATCGTTGGCAAGGGCGAGGTTGCTCTTGAAAAAATTCTCTATATCCTGATCGAAATTGCGGCCTTTATTCTTCTTTCGGCACTCGCGACCTTCACGATGACGAAGATCAACAACCGCATCACCTACGGCGTAATCAAGGATATGCGCGCAGAAGCCTTTGCAAAGCTCCAATCTCTGCCAATATCCTATATCGACAGCCATCCGCACGGCGACCTCGTTTCCCGCATTATTTCGGATGTTGACCAATTTGCGGACGGACTTCTTCTTGGCTTCACACAGCTTTTCACGGGCGTTCTGACGATCGTCGGCACGCTGGCCTTTATGATCGTTTTAGATGTGCGGATCGCGCTCGTCGTTTTCCTGCTGACGCCGCTTTCGCTTCTGATTGCGAAATTTATCGCCACGAAAACGCACGCAATGTTTACGGCACAATCCGCCGCCAAGGGTGAGCAGACCGCGCTGATCGACGAAATGATCGGCAACCAGAAGCTCGTTCATGCCTTTGGCTATGAGGAGCGCGCGATCAAGCGCTTTGAGAAGATCAACGAAAAGCTTTACGGCGCATCGCTTCGCGCGATCTTCTTCTCCTCTTTGACAAATCCGACAACCCGCTTTATCAATAACCTGATCTACGGCGCGGTTGCTCTCGCCTGCGGCTATGCCTGCATCGCTTCGGCAGGATCGGCAACGCCCTTCACCGTTGGTATGCTCTCGGCAATGCTGGTTTATGTGAACCAATACACAAAGCCCTTCAACGAGATCACGGGCGTTATCACCGAGTTTCAGAATGCACTCGCCTGTGCGGCAAGGCTTTTTGAGCTTCGCGATGCAAAAAGCGAGGAGGCGGACGGCGCGGATGCCGCTCTGCTGCAGGCGGCAAGGGGGGATGTGAAATTCGAGGAGGTATCCTTCTCCTATACCGAGGATGTGCCGCTGATTGAAAACATCTCCCTTGATCTGCACGCAGGCCAGCATATCGCCATCGTTGGCCCAACGGGATGCGGAAAAACAACGCTCATCAACCTCCTGATGCGCTTTTACGACGTGAAGAGCGGCTCCATCCGCATCGACGGAAGGGACATCCGCTCCTATACGAAAAAGAGTCTGCGCGAAAGCTTTGGTATGGTGCTTCAGGATAGCTTTATTCAGAGCGCCACCGTGGCTGAAAATATTGCGCTGGGGTGCCCCGAGGCAACCCCGGAGGAAATTATCGAGGCGGCCAAGAAAACGCACGCACACGGCTTTATCAAGCGTCTGCCGAACGGATACGAAACTCTGATCGGTGAGGGCGGCGTTTCGCTCTCTGCGGGGCAAAAGCAGTTGATCGCCATTGCGCGCGTGATGCTTCTCTCCCCTCCGATGCTGATTTTGGACGAGGCAACCTCCTCGATCGATACGCGCACGGAGCTTCTGATCCAGCGTGCCTTCCACCGCCTGATGGAGGGACGCACCTCCTTTATCGTCGCGCACCGACTTTCCACCGTGCGCGGCGCGGACGTGATCCTTGTGATGAAGGACGGAAATATCATCGAAAGCGGAAGCCACGACGAGCTTCTTGCCAAGGGCGGCTTCTATAAATCGCTTTATTTCAGCCAATTTGCAGGCGTCACCGAGGACAAAACAGAAAACTAAGGATTTCACCCCCGCCCGCGCTTCCCTACGGTAGCGCGGGTGAATTTTGTTCAAATAGGTTATATACAGATTTTCCAAGCCGCACCGCATAGCTGTATGCTCGATATGCGCCTCCGAAGCTATGCTTTACCGCGCATATTACGGCGTCCGATTTTTCCACCATCCAACGATTGCGATACACAATCGCGTACTTGCGCGGACGGTTTTCAATTTCAGGATAAACGATCGCATTGTAATTCTTTTTTCTTCGGTTTAAATGGTTTTTTTGATATTCGAGAGTGATATACGGAGTTACAAACACAAATTCGATACGCGGATGCGTTTTCTTGTATTTTACACAGCATTCGTATGCAAAGCTATCAAAATTCCCATATCCGCCAAAATACAGACACGCGGATTGATCGCCTATATTTTCAGAAAGAAAATCAAGGATTTTTTCCTCGTGCGCAAGTATTCTTTCATACTTCGCGTGACCAAAAAACGAAACAACCATTCCATACGCCCTCCGATATGTAGGTATACCTTCCCATTATACGCGTTTTTTAACAAAAAATCAAGTATATGTAGGTATGCCTTCTTATATTTTTTCTTCGATGTTGATACAATAGGTATGTAGGTATATCTACTGTTTTTTTGATCGGAGGGATTCTTGTGACTGTAAACGATGCCGTTGCAAAGCGCGTAGCCGATTTATTGCGCGAAAAAGATATGTCGCAATACCGCTTGGAGCAAGCCTCCGGCATACAGCACGGCAGTATGCAATGCATTATGAACGGAAGAAACAAAACCGTTACATTAAGCACTGTTATGATGCTTGCAAAAGGTTTTGATATATCCTTGACCGAATTTCTCGACGATGAGATCTTCAACGCAGAGGATTTGGAGATTGAACGGTAAAAGCCGCCTTGTTTTTCGAAGGCGGCTTTATTTTCTATAAAAAAGAACCTGCGAAAACTTCGCAGGTGCTTTTCTTTTTATTCGAAATTGAAGGAAAGCTGGGAGAGCGACACACCTGTGGTGGGAATGGCGGTTTTGCGGCATTTCATTGCATCCTCGCCGAGGCATTCCATATAGTCGGTTGCGAAATCGACCTTGGCCTTGCGCGTGAGCTGGAGAATCTGCACGCCTGCGGCCGTTCGGGTGGATTTATCGGGGATCTTATCGGATTTGATCAGAGCGCCCTTGCCATTATCGCTACGGATAAAGATCTGAATGGGATTTCCCGCCTTCTCATAGAAGGCACCGACGGGCTTCGAGGCCGTTGAGAATGCGCCCGTGATCTTCTTTCTGCGCGTTTTTGCCACATAGGCAGAAAGCGGAATGCGCACGCCCTTACCGTTTTCGAAGATATAAACCATATGATCCTCCGGGATGAGATCGGTGATCTTTTTGCATCCGATAACGTGCTCATCATCCTCCATACCGAGCTTTGCGGGGATATAATCGCCCATCTGCGCGGCCTTGACAAGATCAAAATCATTCACGAAGGCGCGATAGATTTGTCCCTTATCCGTGAAGAACAGAACCTCGTCCTTATTCTCCGCATCCTCGGAATAAACGACAAAATCGCCCTCCTTCACGCGGTATTCCTCCGTGGAGCGCGTGGTTTGCATTGACATTTTCTTGAAATATCCGCCGTGCGTATAAACGAGGCGGCAAGCATAGTTTTCGAAGAAGATATCCTCCTTCTTTGCGCCCTGCTGCTCCTCCTCGCCCTTTTCGATCAGGGTGGTATTTCTGAGCTTGCCGTATTTCTTCTTGATGGCCTGAAGCTGAGAAATGATCTCGGCCTTGAGCTTCAGCTCGTCACGAATGATCTCCTTCAAGCGCTCGATCTCGGCGCGAAGGGATTCGATCTCTGCCACGCGGTTTAAGATATACTGATGGTTCAGGTTGCGGAGCTTGATATCCGCGATGTATTCCGCCTGCACGGTGGTAAGGTTAAAGCCCTTGGCAAGGTTGGGAACAACGTCCTCATCCCTTTCCGTTCCGCGGATGATCTTGATCGCCTTATCGATATCGAGAAGGATCGTTGCAAGACCCGTGAGCAGGTGCAGCTTATCCTCCTTCTTCTTCAGATCAAAGGAAAGCTCGCGCTTCAGGCAATTTGAGCGGAAGCGGATCCATTCAAGAAGGATTTCCTTCACGCCCATCTGCTTCGGCGTTCCCTCTACAAGAATATTGAAGTTGCAATCGAAGTTATTTTCAAGCTCGGTGACAGCGAAGAGCTTTTTCAGCACGAGCTGATGATCGGCATCCTTGCGCAGATCAAAGGTCAGCTTAAAGCCATTCAGGTCGATCGCATCGCGCACGTCCACGACCTCGCGAAGCTTGCCTGATTTGATCATATCGGTTGCCTTCTTCATAATCGACTCAATGCTGGAGCTATACGGGATCTCAAGGAAGTCGATCGAATGATCCTTGGCGTTGAATTCATACTTTGCGCGCATACGGAAGCTACCGACACCCGTCTCATAGATACGGCGCATCTGATCGCGATCATAAAGGATCTCTGCTCCGCCGGGAAAATCGGGAGCCTTGATGATATCGAGAAGGCGCTCCGTGCCCGTATTGGGATTTTTCAGAAGCGCAACCGTTCCGTCGCAGATCTCCGCAAGGTTGAAGGAGCAGATCGAGCAGGCCATACCAACGGCAATTCCGAGGTTGGGAGAAACGAGGATATTCGGAAAGGTCGTCGGCAAAAGGACGGGCTCTTGCATCGTATTGTCGTAGTTGGGAGAAAAATCCACGGCATCCTTATCGATACCCGTGAAAAGCTCCGCGCAGAAGGGATCGAGCTTTGCCTCTGTATAACGTGAGGCGGCATACGCCATATCGCGCGAATACTGCTTACCGAACGAGCCCTTCGAATCGATAAAGGGATGCAGAAGCGCCTCGTGGCCGCGCGTTAAGCGCACCATCGTTTCATAAATGGCGGCATCACCGTGGGGATTGAGACGCATCGTCTGGCCAACGATATTGGCGCTCTTGGTCTTCTGCCCCGTCATAAGTCCCATTTTAAACATCGTATAGAGAAGCTTACGGTGCGAGGGCTTGAATCCGTCGATCTCCGGGAGGGCGCGCGAGATAATAACGCTCATAGCGTACGGCATATAGTTTTTCTCCAGCGTTTCGGTGATCGGCTGGAGGGTTGCCACCGCTTCGTTTTCCATCAAGTTTTCTTCTTGCTTTTTCTTCTTAGCCATAGCGACTCCTCGATTGAAGATTTTTTTGATCCGCTTCAGAGCTTGACGATCTGATGCGATGCCGCGCGGATCATACGGTTATAGAGAGCAAGCCCGATGCCGCTTTTTCTCGGCAGGGGCGCATAGATATGCATAAGCCCGTCCTTATCGGCGCGGCGGAGGATGGCGAAGAGCTGATGCGCTTGCGCGATCTCGTCCTCCCTTTGGCCGAAGGGATATATTTTCGCCTCGGGCAATGCCTCACGATAGAGAGCTACATCCTCGTCGTATGCAATGATACCGACGGCCGTGGGCGTTTTTTCTTTTATATACGCGATACAGACCTCGGCGGTGCCGTCCAGAAGCGTGACGGGCGCCGCGGGTGCATAATGGCGGTATTTCATACCGGGGGAGGCGGCAACCTCGCCCTCCTTCAGCTTATCCGTCACCGCATCGGCAAGCACAAGCTCGGCTCCCGTGGCGGCAACGATCTGCTCGGGCGTGATTCTGCCGGGGCGCAAAAGCGTTAATTTCTCATCGGATTCGATCTTCACGATCGTGGATTCCAAGCCAAAATCAGCGCTTCCGTCATCCAAGATCATATCCACTCTTCCCGCCATATCCTCCGCAACCTGCGCGGCATCGGTGGGCGAGGGCTTTCCCGAAAGATTGGCGGAGGGAGCGGCGATACAAACGCCCGCATAGCGGATGAGAAGGCTTGCGACGGGATGCGAGGGACAGCGCACCGCAACCGTGGAGAGTCCGCCTCGCGTGGCGGGGGGAACGCTTTCCTTTGCAGGCATAACAACCGTGAGCGGGCCGGGCATAAAGGCGGCGGCAAGACGGTCATAAAGCGCGCCTGCCTCGGCATAAAGCGCGGCATCCTTCGGCTCGGCAATATGTATAATCAAGGGGTTGTCCGAGGGGCGCCCCTTGGCCGCATAGATCTTCCTTGCGGCATCGGCGCTCGTACCGTCCGCACCGAGACCATAGACCGTTTCCGTCGGAAAAACGACGAGGCCTCCCTCGCGAATGCATTCTGCGGCGCGACGGATCAAGGCAATTCCCTGCTCGGTTTTTGCATCGACCTTAAGTATTTCGGTTTTCATCCCTGCTCACCCTTCAGCCTTTCCGCCATATCAAAGGCAATCAGCTCGGCAATCAAGGTGCCGATGTTTCCGTTCATAAAGGAATCCAGCGTATACAGCGTTCTTCCGATGCGATGATCCGTCACGCGGGATTGCGGATAATTATAGGTTCGGATCTTCTCGCTCCGATCTCCGCTTCCGACCTGACTTTTCCGCTCGGAGGCAATTTTATCGTCCTGCGCCTTTTTCTTCATATCGTAGAGCCTCGTGCGGAGCACGCGGAGCGCCTGCTCCTTATTCTGAAGCTGGCTTCTCTCGCTATCGCATTCGATCACAAGCCCCGAGGGCTTATGCGTTAACCGCACGGCGGATTCGGTCTTATTGATATGCTGACCGCCCGATCCGCTGGACTTGCAGGATTCAAATTTCAGATCCGAGGGCGAGATCTCCACCTCGACCTCCTCTGCCTCTGCCAGCACGGCAACCGTGACCGCCGAGGTCTGGATCTTTCCATTGGATTCGGTGACGGGAATACGCTGAACACGGTGCGTTCCGCTTTCAAACTTGAATTTGGAATACACGGCCTTGCCCGAAACCGAAAAAACGATCTCCTTCAAGCCGCCAAGCTCGGTCTCATTTGCGCTGATCACGCGCAGAGCGAAGCCTGCGGAGGTGCAATACATCGAATACATACGGAAAAGATCTGCCGCAAAAAGCGCGGCCTCCTCGCCGCCCGTGCCCTGACGGATCTCGACGAGGACATTCTTTTCGTCATTTTCATCCTTGGGAACGAGAAGAAGGCGAATCTCCTCCTCGATCGCGCGCTCACGCTCACGAAGGACGGAAAGCTCCTCCTCTGCCAAAAGCGAAAGCTCAGGTTCCAAAGAGGAATCCTGCATCAAAAGAAGCGCATCCGCAACGGCGGCTTTATTTTCGGTATACGAGACGAAGGCCTCTGCAAAGGGCGCAAGCCCCGTATACTCCTTCATAAGCTTCGCGTATTTCTGACCGTCGGCCGCGATGCCGGGAAGCTGAAGCATTTGCTCCAGCTCCTTAAAACGATCGTATATCTTTTCGATTTTATTTAACATTCTCTTCTCCCGAAATTGTGCTTTTCCAAAAAGAGAGAAAGCACTATTTCAGGAAGGCAAGAAATGCCTCGTGCGTGGTGTAAAGATCGGCCTTGGAGATAACCTCAAAGGGCGCGTGCATCGAGAGCACGGGAACGCCGATATCCACCGTGTCGATATTATGGTTTGCAATATACTGCGCAACCGTTCCGCCGCCGCCGAGATCCACGCGGCCAAGCTCTGCCGTTTGCCAGATCACGCCGTTTGCCTTAAAGAGCGAGCGAACGAAGCCGACAAGCTCCGCCGTTGCATCGCTCGTGCCCGACTTGCCGCGCGCACCCGTGTATTTGCTCATACAGGTGCCGCAGGAGATCATAGCGCTGTTGCGCTTTTCATATACATCCGCAAAATTCGGATCGTATCCCGCGGTGACATCCGCGCTGAGGCATCGGGAAAGACTGCGCACGAGGGCAGGATTTTCGCCCTTAGCCTCGCAAATGGCATCGATCAGATCAAGGAATATCTCCGAGCGCATACCGCTGACGCCGACGGAGCCGATCTCCTCCTTATCCGCAAGAACGACCATTGCGGTGCGCTTTGCATTCTTCGCCGCGAAAAGCGCCGTCAATGCAGGATAGGAGCAAACGCGGTCGTCGTGCCCATATGCACCGATCAGCGCGCGGTCAAATCCGATGTCCTTCGCCTTGAAGGCGGGAACGAGAGAAAGCTCGGCGCTGAGGAAATCCTCCTCGGTGACGCCGTATTTTTCATTCAGAAGCGAGAGGACGGAAAGCTTAACCTTATTTTCCACATCCTTATCCGCATACGGCAGACCGCCAACGAGAATATTCAGCGTTTCGCCCGCGATTGCGGTGGCAAGCGGCTCCTGCGACTGCTTCTGCGCAAGGTGCGGCAGAAGATCGTTGATGCAGAAAACGGGATCGGAGGCATCCTCGCCGATCGTGACCTTCACGATCTCTCCGTCCGCCTTCACCATCACGCCGTGAAGCGCGAGGGGGATCGCCGTCCACTGATATTTTTTCACGCCACCGTAGTAATGCGTTTTGAAATACGCCATACCCGCCTCCTCATAGAGCGGGATCTGCTTGAGGTCAAGACGGGGCGAATCAATATGCGAGGCGAGAATTCGGATGCCCTCCTTCGAAAGAGGCTCCTCTCCCACCGTGAAAAGAATCACGCTACGGCCGCGGTTATCGAGATAGCATTTATCGCCAACCTTCAGCGCATCGCCGAAGCGATAGGGGCGAAAGCCCTCGCGCTCCGCCATTGCAATTGCCGCCATAGCGGCCTCTCTCTCGGTTTTTGCCTCGTCAAGAAAGGTCTTATAGCCCTCGGCATAGTCATATATTTCCTTGATACGGGCGGCATCTGCCTGCTCGTATACATTCAGCTTTTTATAAGAAAGCGCCTCGGCAATTTTTTTGCCCTCGGTCATTTCATTCATCTTTCTTTCCTCACTTTATTTTTTGATGGCACGCGCAATTTCCTCCACGCGTGCTCGGAGGGCGATCGTATCGCCCGCGTTTTCTATATGATACCCGCAACGCCGCAGAAGATATTCATCGGATTTTTGCGATGCAATGCGCGCCACGGCGCGCTCGCGCGAAATCCCATCTCTCTCCATAATGCGCTGAATGCGGATCTCTCTTGGCGCCGTGACGCAAAGGAGCGCATCGCATTCCCGATCAAAGCCGGATTCAAAAAGGAGCGGCGCATCCACAAGGGCGGCAAAATACCCCTCGGCAGAAAGCTTTGAGAGCCTTTCACGAACGCCGTTTAGGATAAAGAAGTGCGAAATGCGATTGAGGTCGGCAAGCTCTGCCTCTGCGCCCTTGGCAAAAACGATCTCTGCGAGACGACTGCGCACAAGCGCGCCGTTTTTATCCAGAACGCCTGCACCGAAGCGCTCGGCAAGCGCACGGTTCAGCTCCCCGGGGGCGCTGATCATCCCGTGATAGAGCGCATCCGTATCGATCGATGGAATCCCGAGCTCTGCAAAAAGGCGGCAAACCGCACTCTTTCCGCTTCCCGAGCCACCGCAAACACCTATGACCTGCAAGGCATACACCCCCTATTTTAATCATATAATATATTATATATGAATTTTAAAAAATTGTCAAGTAAGGTTTAAAAAATTGCATTTTCACCGATTCTTATAAAGGAGCGATTCTATGAGCGAAAATTTCAAAACGGAGCGCCGCTTTTTTGCCGCGGCCAATGGGATCACGGGCTTCCGAAGCTATTTTGACGAGATATTCCCCTCAGAGGAGCTGACGGGCGTTTTCGTATTGAAGGGCGGCCCCGGCACGGGAAAAAGCACGCTGCTTCGTGATCTATCCTCGGCCTTTGCAAGTCCCGATATTCAACAAGATATTTTTCATTGCTCCTCCGATCCGAAATCTCTGGACGGCCTGCTTTTGACGCTTGGCGAGCGGCGCATTGCGATTCTTGACGGAACAGCACCGCACGAGCGGGATGCGCGCATTCCCGGCGCGACGGATATACTCGTGAATCTTGGGGAGGGCTTCGATCTTGGAGCCCTTCGTGCGCAAAGGGAGAAAATTCTCACATTGCAAAAAAAGAAAAGCATCTCATATAAGGATGCTTACTTCTATCTTGCAATATTCGGAATTTTTGCATCAAAAATTATGGCAGAAACGAAAGAGCGGCTAAAAGAAGGGGCCATTCACCTTTTGGAAAACGACTCGTTTTTTCAAAAAAACGCAGAGGCGGAGGGCGTTTTTACGAAGCGCCCGATAGGCGCATTCTGCAAGGACGGACTGCAAAGGCTGGACACCTATGAAAAAATCTGCAAGCAAAAGTTTCATATTGAAGGCGAGGATGAGGAAGGAAAAATATTGCTCACCGCCCTCTTTTCACGGCTTTCAAAAAACGGATCCTTCGGGTACGTCTCTCCTTCGCCACTCTTCTCCGATCTCGTTGACGGCCTGATTTTAAAGAACGGAGAGGTTTCCATCACGCAGAAAAAGACAGAGGGATCAAAGGAGATTTTTTCCAAGGATTTCTTTAAAAAAATCTCCCCCGAGGCTGCAAGAAGAGGCGAGGAATACAAGGCAGAGGCCGCGCGCTATCTCTCGCTTGCAAGGGAGGCGCTTTGCCGCGCATCCGAGAGTCATTTTGCCTTGGAGGAGATCTATACGCCCGCTATGCATTTCGAGCGCATCGATTCGATCAAGGCAGACTTAAAAAAAGAGATCGCAGGCCTTCTTCGGACGCGAGAAATTTCTTGACTTTTATTTTCCCCTATGATATAATAAAATAAGAACTCACCATCGCCCGATGTTGGGAAACGGTGAGTTCTTTCTTATATGAAACGCTTACGCCTTGGTGGCAAGCGCCTCAGTATCCTTTGCGATCACGAGCTCCTCGTTGGTGGGAATCATATAAACCGCAACCTTGGAGGAATCGGTGGAGATCTTCACGGGCGTATCGCTATGACCGAAGTTATTCTTCGTCTCGTCGATCTCAACGCCGAGGAACTCAAGCCCCTCGAGAGCGCCCTTGCGGATATAGGGCATATGCTCGCCGATGCCCGCCGTGAATACGATGGCATCGAGGCCGCCCATAGCCGCAGAATAAGAGCCGACGTACTTCTTGATCTGATAGCAAAGCATATCGAAAGCAAGCTTGGCTCTCTCGTTTCCTTCGTTCATCGCCGCTTCCACATCGCGGGAATCCGAGCTGATGCCGCTGATGCCGAGAATGCCGCACTTTTTATTCATATAGTTATCCATTTCAGCGGGCGTGTATCCCTTCTTCTCCATAATGAAGGGCACGATCGCGGGATCGATCACGCCACAGCGCGTTCCCATCATAATACCCTCCAGAGGCGTAAAGCCCATCGAGGTATCCACGCACTTGCCGTTCTTCACAGCGGAGATGGACGAGCCGTTTCCGATATGGCAGGTGACGATCTTGGCATCCGCCTTGCCGATCAGCTTTGCGCACTCTGCGCTTACATAGCGATGCGAGGTGCCGTGCGCACCGTAGCGGCGGATCTTATACTCATCGTACATATCGTACGAAAGACCGTACATATAAGCCTCTTTTTCCATCGTCTGATGGAAGGCAGTATCAAATACGAGAACCTGCGGAACCTTCGGCATAACGGAGAGACAGCCGCGGATACCCATAATGTGCGCGCCCGTATGAAGCGGAGCATAGGCACGGCAATTCTCAAGAACCTGCATAACCTCCTCGGTTACGAGAACGGACTGTGCAAAATAAGGTCCGCCGTGCACAACGCGATGGCCGATGGCCTCGATCTCCTCAGCCGATGCGATGCATCCCACTTCCTTATCCAGAAGCATCTCAACAACGAGGCTGATGGCATCTGCATGCGTGGGCAGGGGCGTTTCCTTTACGCGGCTCTTGCCTTCCTTCGTCTTGTGCGTGATCAGCGAGCCCTCAATTCCGATGCGCTCGCAGTTTCCTTTTGCCAGCACGATGCCCTCGGCCGTATCGAAAAGCTGATACTTAAGAGAGCTGGAGCCGGCGTTGACTACCAGTACTTTCATTGAAAAATCCTCTTTCTGTTTTTGTTTTTCACACAAGCAGTATTATACACCATTTTCCGCCGTTTGGCAATAAGTTTTTCAAAAAAAGTGGAGGGAAAGAATGAAAACCGTAGCAATCATTTGCGAATACAACCCCTTCCATTCGGGACACTTATACCAGATGAAGCGGATCCGCGAAGAATTTGGCGAGAACACGCGCATCGTTTGCATTATGAGCGGAAGCTTCACCCAGCGCGCAGAGATTGCCATTGCGGATAAAAGCGCAAGAGCGAAAATGGCGGTGCTTTCGGGCGCCAACCTCGTGCTTGAGCTTCCCTTCCCCTATTCAATGGGTAGTGCAGAGCTTTTTGCCAAAGCAGGCGTTTCGATCGCGGAGGGTCTCGGATGCATTGACATCTTATCCTTCGGAAGCGAATGCGGAGATCTTGCAAGGCTTTCGGATGCGGCAAAGGCGATGCAGAGCGATGGCTTTTCTTCGCGCCTACAGGCGCTTTCGAAGAAATATCCAACGGAGGGCTATGCAAGCCTTCTCGAGACCGCGCTCGGCGAAAAAATCGGCAAGGAGAGCGCAACGGCGCTTCTTTGCCCCAACAATATCCTTGCGCTTGAATATCTGAAGGCCTTGCAGGCGAGCAAAAGCGGCATTGAACCGCACACCGTTGCCCGACAAGGCGCAGACTACCGCGCGACCGAGAAAGAAAACACCGAGCACCAGAGCGCGGGCGCAATCCGTGCCTCCCTTCTTTCGGGGGATTCTTCCCTTCTCTCTTATATTCCCGAGGCGGCGCGCGCTGTCTTTACCGAGCAGATCGCGGCAGGGCTTGCGCCTTGCAATGAGGAAAAGCTTTCCTCCGCAGTTCTCTCCTACTTTCGTTTAAACAAGCCCACGGCCTCCTGCCGTTTTCTGGAGGCAACGGGCGGTTTATATAATCGCTTAATAACCAAAAGTTATGAGGCACACGACATATCAAGCTTGGCGGCCTTGACCGAAACCAAAAAATTCACCAATGCCAGAATCCGCCGCGCGATCTGGTTCTCCTTCTTCGGCGTTACCTCCTCCGAAGCAAAGAGCGCCCCTCGTTTTACGCGCGTCCTGGCAATGGACAAGGAAGGTCAGGCCATTCTCCACGAAGCAAGGAGCAAAGCGAGCATTTCGATCGTCACCAAGCCATCTGAGGATCCCGCCGATCAAGAGGCGAGAAAACAGAAGGTGCTTGCCGATCGGGCGGATGCGGTTTTTCAGCTGACGAAGCCGAAGCCGACGGACGGAAATGCCGCTATGCGCACCTCTCCCTTCTGCAAGGGATAGCGAATTTTGCGGTTTCTTCACAGCGTCTACTTTTGTCGAAGGTATTTACCGGTGAAAAAAGTTATGCTATGATAATCGTGGGTATGGACAAGCGCCGTCATATTCCAAATCACGGAAAGGAGTTTTTCTTATATGTTAAAGGCAGAAGGCATTCAGGGCGGCTTCCTTGAATACAAGGGCAGACCTCTCGTTCGCCAGGACAACGATATTTACTACGGCGATCTGTCGGATAAATATCACGTTTATATGATGATCATGACCGAGGTTCCCTCCGGAACGGGTGACGAAAGCATCCCCGACAAGGTCGTGGTTCAGCTTTTGGCTCAGGGCAAGAAGATGCCCGAGAAGCAGGCCATCGCCAACGGCATCTCCGATGCGCTGGAAACGGCTGATGCTTGGCTGGAGCGTTACAACAAGTAATTCTCCGCATATGAAACGTGCGTATCGCGTGATACGCAAGGAGGTAAAAATGAAATCGCTGAAAACAAGCAGCCTTTTTCGATTGGCCGCTCTGCTTCTTATTGCCGTGATCGTGATCTGTATGGTCGGATTCGTTGCAGAGGAATGGCAGGGTGCGCCCGAAAAGCAGCCGGAAAGCGGTGAAACCGACGAAAACAGCGGTAATACCGATGAAAATACAGACGGCGACGGTACGAGTGCTCTGCCCGATCCGCCCGCACCGCCCGAATACACCCATTATCTGACCGGGCTTGAAACCACCGCCGAGGAGCAACGCACGCGGCCTCTTTGCTTCGTGATGGATTCCTCGTCTCCCCTCTACGGAATTTCGAATGCGCCTCTGACAGTCGAAATACCGATCGAAAACGGGCAAACACGTCTTCTCGTTTATCGGGATCATTCGCAAAATCTCGGAAAAATCGGCTCACTTGCGCAGGGGCGGGACTGCATTCTCCGCCTGCTCGATACCTTTGGCGGCATCGCTATTTATAACGGGACCGACGGAGCAAGGAGCGGACAAGCCGCGCAGGGGCAGATCACCTTCGATTTATCCGTCCAGAAGGGATATGCTTACAGCGAAAGCGCAAGCTATCTTTATTCCAACGGAGATCTGCTTTATGCAGGGCTTCAGAACACAGGCATCAGCCTGACGGCAACCGAGGGGCGCACGCTTCCCTATAATTTCGTTTCCTATTTTTCCGAGCCGATCCGCTTTGCGGCCTCGGCACAAGCCGTGATCCTGCCGTACAACGAATCCAATGAAACGGATCTTTACTACGACGCCGCGGCGCACCGCTATATTCTCGGCAAGAACGGACAGGCAAAAACCGATCTGCTGAGCGGAAAAAGCATTACTTACAAAAACGCCTTCGTGCTCTTCGCGGATACAACGACCTATGAAAGCGCGAGCAGCACCGAAATGGTTACGGATACCGCAAGCGGCGGCAGCGGATACTATTTCACCGAGGGAACGGCAACGCCGATCCTTTGGCGCACGGATGCCTCGGGCAGACTGATTTTCACCAATGAATCGGGAGAGATCCTCACGGCAAACCGAGGTGAAAGCTACATTGCATTCTACAAGGCCTCGCAGGCAGACAGAGTTATTTTTTCATAAAAATCAAAAGAGCAGGTGCAAAAAAACG
>JAZTWU010000048.1:0-13837 GCA_045636085.1 Eubacteriales bacterium
CCCTGATTGCCGAAATGCTTGATGAGGCGCAAAAGCGTGGGTATAAGCGCGTATGCCTCAGCCTCTGCCAGATGCTGGCAACCCGAGGAAGCGCTTCTGCGCAGTGTCGCCTCGGCGCTTGGTATGCCGAAGGGTTTTTGGGGGAAAGCGAGCCGCAAAAGGCCAAGGAGGTGCTTTTGCATTACGGAAGGCGCGGCAATGCCGGCGCATATCTTCTGCTTGGCGATATGTATCGCGCGGGAACGGGATTTGCCGTATCGCGCACCGATGCCGCCACCTGCTATCAGGCGGCCAAGGAGCTTGGCTCCGGTGAGGCCTGTGTGCGCCTCGGGGATCTTTATGCCGAAAGCGAGAAGGCGCCCAATATCGCCTATGCGTATTCGCTCTATAAGGAGGCGCTTGCCCTCGGCTCGTCCGAGGGGGCGAAAAAGGCGCGCGAGATTGAGGAAAAGCGCGAGGCGCTTTATGCAGAGGGCAAGGCCGCTCTGCCCGCCGATGCGGAGGATGCCTATCGCAATTTTGCGCTTTCCGCTTCTATGGGATATGCGCCTGCCGCCGTCGCGCTCGGCTTTTGCTATGAGGAGGGGCTCGGCGCAAAAACGGATCGCCGCCGCGCCTTTCTTTGGTATGAGAAGGCGGTAAAGCAGGAGGATGCGATGGCCAAATGCCGTCTCGGCCGCTGTTATTTCCACGGAATTGGCGTTAACCGAAATTTCGAGCAGGCGCATAAGCTTCTGCGCCATAGCGCTTCGCTCGGCATTTTTGAGGCGAAGGAGGAGCTTTTTTTGCTTCTTGAGAGAAGAAAGAAAAAGATGCTCCGCTCTCTCTATTCGCTTGGAATGCGGCTCTTCTATCTTAAAAAATACGAGGCGGCAAAGGGGGTTATGGAGCGCGCTTGCGCGCTCGGCGTTGCCAAGGCCACCTATGCGCTCGGATGCTTTTATGAATTCGGCATCGGCACGGCGGTGGATCGCGATCGCGCCTTTGCCACCTATCGCCAAGCGGCATCGCTCGGATTTTCGGACGAGCGCGCGAGGATCAAATCCGTGCTTCTGAAAATGGTGCACGGCGCGGGCAAGAAGGAAGAAAAACAGCCATTGCTTGCCGCACCGCTTTAAAACCGATAAAAAAGCAAAGACAGAAAACGAAAAAACGCTTCTGCCTTTGCTTTTTTTATTGAAACAGAGCCTTGAGCTTAGCCCTGCAGATCGCTTCTGTAAAGCTGTGCCTTTTCGGGCTCACTCAGGATATCGATCCCGTTCTCAAGGCGCATCTCGGTGAAAGCGCGGTTGGGCACGGGCGGATCGCCAACGGGCGCATCGTAATGCGGCATATTCACCGTCGGAAATTCCTGTTTTCGTCCGTCGTTTCTTTTTCTTTCCTTCATTGCTTGCAAGCTCCTTTCATTTTTTTGTTGGTGCTTGCAATTATTTTTTCGCATTTTCTGCTTTTTATCCGCGGAAAAGGGAAAATGAAAAGAAAGGGTTGCATTATTCCTCGGATTTTGCCAAGCTTGCCTCGTATTCTGCGATTTCCATCATAGAGCTTGCCGTTCCCGTATGGCAATTGAGCCAGAAATCCTCAAGCTTTTCTGCGCAGTCGGCCGAGCGGAAATAGGTCGGAATTGCGCCGCTTTTTTCGTTTTGGTTTTTGGCAACCGTGTCGGCCAGCGCTCTGGCCTTTTCGAGGAAGAGCGGCTCTTTCGTCAGCCGGTGCATCGCGAGGAAGGCGCGCATTGCGCTCGTCGTGCTTCCGTTGATAGGATGATACCAGGTGTATTGCTCAAGCCCTGCAGGATAAAGCCATTCGCTTGTATCCCATCTTGCGGAGGGCGCGTGCGGCCCCCAAACGACGAATTGATCCTCAATATAGCGGCAAAGATCCGCGAGCGTTTCGCGTAGCTGTGCCGTATGCTCCTTATACTTCACGGCATAGCAAATATAGGCCGTCGCGGCGAAGTGGGTGAGGTTTTCATAATTGGCCGAGAAGCCAACATCCTCGAATTGACCCTCCCAGTTGTAGTTTTTCAGGCAATTTTCCTCAATATAGGAAATGCATCCCTCGGCCACGGCGCGATAGCGCGCATTGCCCGTTGTCTCGTAGGCTTCAAAGAGAAAGGCCATAATTTGGTTGGGAACGCAGAGGTTTTTTGCCTCGCGCGCGCCGCTTTCCGCATCCATAAAGAGCGGCCAGCTCCCCTCGGGCAAAACGGTGTTGGCATAGTAATCCGCGATCGTCAGCGCGGCATCGAGATAGCGGCGCTCGCCCGTGGCCTCTGCGAGAGCAAGGTAGGCCGAGCCAACGCTTGCAGGATAGAGCATCATAATTTTCCCAAGGCGTTTGGGCGCCATAAAGCTGTTGCCAACGCCCTCGGGGCGAAACGCGGTATAATAGGTCGGCGGCAGGCCTGCCAGCGCGGCAGGTGCCTTGTAGGTAATGGAAAGCAGATAGTCTGCCGCGCGCATCGCCAGCGCGAGCGCTTCCTCCTTGGTGGCCTCGTCCATTTTTGTAAGGCTCACGAGCGAGCGAACGATAGCGGAAATCGTTTTGGAGGGGTAAACATAGTAGTCATAGCTTGGATCGGGGGTTCCGTGCGTGAGAAAATGGCGGATATAGGGCTGATTCAGCACGTAGTGCAATCCCTTTTTCGCGCATTCGCGATAGCTTTGATTCGCCGTCCCATAGGCCTCGCGCCCTGCGAAGGGCGCGCACTTATAGAAAGAGCGCGCGCCTATAAGGAAGAGGGCTTCGCCCTTTGCGGAAAGCGCCTCCACCGTCAGCGTCACCATTCCCGTCGGGATCGCGGCCCAAATGGGTGTGAGAAGCGCGGTCGGCTTCTCTGCGCGGAAGCTATGCTTTTTTCCCTCGCAATCGGTCGCCGTGAAAAGATATTCGTGCGCCATCGGCGAAACGGGAAACCCGAAGGCGGGCACGAAGGTAAACTGCGTCGCATTCGCGTTCCAGAAGGGGCGCCCAAAGGCGCCGCCGTGATGCGCGGTCGTCTCCGCGCTATTGTATTCGGCCAATGCCGCTGCTTTATAATCCATGGTATGCTCTCCTTTTTTGCAAAGCATTTTTTCTTATGCATTTATAATAGTATAATAGCAAAATTTTTCTTTGGAGGCAAGAGATTTTTATGATTTGTGGAAAAAATCCATAATCTTCGATAAAAAATACAGTGATATGCTCGGAGCAATAGCTTGATATAAAAAAGATTGCGTTCCTATGAGCGCAATCCTTTTTTTGTTTCTTTTTATTAGCTGTTTGTGTCTATGTAGGGCATATATGCGCGTAGGTAATCAATTCCCGACGCCACCGTTGTGATCACCATCACGCCCATTGCGATATAGGCGGCGATATGATTTTCCGCGCAGAAGGGGAAAACCACAGGCTCAAGGAGAATGAGAATGGTGCCAACCATTTGCGAAACGGTTTTCAGCTTACCGAACATACTTGCCGCAACAACGATGCCGCTCTTTCCCGCAACCACGAGACGCAGGCTGGTCACGCCGAGCTCGCGCAGAAGAAGGATCAGAACTACGGCGGTGAAGACCAGACCCATCACGACCTCGCCCTCAATGAGGATCAGAGCAAGAATGGCGATCAGCGAGCCGAGAACCATAAATTTATCTGCAAGGGGATCGATAAACTTTCCAAAATCGGTCACGAGGTTATATTTTCTCGCAATCTTTCCGTCGAGCATATCGGTCAGTCCCGTGATGAGATAAACGATCGCGGGAACCACGCGTCCCCAAACGGGAAGCTCACGCATAAAAAACAGAGTTAAAACAAAAACGGGAACCAAAGCACAGCGAAGAAGTGAAAGCGTGTTTGGCAGATTCATAGAAGTCTTTTTCATTTTTTTATCTCCTTGTGTATTATTGCACGGCCTTGCCGACAAGATCGTAATCCAAAGCCTCGGTGATCTTCACGCGGACGAAGCGACCGCTCGGCACGCGTTTTTTTGAGGTGAAATAAACCTTTCCGTCCACATCGGGGGCATCGGCGGTGCTTCGCCCGTAATGGATCTCTGCCACGGTGTCAAAGCCCTCGCAGAGCACCTCCACGGTTTTTCCGACCTTCTCCTCGTTTTGCTCCTCGGTGATGGTCAGCTGGGTTTGCATCAGCGCATCGTAGCGATCCTGCTTCACCTGCTCGTCGATCTGATCCTCCATCAGCGCGGCGGGCGTTCCCTCCTCGGGAGAGAAGGTGAAGGCACCAAAGCGATCGAAGCGCGCCTCCTTCACGAAGAGGCAAAGCTCCTCAAAGTCCTTTTCATCCTCGCCGGGGAAGCCAACCATTGCCGTCGTGCGCAAAACGATGTCGGGCACCTCGCGGCGAAGCCTTGCAACGGTCTCCTTGATCAGCGCCGATCCGCCGTGGCGGTTCATCGCGCGCAGAATTTTATCCGAAATGTGCTGAATCGGAATGTCCATATATTTAAGAAGACGGGGATTGTCGCGAAGCTCGGCGATCAGCTCGTCCGTGATCTTGTCGGGGTAGCAATAGAGCAGGCGGATCCAAGGAATCGAGGTCTCATCCGTAAGAGCGCGCACGAGGCGCGCAAGGCTGTATTCGCCGTAGATATCCAAGCCGTAGCGTGTGGTATCCTGCGCGATCAGGTTCAGCTCCTTCACGCCCAGCGCCTCCAGATCCTTGGCCTCCTTCACGATGTCCTCAATTTTTCGACTGCGGAATTTTCCGCGGATCGAGGGGATTGCGCAATAGGTGCAAAGATTGTCGCATCCTTCGGCGATCTTTAAGTATGCGGTATGCTCAGGGGTGGTGAGAAGACGCTCCTCGTTCAAGGAGGAAGTATTCTTGTCACGGAAGGAGGTGTATTTCTCCCCGCGCTCCACGGCCTTGATGGCATCCACGATATCAACGAGAGAGCCAACGCCAAGCAGAGCATCCACCTCGGGCATCTCCTGCATCACTTCCTCGCGGTAGCGCTCAACAAGGCAACCTGTTGCAATGATATGTTTGCATTTTCCGTTCTTTTTGAGCCAAGCGAGGTCGAGAATATTATCGATCGATTCCTGCTTTGCGCTTTCAATAAAGCCGCAGGTGTTGATCACAATGACCTCCGCCTCGGTCTCCTCGGGGGTGATCTCATAGCCCGCATCGTGAAGCTTGCGGAGCATCACCTCGGTGTCCGTCAGATTTTTGGAGCATCCGAGGGAAACAAATCCAACCTTTGTCATAAAAAATCCCGTCTTATTTCAAGTATTTTTGAAGGCGCGGTCTGTATTTCCAAAGATAGATCCGCACGATCATCGTTAAAAATAGGTCGTAGGCGATAAAAGCGATATTGGCAACGATCAGGAGAATCAGCGGACTTTCGTACCAAACGGCGGCATTCATACTGAAAATATTGCGGATGTCTCCGCCCGTGCCGAAGAAGTCAACGCCGAGGATAAAGCCCATAGCTTTTGCCATCAGATAGAGGCAGAGGTTATAGAGCGGCACCTTGATCGGCCACCAGAAAATGCGCGGAAGGCGCTCGATGTAGCCCTTGAGAATGGGATAAAGCCCGAAAAGGAGCAGATAAACGATCCAAAGCGTGCTTTGCGGAAAGAAGAGTGCCGAGAGGAGCGCGGTGCAAAGCCAGGAAAGGAAGGTATACGGTGCTCCGATCTCAATATAAACGAAGGCAATACAGATAGAGGAAAGCGCCGCCGCCGTCAGATCCAGCGCCTCGAAAACGGCGCCGAGCGTTAGCATCACAACAGAGAGCGCGCACATCATCGCGCTGAGCGTGACCTTTTTCGTGGATCTCATAAGCAGGGGATCAGATCACCGCCGAAGCATTCGCAAAGGCAGTCCATACAGATCAGATTGGTGCAGCAATCGCAGGCATCGTCCGCCGAGGAGCGGCGGTTATAGCCGTGGCCGTTATAATAGGTGCTGCCGTAGCCGCCGGCCTGATTGTTGAACATCTGCTTGGCCTTCTGGTATTCGGGGTTGGAGGGATCCATCATACAAGCCGTTTCCAGCTCACGCATCGCATCGCCCACGCGGCCTCTCTGCATCAGCACAACGCTCATCAGATAGTGCCACTCGGCGCCGCAATCGTATTCGGAGAATTGCGCAAGCTTCTTTTCCGCCTCGGCAAAGCGGCGGGCGTTCAGCAGGCGGCGGATCTCGCCGTAGCGCGGATCGGAGCTGTGGGAGGAATTGTATCCCGCATCGGTCTGCGCCCCCTGCGCGCCGCTTTCGCGCATCTTCATAATTTCGTCGTATGCCTGGTTAACCTCCTGCATCTTCTCATTTGCAAGATCCTTCAGGGGGTTATCTTCGGTATAATTGTCGGGATGGTATTTGCGCACGAGGTTGCGATACGCTTCCTTCACCTCGTCGTCGCTGGCGTCGTGCTGAACGCCAAGAATGGAATAAGGATCCTTCATAGTGCCTCCTCGCCCACCGCATCCAAAGGATCGGATGCGCGCGGGACTTCATTTAAAAAATCGATGCGGTTCATAAGACCGTTATAAATAATGTTGCGGATCAGCGCCTCTAAGGTTATATTGCCGCGAAAATCCAAGAGATTCACAGCCGCCTCCATCCGCGTGCATTCCAAAATCAGCGCGGTGCGGATCGTTTCCTTGTTTTCCTTCGTCAAGGGCTTTTTATCGTAGGAGAGAACGAAGGGGTTGAAGCGTCCCTTCTTCAGATCCTCGTCATAGTCCTTGGCGGCATCCGCCGCGTAGATAAATTTTCCGAGGCGATAGCCAAGCTCGCGCGTGATCATTTCATTTTCGCCCGAAAGCCCGTGGCAAAAGATCTCTCCGAGCAAAACGCCGAAGGGGTGGGCGCAGGTGTCAACGCTTTTGCATCCTTCCTTTTCCAGGCGCGAGATCTCGGCAAGATTTTCTGCGATCACCCTTTCGAGAGGCTCGTATTCCTTTGCCTTTTTTCTTGCGTGCGCAAGAATGGGGCGCACGGGCAAAAGCCCGATGCGCGTGAGAAGCCCCTCGTCGGCCGCATCGTCCTTCATTTTATAATATGAAAGAAGGGCGAAAACCTTCGCGGTGTATTCCGTTGCCTCATTGGGAAGGAGCATAGGCCGCTTTTTCAGCGGATGCGCGAGGCATCGCCCGAGGCGGGCGCCGATCTGCTTTTTGTCTGTAAAGGCCATACGCACCAGCGCGAGAAAAACGCTGTCGTAGGTCAGAAATGCGGGGGAAAGAGCGCCCGTGTGCGCCTTCATCTGGCGGCAGATGCCGCAATAGGTTGCGCGATAGAAGGCGTATTCCTTCACGAGCAGGTTGCCCTGATCGGGCTTAACGAAGCCGAACATCAGCCCTTGTCCTTCAGGCCCTTGCGGGAGAGGGAGATGCGCTGTTTTTTCACGTCCACGTCCTTGATGCGAACCTCGATCACGTCACCAACGGCGAAGAGATCGGCAGGATGCTTGATAAAGCGGTCGCTCATTTCGGAAATGTGCAGAAGTCCGTCGTGGTGAACGCCGATGTCAACGAAGCAACCGAAGTCAACCACGTTGCGCACGGTTCCCTTCAGGAGCATATCGGGCTTGAGGTCAGAGATCTCAAGAACCTCGGTGGAAAGCACGGGAGCGGGCGCATCGTCACGAATGTCGCGGCCGGGCTTCTCCAGCTCCTTGATAATGTCCTCCAGCGTGGGCTCGCCGCAACCAAGCTCTTTGGCAAGCTTTGCCTTGCCGTATTGCTCTGCCTTGAAGCGCAGAAGGCCGAGATCGCCTGCGCGAACGTCGTCTGCCGTATAGCCGAAGCGCTTCAGAAGATCCTCGGCGATCGCATAGGACTCGGGGTGAACGCCCGTGGAATCCAGAACGTCCTTGGCGTTATGAATGCGAAGGAATCCTGCGCACTGCACGAAGGCCTTCTCGCCGATCTTCGGAACCTTGAGAAGCTGGCGGCGGGTCTTGAATTCGCCGTTTTCCTCGCGGTAGGCAACGATATTCTTTGCCGCCGTCGCGTTGATACCCGAAACATAGGAAAGAAGAGAATAGGATGCCGTATTTACATCAACGCCAACGCCGTTTACGCAGTCCTCAACAACACCGCCGAGCGCCTCGGTCAGTCTTGCCTGCTTCATATCGTGCTGGTACTGGCCAACGCCGATGGCCTTCGGCTCGATCTTCACGAGCTCTGCAAGGGGATCCTGCAATCTTCTTGCGATCGAAACGGCGCTTCTTTGCGTCACATCGAAATCCGGGAACTCCTCGGCACCGAGCTTGGAGGCAGAGTAAACCGAAGCACCTGCCTCGGAAACGATGGTGTATTTCACGCCTGCGGGGCAAGCGGGATCGCGCAGAGTGTCGGCAATAAACTTCTCGGACTCGCGGGAGGCCGTTCCGTTGCCGATGGAGATAACATCAACGCCGTATTTCTTCACGAGCTGGAGAACCTTCTTTTTCGAGCCCTCAATGTCCTTGCGCGGCTCGGTGGGGTAGATCACGCCCGTATCCAGAACCTTGCCCGTTTTGTCAACGACGGCAAGCTTGCATCCCGTGCGGAAGCCGGGGTCATAGCCAAGAACGGTCTTTCCCTTGAGGGGAGCAACCAGAAGAAGATTGCGAAGGTTTTCGCTGAAGACCTTGAGTGCACCCTCGGAGGCATCGTCAAAGAGAGAAGCGCGCACCTCGCGCTCGATAGCGGGGAAGAGAAGTCTCTCATATGCATCGGTCAGCGTTGCCATCAGATAGGGAAGCGCGGGAGATTTCTTGTTGGTGATCACCTTGGCCTCCAGCTGTGCCAGCGCGTCGGCCTGCTCCACGGTCACGCTCACCTTGAGGAATTCCTCCTTCTCGCCGCGGTTGATAGCAAGCACGCGGTGGCCGCGAAGCTTCTTGATCGGCTCGGAGAAATCATAGTAGTTTTCGTAAACGGAGGTCTCGTCCTTGGCGGCCTTCGTGGTCAGAGCGCCGTGCTGCATCGTGAAGGCGCGAAGATTCTTGCGGATTTCTGCATCGTTGGAAACATCCTCCGCGATAATATCGGATGCACCCTGCAATGCGGCCTGCGCATCGGGAACCTCCTTGCCCTCCTCGGTCGAAACAAAATTCTCTGCATATGCGTCAATTGCAACGTCGTATGCATCTCTCTGCTCAAGGATATACTGCGCCAGCGGCTCGAGTCCCTTGGCTCTTGCGATGGAGGCGCGGGTGGTTCTCTTGGGCTTGAAGGGGCGGTAGATATCCTCCAGCTCCACGAGCGTCTTTGCCATATTCAAAGCGGCCTCGATCTCGGGGGTGAGCTTTTCCTGCGCGGCGATCAGCGCGCTGATCTCCTGGCGGCGCTCATCCATCTTGCGCAGATACTGAAGACGGTCATCCAGCGCGCGAAGCGTGGTGTCGTCCATGCTTCCCGTAACCTCCTTGCGGTAACGGGAAATGAAGGGGATGGTGTTTCCCTCGTCAATGAGGGCAACGGTCTTTTCCACCTTCTCCTTGTCGAGTCCGAGTTCCTTTGCGAGTGTTGCGATAATGTCCATATTCTCTCCTTATAGTAAGCCCGAAAACGGGCAAAAAAATCCATATTTTAAAATTATTTTTCGGAAAGCAGTGCTTCGATTTCCTGTGCCGAAAGATGCCGCCACTCACCTCGCTTAAGCTCGCTTGGCAAAGTGATCGTGGCAAAGCGGATGCGCTCCAAGGCCGTAATGCGGTTGTTGATTGCGCCGAGCATACGCTTGATCTGGTGGTATTTTCCCTCCGTCAGCGTGATGCGGCCGCCCATACGGTCGCTGTCTGCCACGAGGTGCGCGCTTTTGCATTCGTATCCGTCCGCCAGCGTGATCCCCTCGGCAAAGATGCGCTCGGCATCCGGGGAAAGCGGCACCTTGCAGGAAAAACGGTATTCCTTTTCCACGTGGTGCTTCGGGGAAAGAAGCCTGTGCGCATTCTGCCCGTCGTTGGTCAGAATCATCAGCCCCAGGGTGTCCTTATCCAATCGGCCGACGGGGAAGAGCCCCATTTTGCGGTATTCCTCCGGCAAAAGCTCGGTAACGAAGGGGTGCGTCTTATCCTCCGTCGCGCTGACATAGCCCTCGGGCTTATTCAGAAGAATATAAACGAACCTTCGGTACTCCACGGCACGGCCGAGATAGCAGACCGCATCCCTCTCGGGATCAATATGGCGGGATGCATCCCTTTCCACGGCGCCGTTCACGGTGATGCCGCCGCTTTTTGCCGTCTTTGCGGATTCCTTGCGGGAAGCAAGGCCGCATTCGGAAAGAAATTTATCGATTCGCATAGAGGCCCACCTCCCATTTTTTATGGTTTCACAATACTTATTCTACCACAAATTCTTTCATTTGTAAATAAGATAAATAGAAAATATTTTAAATAATGTGTGACGGCGCACCCGAAATGGAAAAAAGGGGAACGAATAAAAAAACCTTGCAGTCGAAAAATAAGAGCAAGAGTCGGCGGCGGTTGCTTTGCCGATCAAAAACCAAGAAAAAGGAATTGAAAGCAATGTTTTGCAAACAATAGTGTGCAAATTTTGCTTTTTGGAAAATAAAATGAATAAAAAGATGAAGTCCTTCGCTTCAAAAACGGTTGCACTTCTGCTCCTTGGCGGCATTTTGATCCTTTCGTTTTTCTCCCTTACCTCCTGTATGGGCTTTCGGGGAACGACGGTGCGCTACCTCAACTTCAAGCCCGAGGTTGCGCAAAAGTATGCCGCGATTGCGAAGGAATATGAAAAGCAAACGGGTGTGCGCGTGGTGGTCGAGACCGCCGCGGCGAATACCTACGAGCAAACGCTTCTTTCGAAGCTTGTCACGGCCGATGCGCCAACGGTTTTTCAGATCAACGGCCCCAGAAGCTACGAGGCCTATAAGATCTATCTTTCCGATCTCTCCGAGACCGAGCTTTATGCGCATCTCTCCGATCCCGCGCTTGCCCTGAAAAAGGATGGCAAGGTTTACGGCATTCCCTATGTCGTGGAGGGCTACGGCATTATCTGCAACAAGCGCATTCTTGATCGCTATTTCGCGCTCCCCGAGAAGGCGACGGCCTATACCTCGGCAGACGAAATAAAAAGCTTTGAGGCGCTTTCTGCCGTCGTTCGTGATATGCAGAAAAATAAGGCCGCCCTCGGCATCGATGGCGTTTTTGCCGCAACCTCGCTGAAAAGCGGGGAGGATTGGCGCTGGCAAACCCATCTTTTTAACCTTCCTCTTTCCTATGAAATTGAAAAGACGGGTGCCGATATCAGCGGCGGTACGCTTGAGAATTTTTCCTTTACGCACGCGGCGCATTATCAGCGCCTTTTCGATCTCTATCTTGAAAATTCGACCGTTCCCAGATCCTCGCTCGGCACGCGCACGGTCGCGGATTCGATGGCTGAATTTGCGCTTGAAAAATGCGCGATGGTGCAAAACGGAAGCTGGGCCTATGCGCAGATCGCCTCCGAAAAGGGCAATAAGGTGCGCCCCGAGGACGTTTTCTTCCTTCCTCTTTATATGGGCGGTGAAAACGAGGCAACCGAGGGCATCTGCATCGGAACGGAAAATTATTATTGCATCAATGAAAAGGCAACGGCCGAGGAGAAGAAGGCGGCCGCCGATTTCCTCTATTGGCTGTATAGCTCCGAGCAAGGCAAGCGCTTCGTCTGTGAGGAGCTTGGATTTATCGCGCCCTTTGATACGATCCGACAGACGGATGTGCCGAGCGATCCGCTGGCAAAGGAGGTTCTTTCTTATATGCAGTCGAGTGAGGTGAAAAACATTCCTTGGCGCTTCTCCGTGATCCCCTCGCTTCGCTTTAAGGAGGATTTCGGCGCCTCGCTTCTCGCTTACGCGCAGGGGAAGAAGACCTTCTCTGAGGTGGTTGAGGAAGTGAAGCTGCTCTGGAAGCGCGAAAACGAAAAAAGCTGATCGGAGGGCGCAAAATGAAAAAAAGCAGCCGAAGCCGCTATTTTCCGATTTTCGTTCTGCCAACGCTCCTTTCCTTTCTTCTCGTTTTCGGCGTTCCCTTCGTGCTGGGCATTCTGCTCTCCTTCACGGAGTTTTCCACGGTGGAAAGCGCAACCTTCGTCGGGCTGAAAAATTATCTGCGCGCCTTTGAGGCAGGGGACGGATTTCTCCGTTCCCTCGGCTTCACGGCACTTTTGGCGCTCTGTGTCGTCGTGGCGGTCAATCTCGTCGCCCTCGCTCTCGCGCTGCTGTTAACCAAGCGGATCCGATGCGCGGCGCTCTTTCGCGGCGTTTTCTTCCTGCCGAATCTGATCGGCGGCATCGTGCTTGGCTATATCTGGAATCTTTTGCTTGGCGGCGTTCTCTCCTATTTCGGCGTGGACATCACCTATTTCGCCTCCCTCGGATTTTTTGGTCTTCTTCTGCTTTCCATCTGGCAGCTTTCGGGCTATATGATGGTGATCTATATCGCCGCTCTGACGGCGATTCCCAAGGAAACCGAGCAGGCTGCCCTCGTTGATGGCGCAACCCCCTTTCAGCTTCTGCGCTTCGTTAAGCTCCCCCAGATTCTGCCCTCCATTGCCGTCTGCACCTTTCTAACGCTGACGAATACCTTCAAAATGTTTGATCAGAATCTTGCCTTAACGCAGGGCGCACCCGCCAGAAAAACCGAAATGCTCGCCCTGCATATCTTCCGCACCTTTTATGGGCGCATCGGCTGGCAGGGCGTTGCGCAGGCGAAAGGTGTTCTTTTCTTCATTGTCGTTGCGATCCTTAGCGCGCTTCAGCTTTATTTTACAAGGGAAAGAAAGGAGAAAATGTGATGAAAAAGCAAATAAATGTAGTCGTTTATGCCGTTTTAATCTTGCTTTCTCTGCTTTTTCTGTTTCCTGTCTTTCTTGTTGTGATCAATGCGTTTAAGTCACGGTTCTATATTTCCACCGATCCCTTTGCCCTCCCCGTGGGTGAGCTGTTCGTCGGCCTTGAAAACTTTCGGCGAGGCCTTTCCTCAGTTGGTTTTTTTGCCGCCGTCGGAAGATCCACCGCCATCACGGTGCTTTCCGTCTTGGCGCTTGTGGTTTGCACGGCGATGTGCGCTTGGTTTCTTCTGCGCTCCAAGGGGCGTTGGGCGCGCATCGTGTACGGAGCGCTCGTTTTCAGTATGGTCGTGCCCTTCCCGATGATTATGTATACCGCTACCTATCTGATCGACCGCGTTCGTCTCGCCTCCGTTCTCGGTATGATTCCCGTCTATCTCGGCTTCGGTGCGGGGCTTTCCGTTTTTCTCTATACGGCGTTTATCAAAACGATCCCGATCGCCCTTGAGGAGGCCGCGAAGATTGATGGTGCAGGCGTTTTCTCCGTTTTCTTCCGCGTGGTTTTTCCTCTCCTGTCCCCAACGGCGATCACCGTCGCCATCCTGAACGGAATGTGGATATGGAACGATTATCTTCTTCCGTATCTCGTCCTCGGCAATCGCCTCAAAACGATTCCCGTTGCCATTGAGCTTGCAATGCAAGGCGCCTTCGGCTCCGTGGATCTCGGTGGTCTGATGGCGATGCTCATCCTCGCCATTCTCCCTGTATTGGTTTTCTATATTTTTGCTCAACGTTATATAATTGAGGGGATTACCGCCGGTTCTGTCAAGGGGTAGTGGGGCTTAGAAATTTTGGCGTCTTTGTTCGATTGCTCACTCGCAATACTCTTGTATTGCTTCGCTCACACCCAAACAAATGCGCTCAAAATTTTGTTGCCCCGAAGACGGTACTATGGTGAGGTGGGGCTTAGAAATTTTGGCGTCTTTGTTCGGTTGCTCGCTCACAATACCCTCGTATTGCTTCGCTCACACCCAAACAAATGCGCTCAAAATTTTGTTGCCCCGAAGACGGTACTATGGTGAGGTGGGGCTTAGAAATTTTGGCGTCTTTGT
>JAZTWU010000049.1:0-8293 GCA_045636085.1 Eubacteriales bacterium
TAACAACCTTCTTTGCGCCTGCGGTGATGTGAGCCATGGACTTCTCCTTAGAGCAGTAGAAGCCGGTGCACTCAAGAACTACGTCAACGCCAAGCTCGCCCCAGGGGCAGTCAGCTGCGTTCTTCTCTGCATAGATCTTAAGAACCTTGCCATCAACCGTGATGGTGTTTGCCTCGTCATCAGCCTCAACGGTGTGACCGTCGTAACGACCCTGAGCGGTATCGTACTTAAGAAGATGAGCGAGCATGGAAGCCTTGGTAAGGTCATTGATCGCAACGATCTCATAACCCTCTGCGCCAAACATCTGTCTGAATGCAAGGCGACCGATACGGCCAAAGCCGTTGATTGCAACCTTTACGTTTGCCATTTTGAAAATCCTCCAAAAATATATTTTTTTGTTTTAGAACACGAATTTACGGAAAGCCCTTGCTCTCCAAGCATAAATTATAGCACATTTTTCCACAAGATACAATAGTTAATGCAAATTTTTTCAAATTTTGTGCAATCCACTCAATTTTTCGTGCGTGCGGGCGCGTTTTTTGTAATATTGTTATTTTCTTCACGATAATTCATACAAAGAAGCGGAAAGCGAAGCAATTGCGGCAGACGGGCAAGACGCCGCGGCTCTCTCAGCATACGGTACAGCCATTCAAGATGCAAGGCTCGGAGGGCGCGCGGTGCGCGGCGCACTCTCTTAGCATATACATCGAGGCTTCCGCCGAGACCGAGAAAGAGCGTTTTTTTGGAAAAGGCGCGCAAAGAATGCATCAGAATTTCCTGCCTCGGGGAGCCAAGGCAAACGAAAACGACCTCGGGCTTCGTTTCGCGAAGGCGCGAGCACAGCGCGGAGAGCGACGTTTCATAGCCGTCAAAAAGAAACGCCGCTTGCAAGCCCTCTCTTTCGCGGGAAAGCGCGGAAAATGCCGCCTCCGCAACCCCCGCCGCACCACCGACGATGCCGAGAGAAGAAATGCCCCCCTGCACCGCAAGCCATTTTCCAAGCTCCACGCCGGGGCAGATATCGCACGCACGGTCAACGCGGCGCAGATATGGCAAGAGCCCGCATCCGTCGGGAATGCAAATATCCGCTGAAAGCAACGCGCGCCGCAGAGCGGGATTTTTCAAGGAATCTGACAGAATCAAAGGATTTGGCGTACAAACAACGCCTCCGATCCCCACAAGAGAAGCAACCTTATTAAAAATTTCACTTCTCTTCCCCACCTCAATCGGAATTCCGAGAATGCGGCACACGCTTTCCTTCTGCATTTTTCTCACCCTTTTTCTTTTTTCTTAGCATACCCCAAAGCGCTTTCTTTTATCGAAAAAATCGGGGGCTTGACAAGAAAGCTGGAATTTGATATAATAAATCGACTGAGCGGGGCAATCGCGCGATATGGCGCCGAAAGGTATTATCGTGAGGAAAGTCCGGGCCTCAAAGGGCAGGATAACGGATAACGTCCGCCGAGGGTGACCTCCGGGAAAGTGCAACAGAGATATACCGCCGCGTTTTTTCGCGGTAAGGGTGGAAAGGCGAGGTAAGAGCTCACCCGAGCCTATGGTAACACAGGCTCGCTGTAAACCCTATCCGAGGCAACACCTTGCGCACAGCCTTTGGCTTCGGCGGCCCGCCGAGCACGCGCATGGTGGCAGAGCCGCAAGGCTTGAACTGCGGAGCAATTCGCAGTGAAGATAGATGATTGCTGCGCGAAAGCGTACAGAACCCGGCTTACAAGCTCGGTCACAAAAAAGAGAGGAAGCAACGCTTCCTCTCTTTTTTTGCATTTTTTGTACCTTGATGGAAGAAAACAAAGAAAAACGTGGAAAATTGAATGCGTTTTTTGTAAAAACTCGTCATTTTTGAAAAATTCTTGCCGCAAAAAAACGGCAAGTGCGGCTTGCTGAATTTCAAAGATCCGACAAGAAACTTATGCGCATATTCTCTTATCTACCTATTGCTTTTTCCCCGTGCGTGTGCTACAATAATACAAAGGGGGCTTTCCTATATAACAATTCCAAAAAAATAAGACAGCGAAAGGAAAAAAGATGCTTTACACATATTCCGTTACGCCGCTCTTGGAGGATCATTTTGAAGAGCGCGTTGCCGATCTTATTGATCAGCACAAGAGAAATATCAGTCTGATGCCACTTTTCTGCTCTAAAATCCAGCCCGAGGGCACACCTCTTTGGAACAAGGGCGAGAATATAGCAAGAATTTACAGAAGATACAAAACCGAGCTTGACAAGGCCGGCGTTCCCTCCGGCGTTCTCCTGCAATCCACCTTCGGCCACGGAACGGCATCGATGGATCCTGCGCCCCTGCAATTTATGGAAACGATGGATGGCAGCCCACTTTTTGCCTATTGCCCGATGGACGAGAGGACGCTCGATCAGCTTTGCAAAGAAATCAAGCTGGTCGCAGCCGAGCATCCCTCCACGCTGATGCTGGACGATGACGTGCGCCTCATGATGCGCCCGGGCATTTGCTGCGGTTGCCCTCTGCATATGGCGGAATATAACCGCCGTATGGGTACGAATTACACTAAGGGGGAGCTGAACGAATACCTGCTTTCGCACGACCAGAACGATCCGAAGGTGCAGGGCTTTGTTACCTTGATGCGCGACACCTTAGTCCATGCCGTTACGAGAATACGCGAGGCCGTGGACGAGATCGATCCCTCGATCCAAGGCGTGAACTGCACCTCGGGCGACGAATGCGAATCCGTGATTTTCACCAACCCCATCTGGTGCGGCAAAGGAAATCCGACGATCGTGCGCACACCGAATGGCACTTATGCGCCGTTAACCGTGAAATATTTCAGCGACACGATGCGCAGAGCGGCGGTTTGCGGTGCGCGCCTCGGGGATAACGGCATCCAAATCCGCCTTGCGGAATGCGACACAATTCCCTTCAACCGCTATGGAAAGAACGCGAGATATCTGCACTCGCATTTCACCGCATCTATCTTAGAGGGACTGAAGGGCTCGAAGCACTGGATCACGAGACAATCCTCCTACGAGCCGAAGAGCGGCGTTGCCTTCCGAAACATTCTTGCAAAGCACGCCTCCTTCTATGAGAAGATTGCAGATCTTTCGGATCATTTGACCTTTGTTGGTGCAAACTCTGCCTTTACCGAGCAGAAGTGGCACGATTTCAGAGCGGAAAACCGCTGGTATTTCCACACAAACTATTGGGCAACGAAAAATCTGGAGAGAATGGGACTTCCCTTCTATTTCTCCAACAAAAAGTACGGCGCGACCTTCCTTGAGCACACCATCGGCACGGATCTTCCCGATGAGGAAATCAAGGCCATGTTTGAGGGCGGATCGGTGTTTATGAGCGCAGAGGTGGCTGTTGATCTTGAAAAGAGAGGATACGGCGATTTGCTCGGCGTTTCGGCAACCAAATTTGATTATGAAAAATACGGCCGTGTGGCAGGTGAGGCCTTCAATGAGGATGCTTCTCTGATCTGCCAAAAGCAAAAAAATCTGATGTATCTTGCCCCCACGAACGACAAAACCGAGGTTATTTCCTACAACTACCGCAAGGAAGACAGCGTTCTCGTCAACGTTTCACCCGCTGTAACGAAATTTATGCGCGAAGATGGGAAATTCACCGTGGTTTACTGCGGAACGCCCGATGTGGAGCACCGCTATACCGAGGGCTTTGCCTTCCTCAACGAAACGAGAAAGCAGCAATTCATTGCACTTTTGAAGGACGCGGGTGCTCTGCCGATTTATCTGCCCAGCGAAAACGAGCTTTGCCTCAGAGCGGGCTATCTTGACGACGGAAGACTGCTTGCCGCCATCTTCAATCTTGGCTACGATCCGGAGGAGCAAACCGTTTTGTATCTTGAAAAAGACCCCACGGCGATCGTGATGCTGAACGAAAACGGCGAGGAGATTCCCGTTTCCTTCCATAAAAACGAAGAGGGATTCTATGCACTTGACATCTGCTGCGAGCCGCTCTATCCCGTGGTGCTTTTGATCAAGTGATTTTTACCATATTGGAATAAAACAAAGAAAAACAACGGATTTCTACAAGCTGTTTTGTAGAAATCCGTTGTTTTTTATCCAATTTAAAGAAATCAGCCAAGAAGCCTCTCCACGACGGCGAGACGAACGCAGACCGCGAGGATCTCACACCCAAGGGAAAGCTCATCATTCGAGGGATAGGTCGGCGCAAGGCGCAGAACGCAATCCTTGGGATCCACGCCGTGCGGATGGGTTGCGCCTGCGGGGGTGAGAACCACGCCGGCATCCTTCATCAGCTGATGCACGCGCTTTGCCGTTCCCTCGGGGACGGTGAGGGAAATGAAATAGCCGCCGTTCGGCTCCGTCCACTCCGCGATGCCTGCATCCCTCAGAGTTTCAAGGGCAGAGAGGGTGATCGCGAACTTTTCGCCAATCAGCTTACCAAGCTTTTGCATATGCGCACGGGCATTTTCGGGCGTTCCGAAGAAATGCAGGTGGCGAAGCTGGTTCATTTTATCATAGCCGATGGTTTGCGAGCCGAGGATCGGAAGGATCTGCTTGCGGTTTTCCTCCGAGGCGGCAAAAAGCGCAACGCCTGCGCCGGGAAGCGTTACCTTCGAGGTGGAGGAGAAATAAAGGATTCGGTTTTCGTTTCCGTATTCCTTCGCGATAGCAAAAATATCCGCAAGAGAATCGCTCTTGCCAAAGAGATCGTGCACGGCATAGGCATTATCCCACATAATGCGGAAATCGGGAGCGGCGCACTTCATCGAGGCAAGGCGGCGCACCACCGCTTCGGAATAGGTATTGCCCGTGGGGTTTGAATACTTGGGAACGCACCAAATGCCCTTGACGGCGGGATCCTTGACGAGCGCCTCCACGGCATCCATATCGGGGCCGTCCGCCTTCATATCCACGGAAATAAGCTCAAAGCCGAGCTGCTCCGTGATGCGGAAATGACGGTCATATCCCGGAACAACGCAGATCCACTTTTTCTTCTCCTCCTGCGCCCAAGGACGGGGAGAATCGCAGAAGCCGAAAACGAGGGCGCGCATCAGCGCATCAAACATCAGCTGAAGGGAGGAATTTCCTCCGATCAGAATATTCTCGACAGGGATGGAAAGAAGCTCGGCAAAAAAGGCTCGCATTTCGGGGAGGCCCTCCAGAACGCCGTAATTCCGGCAATCCGTGCCGCCTGCCATATAAAGAGGCTTCTCAAGCGGGAGGGTATAAAATCCTTCACTCACATCCAGCTGCTCACCGTTGGGCTTGCCGCGCGAAAGATCCAGACGAAGTCCCTTTTTACAATAGGCCTCATATTTTTCAAGAAGGATCTGCTTTTCTGCCTGCAGATCGGATTTGCTCATCTCAAAATACTTCATTTTTCTTCCTTTTTGCACGAAATGAATTTCAAAAATTCAAAATCAGTCACTTTTTTCAAAAATATGGCTCTATTATAGCACTTTTTGAATTTTTTTGCAAGAGATTTTGCAAATTTATTTTTCTTCCCTTGCATTTTCCGCATATTGCACAAAGATGGGCGGATATGAAGGAAATATAGCATTATTTTGCTCTATTCGCTTGACAAAATTTTCTCCTTATAGTATAATTATATGGTATAAATATATTTGCGTGCGCACCTATGCGCATATACTGAAAGGAAAAGGACACTTATGGCAGAGAAAAAGCTCGTTGAGCAGATCACCTCGATGGACGAGGATTTTGCAAAATGGTATACCGACATTGTTAAGAAGGCCGATCTGATCGACTATTCCAGCGTGAAGGGCTGTATGATCATTCGCCCTTACGGTTATGCTATCTGGGAGAATATTCAGAGAATTCTGGACGGAAAATTCAAGGAAACCGGCGTTGAAAACGTTTATATGCCGATGTTTATCCCCGAATCCCTTCTCACGAAGGAGAAGGAGCACGTGGAGGGCTTTGCCCCCGAGGTTGCTTGGGTGACGATGGGAGGAAGCGAGAGACTTGCTGAGCGCCTTTGCGTTCGTCCCACCTCGGAGACGCTTTTCTGCGAGCACTATGCGAATATTATCAAGTCCTACCGCGACCTGCCCAAGGTTTATAACCAGTGGTGCTCCGTGGTTCGCTGGGAGAAGACGACGCGCCCATTCCTTCGCTCTCGCGAATTCCTCTGGCAGGAGGGACACACGATGCACAGAACCGCCGAGGAGGCCGAGGCAAGAACCGTTCAGATGCTGAACGTTTACGCCGACTTCTTCGAGAAGGAGCTTTGCATCCCCGTTCTCAAGGGCCAGAAGACCGACAAGGAGAAGTTTGCAGGCGCGAAGGCGACCTACACCGTTGAGGCATTGATGCACGACGGTAAGGCACTTCAGGGCGGAACCTCGCACAACTTCGGATGCGATTTTGCCAAGGCATTCGGCATTCAGTTCCTCGACAGCGATAACCAGCTCAAGCCCTGCTATCAGACCTCTTGGGGCGTTTCCACCCGTATGATCGGCGGCATTATTATGACGCACGGCGACGACAGCGGTCTTGTTCTTCCCCCTTCGGTTGCACCGATTCAGGCAGTCGTCATCCCCGTTCAGCAGCATAAAGAGGGCGTTCTTGAGGGCGCGCAGAAGATCTACGAGACTCTGAAGGCCGCAGGCATCCGCGCGAAGCTTGACGATAGCGATCAATCTCCCGGATGGAAGTTCAGCGAATACGAGATGAAGGGCGTTCCGCTCCGTATCGAGATCGGCCCGCGCGATCTTGCTGAGGAAAAGTGCGTGATCGTTCGCCGCGATAACAGACAGAAGAGCTTCGTTCAGCTTGCCGACCTTGTGGCACAGACGAAGAAGAATCTTTGCGATCTTGCAACCGCGATCTACGAAAAGGCGCTTGAAAACCGCAAGAACCGCACCTTTGATGCAAAGAATCTTGACGAGCTCAAGAAGATCGCAGATGAAAACAACGGCTATATCCGCGCTATGTGGTGCGGCGATCTGGAATGCGAGATGAAGCTCAAGGAGGAGGCCGACGTTTCCTCCCGCTGCATCCCCTTCGGTGAAGAGGCCACGGGCGATACCTGCGTTTGCTGCGGAAGAGCGGCAAAGAAGCTCGTTTACTGGGGCAAGGCATACTGATTTAAAGCAAAATTTTGAAAATGGGGCACCGAAATCGGCGCCCCATACGAATAAAACCAAAGAAAGGAGCCGCTTATGGAATGCAGAAAATCCTCCTTCCGCGCATCGGACGGAAGCGTGATTCAAATGGAAGCCTATGATGTTTTGCCATCAACGGCGGCTCTTGCTAAGGAATATGCCGATGCGGGATATCCCGACCGCTACGTTATTTTTGCGGATCGGCAGACCACCTCCCCCATCACGGGAACGAAGCTTAAGGAGGGCGCCAGCGAAGAGGGCATCTTTATGTCCTGCATTCTCCGCCCCTCGCTTTTTGCTTCGCAAACCACCTTTTTCGGCGTTATGGCCGCCGTTGCCTTGCACAGCGCGCTTTCTGAGCACTCGCCGCGCCGATTCGGCATCGGCTGGGTGAGCGATATTTACTGCGAGGGCACTCGCATCGGAGGCGCAACGCTCGAGGGAAAGCTGGATTCTTATACGGCATTCGAATATCTGATCGTTACCTTCGCCGTTAAGACCGAAAAGAATAATTTCCCGCCGCGACTGACGGATATGATCCGCAAGGTTTTTGAAACCGACAGCGCTTCCCTGCAAATGATTATGGGATACACCATTCTTTCCCGCTTTTTTGCGCTTTATCCCAATGCGAAGGCACCGCAGAAATTTATGGACGAATATTCCAAGCGCTTCGTGCTTCGCGGAAAGATCATCAAGCAAAGGCTTGCCGACGGGCGCTACAAGCGCGTGAAGGTGCTTGGCGTTGACTTAAAAAGCGGCGCGCTGATGGTTGAGAAAAAAAGAGGCGAGGTTGCGCGCATTTCGGCGCGCGGCAGTGTTATTTTGCCTAAGAAGATCAAAATGCCAAGCATCACACATTAAGGTGCTCTCGCATTAAAGCTTAGTTAAATAAAAACGGCAGTCGCGTTGTCTTAAAACAGTGCTTCTGCCGTTTTCTTATGCAAATCCGAAGAGATCAATTTAAAAATGCTTCTATTTTTCGTTTTGCTTATTTGGATTTTAAGGGGCTGTCGCATTTAGGGATAACCGAATAAAAACGAGTGGAGACACTGAAGTAGTGCCTCCACTTTTGTTATATAGGTATTTAAATGGTATCGAGGTTGAAAACCTACGGTTTTCTCCGTTTGAATTCGTTTTTATTCTATCGCCGTTTCCTCGCTCGGTGTACCTTTGTACACCTCTCACTCGTCATC
>JAZTWU010000050.1:0-3737 GCA_045636085.1 Eubacteriales bacterium
CCCCCCGGTCTGTTCTCATTAAGAATCCGCCAAGATTATAGATCTTACTGCTTTTTTCTCTTTTTTGCCTTGATTTTATTGGATTCTTAATGAGACAGCCCCTTTTTGTTTTTCTCATTATGGCATAAAGAATGCTTTCAAACAAAGGAACATCTCATAGTTCAGCGAATACATTGCATTCTCCACAAGGACGAGGCACATACCGGCGAAAACCAGACCGAAAACGAGGCCGAAGGTGATTGAATACACAATTTCCGAAAGCTTCATTTTGCGAATGGAGGCTCGCGCGGCACCCGCACAGGAATACAAAACGAAATCGGGGCGGCGATGCCGATAGCTCTCATAAAGATTATCCAGAAGTCCGATCAGAGCAAAGGCAAGCAGGGCGGCGGCAATGATATAGCCGCAAATGAGGAAGGTATCAAGAAGCTCCACGCGGGCGGAAAGAAGCGACTCCACGCTGATGACGGCGGACATTTCCTCTGCGGCAACGATCGAAAGCTTCTCAAAAAGAACGGACTCCGCGCCCATTTTCGCATCTGCAAGCAGGATATTATACTCAATGCCGCAATGCGCGCCATTTACCACCGCGAAGGGCAAGCCGACGCTCGTGATGGCAGAAACGGAGAGCCTTCGCATTTCTCCGTTGACCTTCATCGAAACCGCATCTCCCACCTCGGCACAGATCATTTTCGCATAGGTGGAGGAAAGAATGACCTCATCGTCCCCCGGAAGCTTTGTGATGCCCATTGCACTACCGAAGGCCTTTTCGGAATCGGCGGCGAGGACAAAAACCGTTAATCCGCTATCAAGGTTTACAGCCTCCTGATAAAGACGCGAAAAATCTGCGGATGTATCCTCGGAAAGAGTGGCGTACATCCGATCCGTCGGATTCGTGACAGCAAAATCTCCGCCGATCATCCGCTCGTGCAGCTTTGCGCAACCGGCGGCAGAGACCACGAGGGTTCCCGTGCAGATCAGGGCGGCAACGAGGAAAGCGATCAGCCGCGCCGTATTATGCAAGGATTTCACGCATTTTGCGTTTTTCAAAGCATAGAAAACGGAGGGTGCGGTGCTTTTCTTCCCTTTGCGCTCACGCAAACCGCTCAAAAAAGCGGCTAAGCTACGGAATGCAATGGGGGCGAAAACAAAAATTATGACAATCAGTATGCAGACGGCGAAAACGCCCGAAAGAAGTCGCGGCAGGGCAATCGGCAAAAACGAAACGATCGCGGCAGGTACAAGAAGGATCAGCAGAGCCACAGGCATTTTTTGGGATCGGATGCTTTCGCGATGCGAGTTCCTCGTTTTGATAAAGACGGCAACCGTGAGCAGAACGGCAACGAGAGCGGAAAGAAGCGCAAGAACGGCTCCGCTCGGGTCAAAGGCGGAATACGCATAGCGGAATCCGATCAAGCGATCAAAAAGAGCGCTCAGGGGCAAGGATAGCAAAAGTCCGAGCGGTGCGCCAACGATCCAATACAGAATCGCCTCCGCATATTGCAGAGCGTGCATCAAGGGCGCAGACGCACCTGCGCTGATAAAGGTCTGATTTTCCGCGCTACGCTTCAGAGAAAGGATATAGAAGCAGGAGAAAATCACGGCGGCGCAAACGAGCGTTACCATAAAGATCGAGCAGATGATCAAAAAGTTCAGCGTGACCGTCGTTAATCCGCTGTTTCGGATCGGGGAAAGATCCGTGAAGGTTTTATCAGCAAAATCACGGTCGGCCGAGAGAAGTGCAATTCCCTGCTCCGCACTCACTCCCTCCGAGAGATCGATATAAAGCGTGGTGGAGGGCTTAAAGGATTCGCCAAGCGCGGAAACGAGGGGCGAATGCAGAGAAAGCACCTCCGTTACGCCGCGGATATCAACGAGCACCTCCCGACCGCCAACCAAGGGCTTTTCGGAAATACCGACAACGGTATATTCCTTTTCAATACCGAAAATTTTAAGCAAAACGGTCTCACCGAGAGAGACGTCAAGGCTTTCAGCTAAAGCGCTCGTCAGAAAAATCGCATCGGAAAGAGCATCCTCACTCACGCTTCCATACGCAACGAAGGAAAGATCGAAGAGCGCGGAGATCTCATAGAGATCACTCGCAACGGCAAAGATCTGCGCCCCCTGCGCACAGGAGAGCACAAGATCAAAGCAGCCAACAGCCTTTCCCTGATCACCGAGCAAGGCATTGGCACGCTCCACCGGCATAAAGCGGGAGGAGGAGCCGCCGTTGGCAGAGACCGAAAGATCCGCAGAGCCGTATTGAACGGTCATCGCGGCATCGTTTTCCGCGAAGATGGCGGCTCGCAACGAGACGGAGGAGGCGCAGAAGGCAACCGAGAGCGCCACCGTCAGCACAAGAACGATGGGCTGGAGCGGCCACCTTTTAATGCTCCGCAATAGATGCTTCAAAAACAGCTTCATTCCAAAATCACTCCGTCCGAGATCCGAATGATACGGCTTCCGTATGCGGCGACGGTCTCGCTATGCGTGACCTGAATCACCGTTGTTCCCTCACGATTGACCTCGGAGAGAAGTTCCATCACCTTTTTTTCCATCAGAGTATCCAAGGCGCCCGTTGGCTCATCGAGTATCAGCGTTTTCGGGCGATAAGAAAGCGCGCGAACGATGGCGGCGCGCTGACATTGGCCACCCGAAAGCTGATCGGGCATCTTATGGAGCATATCAAAAATCCCAAGGCGATCGGAAAGGTATTCGATATATTCGCGGCGCTCTTTCGTTGCATTTTTCGCAAGAACTGACGGCAAAAGCAAATTATCCTTTACATTCAACGTCGGAATCAAGCGAAAATTCTGAAAAACGAAGCCAAGCGATGTGCACCGCATTTTCGAAATTTCCTTGTTTCGAAGCGCAAAAATATCCGTGCCGTCATACAAAACCTTACCGCTATCGGCCGAAAGATGGCCGCCGAGAATGGAGATCAAGGTGCTTTTACCGCTTCCACTCTTTCCCATCACGGAAACGAATTCGCCATCCGTCACTGTGAGAGAAACGCCGCGAAGCACCTTTTCTCCATTATAGCTTTTTTCAATATTTATGCATTCAATCATTGGCTACAAACATCGCATACGCAAGCGCGGGGCACTTGCCTGCGATATATCCTTTCAGCGTATTATAAAGCGCTTCGGTATCCCTTGCGGCGATCAGCTCCTCAAGACTGTATATTTCGCGGCTCTGATAAAATTCGCTATATGCCGTGCCGTAATATGACCTCGCAAGCGTTGAATATTCAAGGTTATTAAAGGAAACGGAAAGCACCTCGTCAAGCTTTTGGAAATCCTCTTCCCAAAAGGAACGAAGGATCTCTAAAAGAAGCGCTCTGAAATTTCCTTCTCTGATATAGGAAACGGACGTCTCATTCAGCCTTTCCTGGGCTTTGCAAAGAAGAGAAAACAGGATCGGCAGCTTCTCGGCAAGCTCGGCCCCGTCGCCGTTTTTGGAGGCGGCAAACTGCATTTTCTGAAAAAAGCTCGGCGAATCCGCCACGAGCGCCGCGTTTGCGGAAAGATTAAAGATCAATTCCCAGCCATCTGCCCCAACGGTGATTTCCGAAAGCGGAAGGTACGTGAGCAAAAGGAGGATCTCGCCATCACTGAGAGCAATTGCTCCCGCATCAAATAGACCGCCGCTCGCAAGATCGGATGCGAGAAATGCATATTCCAGAAGGCGGGAGAGATTCCCCTTCCCGATCGAATCCTGCAGGGCGGCAATGTTTT
>JAZTWU010000051.1:0-35806 GCA_045636085.1 Eubacteriales bacterium
AAAGCCGGTGAGACGGAACACGATATTCTCCACACCGTCTGCAGAAAGCTCCTTATACATCGTTCCAACGTTATCAAACGTGGTCAGAGGAATGGACTTGGTTACGGGGAAGGTGAGGAAGCGGTCCAGAATATCCATCGCACCAAAGGTCTCGATATAAAGCGGCACATCGCTCGTGAGGCCTTCCATTGCACTGAGAGTTCCGTTTGCCTTCAGATAATCGCGGTAGTAGTTTGCCATACCCACGTAGCTTGTGGCATAGAACTTCTGCTCGCCTGCCTCAGCAGTTGCCTGAAGATCAGGATCGGTGAGCATAACGAAGCGCGTTGCGCAGTCGCCCGTATACTTGGAGTCGGAAACGATGATATATTCACCGAGGTTACCAACCGAGATGGTCTGGCTCAGGTCATATACGTCCGAGGGATAGGGGCGATAGGTGGGATATGCGCTGACATAGCTATGAACGGCACCGTCTGCCGCATAGGACAGCGTTGCCATCGAGGCACCGCCCTCGAGGATAGCGAAGAAGCCGTTGGTCACGGTTTCCTTACCCGTTACGGCCTGTACCTGTGCGGGAGCGATCTGCTCGTTTACGATACCGTATACGGGCATAGTTACGCGCTCACCGCGCTTGTTGATAGCCTCATCCAGCTTGGAGAAGGCGGAATCGTTTCCATAGATATTATTGATCAGCGTGAAGGTCTGGCCAACAAAATCCGAGAAATCGAGCACCATTCCGCTACCGTCGGGATAGAAGAGGTATCCATCCTTCGTCATATCGCCGGCGCCGAAATAAGGCAGGACGGTGATCTGGCTCAGGGTGTAATAGGTCTCATCGTAAACGATGGAGTTTGCGGGAAGGTTCGCCTGCAGAGAGCCGTCGTCATTCAGCGTGTACTCAATCGCACAGCGGAGAACGGGAATGGCCTCTACCTGCTGAACGTAGCCCGCCTCGGCCTCGTCAGCATACATCTGGTTGAAGTCATACTCGGGGCACAGGCTATGAAGCTGCTTTGCGCACTCAGCCTTTGCCTTGTTCGAAAGGTTGGCCTCGAGAACGTATACGCCAAGCTCCTGGTTGAAGGAATACTTCTGCAGAAGTGCATACATATCGGCCGCCTTTTGTCTCACGGATGCATTCGTCAGAAGCATTCTGACAACGCCGATATACTTCATAACGAAGAGCTGATCATAATTGCCGTCCTCAGTCTTCGCCTTATCGTTCGATGCGTACATATAGGTTACGCCCTCGATCGTATCGCCGACTACATCAATATCCTTCACCCACTGACGCTGGATGACCGAGACGAATTCCTTCAGGAAAAGCTCGTTGAAGCGCTCAACCGTCATCATATTGGGAAGCAGGTAACGGTTTGCAGTATCACCGATCGCGTAGTTTACGCGAAGGCCGTTTTTGATGGGAGAAACGCTGATCTGTCCCTTCTCTGCCGCCTTCGATGCGCTATCGAAATTATGCTTTACGGAGGTATTGGCATTTTCGAAGAGTGTGATCAGAATCTGGCTATAAAGTTTCTTTGCAGAATCACTTTCCTTAGCATCAAGATAAGGATCGGTAGGGTTGCTCGTCAGCACCTGACCGGTGACGAGGTTCACATAGTACAGAAGACCGGTATATCTGTTTACGAAGATAGCGTAGTCGCCATTCGTGTAGTAATCAAGATATCCCGCGTTATAATCGTGCTGCCAAGCCTCCATGGCCGTTCGATCCTTTTGCAGGGCATCGGAGAGGACTGTCGCGGCATCCTTCTTGCTTTCCTTCTGCTCGTCAACGAAGGTCTGCGAGGTGGCTGCGCTTGCAACCAGCGGCAGGCATACGGAGAGCGAGGAGAACAGCATCACACAGAGAAGCAAAGCCGACAAAACTCTATTCAATTTCTTTTTCATAACTTTACCTCCCTTTACAAGCGATTTCCAACTTCGGATATGATCGCGATCACGAAGGATACAACCTTGATCAGAAGCGTGGAGAACAGGATAGCTACGAACATAATAACGACCATTGCAACGATCGTGCAAAGGATCATAAGGATATTCTTGGGAAGCGTGTAGTTATGCGTAACAAGCATACCGAAGAACAGAAGCATTGCTACCCATACATATCCGATCGAAATCAGAAGATTTACGATGGAGGCATCCGAGAATACGTTGGTGAGAATCGTGGAAAGCACGATGAAGAACGGCAGAGGTGCAAGCGAATAGCAGGTTGCGATATAAATATCCTTGAATCCGCCCTCGCCGTCGAACAGGGTGGTCAGACACCAGTTGCCCACGCACCAAAGGAGCACGGGAACCAGAACTGCCGTTACCTGAAGAATAACGGTGGAATAGTCACCCTTGGGGTTGAAGATATAACCCTGACCGATTGCCTGATAGAAGAATGCGGCAACGGTGATGGCCAGAATGGTTGTGCCCGCACGCACGGAACCGCGCTTTTCATGGCGCAGATCCCAGAATCCGTCGAAGGGATGGAAGATAAGATGGAAGGAGAAGATGAGCTCTTCCCAATAGGTCTTTCTGCCAACCTTCAGAGAGGTCTTCTTATTCAGCTTCTTTGCATAGCCGAGGAACTTCAGAAGAAGAACCACAACGGCAATGACGCCGATAACGATCAAGGGCAGGAAACGGCCAACGATATCGCTGCTGATCTCATTGAATGCCTTCGCATACTGGTCAACCTCGTATGCAGACTTGAGCATTTCCATAGACTCCTTATACAGCTGCTGGCTATACAGCGCCTTACCGATACCGATATAAGCAAGGTCAAAGTTGTTATTCAGTTTCAGAATTTCTTTCCAAACGTCAATTGCATCATTATATTTATGATTGTTCTGGTACTCGTGCGCCAGAATGATCTGCTCGCAATAGGGCGTCGGAGAGAATACGGTGATCTCGTTGGAGTTATTCTTGGTATCGAGCGTCAGAATGTTATAAACATCCTTCTTATTGCCATCCTCGTCCAAAACCTGAAGATGCTGGTAGGTGAAGCCCACGTAAGCCTCGCCGTTACCCAGCTGCTGACCCTTCGCACCGAATGCAAAGAGCAGGTCACCGTTCGAATTATAGGTGTAGATACGGCTACGCTTTACAGTACCCGTATTCTTCTCATCGAGGATCGACCAGGTGCCCTCGGGACCTACCGATACATCAATGATACTCGAAACACCGTTTTCAAGTACGTCAACTGCACCGCCGCAATCGAAGAATCCGTTACGAACCATGATCTCATCGCCGGAGGAATTCAGCTTTTTGACGGGAGAATAGGTTGCGCTCTTATCCGTGATTGCCGCAAACTGCTTGGCAGCCTCAATACCGTTGTTGGTGATATAGATGAAGCCATCCTTATCTACGGTGATGTTGTTATAAGCAGAAGCAACGTTCTGTGCCGTCTCCTGCTTCTGATCGGCGCTCATCAGCTTGCCCCAGATCTGGTCAAGCAGGGTCTTAGTTACCTTCTGTGCGCCGATGAAGCCCGTGAACTCACCCTCGCCGGACATAACGATGATACCCTCGAATGCACCCTGAGATACAACGAAGATTCTTCCGTATCTGTCGACGGAAAGCGCGATCGGCTTATAAGCCTCTTCCTTCAGAAGCTTATTATCGGGCTTATGAATGGTTTTTTCTGCGCGGTAGCTGCCCGTATCGTTGGAAAGAAGCGCTTCTCTTTCGAAGCAAACAATCTTCTTCGTTTCGTAGTCGCACACGTAAACGTGGCTTCTGTGATCGGGCGTATCGTTACTATCGGTGATGGAGATACCCTGCGGCGACTTGAACCACTGCTTTTCGCCGTTTTCATCGGTATACTCCGAGATGATCTGAATCATACGGTAGTTCTTATCGAGAACCACGATACGATCGTTTCCTTCGTCGGCAATATAGACGTTACCGTCCTGGTCCGTGATAATATCGGTTGCCTTCGAGAGGGGCACGGTAAGACCCATTTCCTTCGAGGTGATCGGCTTATTCGTATCCTTAGAGGAATAAGCATCGGGGGAAAGGAGCTTCTCGCCATCGATGGAATAGGTGAAGGTATCGTACGCTTCCTTTGCGGAGGGAACCAGCACAAAGAGCGAACACAGCACCAGCATGATAGCGAGGATACTTGAAAGTTTTCTCATTTTTGCTTTTTTCCTCCTTATTAGTCTTTCATACCCGAGGATCCCATCGTCTCAATGATCTGGCTCTGGTTCAAAACGAATACCATAATGGGAACCAACATCATTACAACCGTTGCGGCGGCGCCTGCACCCGAACGGGCGATACCACCGGAAAGGATCTGCGAGATCGCGTAGTTAAAGGTTTTCAGCTGCTCCGAATGGATATAGATCGAAGCACCCGTATTCCAAAGTCCCTTAAAGCACTCGATGATCAGCGTCAGCCAAGCGGGCTTAACCATCGGCATTGCAATAATTAAATAGGTACGGAATTCACTCGCACCGTCAAGACGGGCGGACTCCAGCACCGTATCCGGCACGGAGGTTTCCATAAACTGCTTCATAAGGTACAGACCGATCGTGGTTGCCATCGAGGGAACGACGATGGAAAGATACGTATCTACCCAGCCAAAGGCGGAGAGGATGATGAAGTGCGTTACCTGGTTAACCGTGGAGTGGAACATCAGCGACATAACGATGATCTGGAAGATCGCGTTTCTGCCGGGGAAACGAAGCTTCGCCAGCGAGTAAGCCGCCATAGATGCAAACAAAAGGTTACCAACCGTACCACATATCGTGATAAACACCGTATTGAATATGTAGCGCGAGAAGGGCACCCAAGAATCACCCATCAGCGTAAACAGGTCGGTGAAGTTCTTCAGGGTGGGGTTAATAACGTAGAAGCGCGGGGGGAACATAAACAGCTCATCCAGCGGCTTCAGAGCCTGCACAACAACGTAGTACATAGGCAGGAACATAAATGCGCCGAAGAGAGTAAGTACGATCGTGATACCGGTATCACCGCCGGCAGAACGGTTCAGTACGACTCTATGACCTCTGGTTCTTAATTTCTTTGCCATACTTACTCACCTACCTTCGACAGTGCTTTCTTGATGATAATGTTGGACGCAAACATGATAATGAAGAGGATCATTGCGATCGCGGAGGAATAACCTACCTCAAAACGCTGTCCGCCGTAGTCATCCAGATGGTGCATGATCGTGTGCGCCGCATAGTCAACAGACGGGAATCCGCAAAGTGCGGTTACAACGCCACCGAAGCCGAAGGAGCTCGTGATTGCCAGAACGGCACCGAACATCATCTGCGGTCTCATCGTGGGCAGTGTGATAAACCAAAGCTCCTGCCAACGGTTCTTGATACCGTCCACAGCGGCGGCCTCGTACATCGAGCGATCGATGGTCTGGAAGCCGGCGATGAAGGCAAGGAAGGAGGTTCCGAGCGAGGTCCAAAGAGCAACCACGATACAAAGTCCCATAACGTAGTTTGCATCCGAGAACCACAGAATCGGAGAATCGATCAATCCGAAATCCATCAGCGTTGCGTTTACCCAACCGTATGCATCCGAGGAGAACAGCGTCTTCCAGATCAGGTATACCTGACCGGAAATCGAGGGAGCATAGAAGATCAGGGTTACAACCGCACGGATCTTGGGAGGAAGCTCGTTGATAAACCAAGCGATCAAAAGCGAAAGCAGGTAGGACACAGGTCCCGTGATCGCGGCGAATACGAGCGTATTTTTGCAGGCGAGAATGAAGATTTCATCGTTGGTGAAAAGACGGCTGTAGTTATCAAACCACAGGATCTTGGGCATTTCCAACATATTGAAATCGGTGAAGCTCAAGAGCATCGAAAGGAATACGGGAAGAACGGTGAAGACGATGAAGAGAAGGAAGAAGGGCGCAAGCATAAAGTAAGCGGTCTTGTTTCTTTTGATCTCTTTCCACGTCCACTGCCACTTGGTCATTTCGGCGCGCTGTGTCGGACGAACGGGGGGTTCTTCGACGGCGGGCGTCTCTTTAACAATCTCAGACATTTTTCTTCATTACTCCTTTCTTAGTTTTTGGGAAGATCTTCCGGACGCTTCAGCGTCGGCAGATCAAACTCGGCACGCTTACGGATAATTTCATCGTTGATCGCGTCGATATAGCCCATCAAGGCCTCAACGGGGTCTTCTCTATCGTTTACCGCAGCGAGGAATGCGAAGTTGGTGTAACGGGAGATGATATAAGAGCCGGGATAGTTAACGATGGAATACAGATTCTTCATCTGGTCTCTGATCGCGGTCAGCTCATCTGCCGTCCAGGACATACCCTCAAGAGCATGGATATTCGCAGACTCGTACTTCGCGGAGGGACCGATCAAGGCTACCATACCGTTACCGTACTCGGACTGGATGTCCTCACGCGTCTGCCACTGCATAAACTGCCAAGAGGAGAGCGCGTCGCTATAGCCGTGAAGAAGAACGGTTGCAGTCACGGAGCAAAGAGAGCTGTAGTCGATCATAATGGTTCCGTCATCCTGCTTATGCTCCCAGCCGGGCAAGGAGCAGAAGCCCCAAAGTCCGTTCAGCTCGGTTGCATATACAACGAGGGTGTTATAGGTGCTGGTATACTCGGAAATAACGATGGGCATCTCACCGGTTCTGAAACGGTTGGATGCATCGAAGGATACGTCGAAGGAATACTCGGTATAGAGTCTGGTCACCCAAGAGAAGGCGGCCTTCGCTATGTCGGTATCAAGACCGATCAGAGCGCCCTCGTACTGTGCGCTGTAATCATCCTTGGCTCTATCGGCAAAGCGCCACATGCTACCGCCACTTTGATAAAGAATGAAGTCAATCGCGGAGGCGTAGGTAAGACCGATGGACATATTGTTTGCCTGCATATCGGGAAGCAGACCCATCAGCTCGGTCCAGGTCTCGGGAATCTGTCTTCCGAGCTCAGCAAGAATATCCGAGCGATAGAACATCATCGCAAAGCCCATACCGGAGGGAATACCGTAGTAAACCTCCATCAGGCGGAGCGTATCCATTGCGGCGTCCACATAACGCTGACCCGTGATCTCATCATAGGGCACGGAGGTATAGACGGGCGTCTCATTCTTAAGGTTTGCGGGAACCTTATCGGCAGCATACTCTACATAGGAGTTTCCAACCTTATACGTATAATAGGTACCCTCAAATACGGACTTCAGTTCATTGAATTCCTTCTCGCTCATCTTGCCGCCTTCATTATACTGAAGGTTTCCGCCAACGCCGACGATCGCATCACGGATCGCGTAGTTGATAACGTCGGAGGCGCCGAGACCGATATAAACGTCAGGTCCCTTGCCTGCAAGGATAGAGGGAAGAAGCGTTCCTCCCGTAACGAGCTTCAGCTGAACAGCCTTACCCGTCTGGCTGGTATAGCCGGCCTCAGAGTCAATCAGCGTGCGCCAGATACTCGACTGGTCGCGGCCGGTTGCGATCCAGACCTCAACGCCTATGGTATCTGCCGTGGGAATCTCGGTCAGACCCATGTTATCATAGTCGGTAAAGAAGGATGCAAAGAAGGAGCGGATCTCAAACCAGATACCGCCAAAGAAGCCGGGCTTCGCCGCGGGAAGCTGCTTTTCCGTATCGTTTACGGAATGAAGCGTCAGGCTATCCACGATCAGCGTGCTCTTCTTCGAATCGTTGATCCAGGTACCGAGCGTACCGAGGTAGGACTTCAGGTTCGACATATTCTTGGCGATCGCTTCGCCGTAATCTGCCGTCATATTATGAAGGAGGAGAGCCACAGTTTCCAGCGTTGCAATATGGGAGCCCTTCGTGCCGGCAAGCTTTTCAAAGGCCGCCGCAGTCTCGCTCAGGACAATTGCCTGCTCCGTCAGAGCAATCAGCTCCATAGGAAGGGTCTGCTGGAACTTATAGTCAAAGTTTTCATCGGGGGTTGCGCCGGTGAGCTGCAAGATGCGGAGATAGCACTCGTTGATGATCTTCATAGCATCCTCAACGTCCTTGATAAGATCCTTCAAGCTACCGAGCGAGCACTCGAGATAGATCGTGTACTCCACTCCCTCTTCGAAGTAGAACTCGAATTCCTGGAAAACAGGATCGCCGTTCTTATCCTTTTCGGTTGCGCTGGGGGCGCCGAGGTAGGTGGACTGCCAATCGTCGCTGAAGTCAAACTGCGTATCGTATGCCTCCTTGAAGGGAACGGCCGCGGTATCACCGTAGATACCGCCCTGCAGCTTGATCGCACGGCAGACGTACATACCCTGCAGAGCATTCTGCTTGAAGCGCATGCTCATCTTATAAAGACCGGTCTCGTTTACGCGGAAGGTGTATGCCGCCCACTGTCCAACCGTGCTGTAGCTCAGCTTACCGATGGTGTTATAAAGCTGAGAGGAGGGAGATGCGGGAACGGTTGCGGAGGAGGAGTTATCGCTACCGATGGTAACGGAGTTATCGGACATATAATCCGGGAACTCTGCCTCGATCTTCACCTGCGCATTGCTCGAAACAGCAGACTTGTTCGCAAAGTCGTGCTCTGCAATGAAGTCCTTATAGGTGGGGATATCAGCATCCGATCCGATGGGAACGAGCTCGATGCTACCGATGATCATAGGCTCTCTCTGCGCATTCAGGGAGATGGTGTTTGCACCCTCCTGGAAGTAGAAAGAGAAATAATCGTTATAGTAGCCGGTCGTATCGTGTGCATAATAGGTCGACCACTGGGGATCCTGCGCGATATCGGGCTTCATCGAGTTGCCGTTGATATCCTCTGCGATCATATAGACCTGCATCGTCTTCGTGGTGCCCTCAACGGTGGTGACGAACTTATAGTAGCCACCCTTCTCCGCCGTATAGCCCTTGAAGGACTTGCCTTCCTTCAGCTGCTGATACTCGGTCACAACGCCCTGCTTATCGTCCTTCGTGACAGCGATATCATAAAGCGTATCCACGTAGTCGTATTTCCAGGTCTTGTTGAACTTCAGGGAGCTTGCCTCGGTGAAGGGGATCGCACCGTTGATCATCAGCTGGCGCTCGATCGAGCTGATACCGCTCTGATCGGTCTCGCAGTTGAAGTATTTGATGCGGATGTAGTACATACCGGTTGCAGGAACGTCGAGATTCCACGTTGCCTTGCTTCCGGAGGAGAGATACACGGTCTTATCCGCGGTGGCCGCACCGTAGAGATCGTTGAATTTCTTCCAAGCCTCGGGGGACTCCTCCTTCGAAGCGCTTACGTACTTACTGTCCGAAACGACAATACCATACGAGGTTTCGCCCTTCGTATAGGATCCGTCAGCGGCGCCGTAATCGTCATACTCGTTCGTTTTGAGATCGACGACCACATCCACGACGTAGGCCTCCTCACCGTCCGGCAAAACCGGAACGGGCAATTTGCCATTCGCGTCCTCGTACTCTGTGAGATACCCATCGTAAGACGAAGCGTTAAGATACGACTTCATATCTTCCAGCGAGGGACGGTGCGCCGTTCCCTCTTCTCTGAGGTTGGCGGCGAAAACCGAGGTCGCCAACACGCCGGACAGGATCGTCACAGAAAGCACAAAGCAAATAAGTTTCTGAAACACTGTTCTTTTCATAGCTTTCCTCCAAAGAATTTGCTTTTGCAACGCGCGCATAACACGCTACGCCAATATCACCGAGCCGTCTTATTCTCCCATCTTGCAAGAGCTTAAGGCTGCTTGGTGATACCGGCATCTGCGCAAAACACCACAGCATTGCACGCTATATTATACCACGCGAGGGGACAAAAGTCAAGGGAGCAAAATCCCTCCATTTATATAATATAAGGAGCGAAAAAAGGCGTTTTTTGCAAAAAGAAAACAAAGGTTTACACGTTTTTTCTTCTCCGTTTTTTCTTACGAATGACTTATAGTAATTTTCATTTACCGTAAAAGCATTGATATATATAGTTTTTTAAAACACATTATCAGAGATTATGTAATTTATAATGGCATAACAAATAGTTTTTCGTCCATTTTTTGCCATATTCCGTTTTTTGTTTGTTTTGCACAAAAGTCAAAAACTTTTTTCTACGAATATGACAGTTTTTGCGTTGTTTCGCATTTTTTGCCATATGTAAACATTCGTTAGCGCCCGTTTCGTTCATAAATTGAGTCAAAAAGGGCGTTTTTTTGCATAAAACAGCGCTTTTTACGCGTTTTTTTCGGTTTTTCTCCCAAAAAATCAAAAAAAGAAAAAGCGCGGCATCCGTAGGACTCTTCCCACGGATGCCGCGCACCGAAAACAAAAGGATTTTTAAAAAGCAGAACAGATCACGCCTCCGAAAACCACAGCTCCCTGCGCATAGAAAACGCAGGACTGCCCGGGCGTTACCGCTCTGGCGGGGGTGAAGAGCGAAACCCTTGCCCGACCGCCACCGAGATAGACAATGCTTGCAGGGCGAAGCGGCGCAAGGTAGCGCACGCGCGCATCTGCGCGAATTTCACTTCCCTGTTGCGGCTCTGCGATGCCGGAGAAAACGATGCGCTCGATTTCAAATTCGGAAACGGTTGCATTTGCGTTTTCGGAAAGCGTGACGGTGTTTTTTTCGGGCGAGATCGCCGTGACGAACATTCTCTTTCCGAGTGCGATACCAAGCCCCTTTCGCTGACCGACCGTATAATGCACGATTCCCTTATGGCGGCCAAGCGGCGCGCCGCTTTCATCCACGAAATCCCCTTCCACGGGTGCCGCACCGGTTTCCTGCTCGATAAAGCTCGCATAATCCCCGTCCGGAATAAAGCAGATCTCCTGACTTTCCGCACGGTCCGCCGCCGAAAGCGAGGCTTCCCTTGCAAGGGCGCGCACCTGTTGCTTTGTCATCGAAGAAAGCGGAAGGAGCAGATGCGAGAGAATTTCCTGTGAAAGCGGCCAGAGCACATAGGACTGATCCTTGCCGCCATCCTCTCCCTCTGCGATTGCATAGCGATCACCGCGACGGACGACCGAGGCATAATGTCCCGTGGCGATCCGATCAAAGCCGTGCGCCACGGCATATTCATAAAGGAGAGGAAATTTCACCTCGCGATTGCAAACAACGCAGGGATTCGGCGTTCTTCCATGCAGATATTCATTGGCAAAGTCCTTCTTAACGACGGCCGAAAACCTTTCGCGCCCGTCCACGATATGCAAGGGAATGCCCACCTGCTCTGCGGCAAGGCGCGCCGCATCAATCTCCGCATACGGATGCAGGCAAAGCACGGCGCCCTCGACCTCATACCCCTCTGCAAGCAGTTTTTTTGCCGCATAGGTGCTATCAAGCCCGCCACTCATTCCAAGAAGGATACGCATATTTTTCTCTCCTTTCCGATGTTTTTGAAAACAATTATTTGCAAAAAGCCGAATCAAACAAAGATTGACTCGGCTTTTTTCTTTTTTTACTGCGCTGTTTTTTTAGTGCTCGTAACGCTCGTCCGCACTCTCAAGAGGAAAATCCACCTCGCGACCGATCTTCTTATAATAATCCGCAACGGCGGCCTTTACGGCCTCCTCTGCGAGAACAGAGCAATGGATCTTTACAGGGGGCAAACCGTCCAGCGCCTCGACAACGGCGCTATTGGTGAGCGCGAGCGCCTCCTTGACCGTCTTTCCCTTGATCAGCTCGGTTGCCATCGAGGAGGTTGCGATTGCGGCACCGCATCCAAAGGTCTTGAACTTGCAATCTGCGATCACCTCATTCTCATCGATCGAGAGATACATCTTCATAATATCGCCGCACTTGGCGTTTCCAACCACGCCGACACCCTCGGCATTCTCGATCTCACCGACATTGCGGGGATTGGCAAAATGGTCCATCACCTTATCACTGTACTGCATTTTTATATCCTTGCCTTTCTTACTTATTCTTCACAATTTCTTCCCAAAGAGGGCTCATATCGCGCAGTCGCTGCACGATGGGAACGAGCGTCTCCAAAATATAATCCACATCCTCCTCCGTTGTCTCGTGCGAGATGGAGAGGCGGATCGATCCGTGCGCCTTCTCGTGCGGCACGCCGATGGCAAGCAACACGTGCGAGGGCTCAAGGGATGCGGAGGAGCAGGCCGAGCCCGTGGAGGCACAGATTCCCTTCATATCCAGCATCAGAAGCATACTTTCGCCCTCGATGCACTCAAAGCCAACATTTACGTTGCCGGGCAGGCGCTTCGTTTTATGACCGTTTAAGCGGGAATACGGAATTGCCGTGAGTCCTGCGATCAGGCGGTCGCGCAAAGCGGCAACGCGCGGCATATCCGCAAGCCCCTCAGCAGCAAGCTCGACTGCCTTTGCAAGACCGACGATATAGGGAAGGTTTTCCGTTCCTGCGCGGTGGCGCTTTTCCTGACCGCCGCCGTCAATCAGATTCTGAAGAACGACGCCCTTGCGCACGAAGAGCATTCCGATGCCCTTGGGCGCATGGATCTTATGGCCGGACATAGCAAGCATATCCACGGGAAGCTCGGAAAGATCGATATCCACATTTCCGACAGCCTGCACCGCATCGGTGAACATCAAAGCTCCCTTCGCGTGTGCCAGCTCGCAGATTTCCTTAATGGGCTGGATCGTTCCGATCTCGTTATTGGCATACATCACCGCAACCACGGCAGTTTGCTCCGTGATTGCCTCGGCAAGTGCATTCATATCCACAACGCCGTCGCCATCCACGCCAACATACGTGACGGAGAAGCCCTCTTTTTCAAGTGCACGGCAGGTATTCAGAACGGCGGGATGCTCGATCACGGTGGTGACGATATGCGTGCGCCCCTTTTTCTTTGCGCGCATCGCGGCACCCTTGATCGCCCAGTTATCCGATTCGCTTCCGCAGGAGGTGAAATACAGCTCACCGCTCTCACAGCGGAAAACGCGCGCAATTCTTTCTCTGGCATCGTCCATCAGCTTCTTGGCTTCTCTTCCCTTGCTATGCAGGCTGGAGGGATTTCCCCAAGCCGTCTCAAAGCAAGGCGCCATCGCTTCGATCACCGCCGCACTCACCGGCGTTGTTGCCGCATTGTCGGCATAAACAAATCTTGCCATCGTTTTTACCTTCCTTTTTATGACACAGAGGCGCAAAAAGCGCCATTTTTTCTTCCTGATATATTGTATACTAAACTTGTGTATTTTTCAAGAGGGTTAACCGAGAGAGTAATGTTAATTTTTTATGAACGCCCGTGCGCGCTTGACAAAAGCGCGCGAAGCATATATAATATAATAAAATAAGTGACGAAGGCAGGTAAACGCAATGTATATACTTGGAATCGACCTTGGCGGAACGAATATCGCCATCGGTCTTTGCAACGAAGCTCTTGAAATCCTCGATAAGGACAGCATTCCCACCGGCGCGGAGCGCGAAGGCGAGGAAATCGTGCGCGATATGGCAGGGCTCTGCGCAAGGCTTCTTGAGCGCAACGGGCTGACCGTGAAGGATGTTTTGCGCGTTGGTATCGCATCCCCCGGATCGATCGACGATGTGAACGGCATCGTTGAATACTCGAACAACATTAAGATGGACAACTTCCCCATCACCGAGATCTTCAAGAAATATCTCCCCGTGGAGAAGGTTTATATCGCAAACGATGCCAATGCGGCGGCGCTTGCCGAGGATCTGGCGGGTGCGGCAAAGGGAAGCCGTGTCAGCCTTATGCTCACGCTGGGCACAGGCGTTGGCGGCGGCGTTATCATCAATCATAAAATCTATGCAGGTAGCATAAACAGCGGCGGAACGGAGCTTGGTCACACCGTGATCGTTGCAGGCGGAAGGCAGTGCTCCTGCGGCCGCAGAGGATGCCTTGAGGCCTATGCATCCGCAACGGCGCTGGTGAAGGCAACGAAGGAAGTGATGGAGGAGCTTCGCATCAAGAGCATTCCCTCCAAGCTCTTCGAGGTTGCCGAGAAGGAAGGAAGGGTTTCCGCGAGAACCGCCTTTGACGCAATGCGCCTTGGCGACGAATACGCAAAAAAGATCGTGGATGACTATATTTTCTACCTCTCCGAGGGTGTGACGAATATGATCAACATCTTCCAGCCCGATATTCTCACCATCGGCGGCGGCGTTTGCAACGAGAAGGATTATCTTATGATTCCTTTGCTTGCCCGCGTGGAAAGAGACCAATACACGCGCGACAACAAGAACAAAACGAAGGTTATGATCGCGGCGCTCAAAAACGATGCAGGCATCATCGGTGCGGCGGGTCTTGGCGCAGAATAATCAAAAATGCAAAAAAATCACCGAGGCGGCGCTCTTTGGCGAGGGCAACCGACCGCGGTGATTTTTTTGTTTTCCCCACAAAAAGAGGAGAATCAAGCAGAATTTCGAAAAGCATTCTCCTCTTTTTTCATTTTTTCTTACAAAACAGGCTCCCTCTTCCCCACCTTCAAGGCAAGAAGCATTGGGATTGCATTTTTCTCAAGAAGCGGTGATGCATATTCCTCTATGTAGGCGCGACGGGCGGCGTGGATCGGCTCGCCGTATTCAAGAAGCGGCCAAAGCGGAGATGGCTGTCCGCCGCTCCCGCGCTGATCGAGGATCAGATAATAGCCCTTTCCCGCCTCATAATAGAGGTGGCTTTCTTCAATATAGCAAACGCCCTCGCAAACGGCCGCCATAGAGAGAACATCCTCGAATTCGGCCGCAAAATAGATCTCCGCACCTCGACAAAAAACGCCGATACCGCGCGAGCGACGCAGATTTTGCTCTGCCGCGCTTGAAAGAAGACCCAGCTTTGTGACAAACATCTCACTTCCGCCATCCCGCGAGGGATACAGCTGGATCAAAAGCTTATCGGCGGCGGTATCAAAGCCGCTTTGCGCCTTGATCTCATCCAAAACGCCAAGGAGCTTTTTGCGCGTTGCGGGATCGTCGTAGTTCAGCTCCGAATCCGAAATCCCGTGCTTTTCCATATCCTCACGGCTCAGCATCACCTTCAGCTTGCTTTCGCTGATAACGAGAAGCTCCATATATTTCTCCTTTCACCGTTTTCGTTTCTTCCCTCTCATTTTAATACAAGGCGCACTTTTTTGCTACCGCATATTTTTGGAAAAAATGGGATCATTATGGTATAATACAAAGAAAACAAGCAAATTTTCGGGAGAAATAGTGGAAAATTCCGTTGCTTTCCAAGAAAGCGAATGCATAACCGAGCAAAAAAAGCAGAATCGGATACCTCTCAGGCAATACAAAATACGGATAAATTAAAATAGAGGCACTATTTAGCGTGATGTCCTTAACGGACAAATCACGCTAAGTTATGATTGCCCCTGCGGGCAAGTTATGAGTTATGAAATGCTGCGCATTGTTATGATTGGCTTCGCCAAGTTTAAAAATTGCTGGGCAATCATATCATAACGTTTGCGTAGCAAACTCATAACGGCGAGAGGATCGAGCCTCATAACTCTAAACTAAAACCAACAGAAAAAGAGCAGACATACAAGGTTTATCCTGTGTGTTTGCTCTTTCTGTTTGTATAGGGGTTTGGGCTTAGCCCATAAAGCATTTGTCCGGTCAAATGCGATGCTCGCACTTAACGGCAGTTTTCAAATTCTCCGCTAAGAACATCACACATTTCATAGCACCTCTATTTTTTTATTCAGGGCTTTACCGAAGGGTGGCCGACCGATCAGAGCTTGAATACGGAACCGTCGTCCGCAAAATTCCAATCTCCGATATCGATGGAAGGAAGATTCCAATCCGTCAGCACATTCGATGCGGTGATGACGTCCTCCTTCGCGAAGGAGAGGAGTTCTGCCTCGGGAGTTACATACGTTTTCTTCATTTTTGAATCCTCCTTTCCTTAGTTTGCAGACAATGCCTTTACATAGGCATCCGCATAATAGGTGTAGTTATAAAGTGCCTGAATAACGGTCTTCTGCTCTTCCGTCTGCATTGCGGACAGATAGTTTGCAAGAGAGAAGGTGTATGCAACGCCCTCTTCTCCCGCAAGCTTGATCGTCATTTCTCCGAAGAACTCGTTGACATAGAGATCTTCAAAGATAACATAGCCTGCTTCATTGATGACCGCGCGCTCGCTACGGCCCGTGGCAAGCACAACGTTGACCTCTCTGTTCTGCAGAGCCGCAATCGCCTCGGGATCCTCGATATCACCTGCAACAGCGATCGCGATCGTATTTTCAAGCTCAAATGCAAGATACTTCAGAAGTCCACTCGGATTCTTGGCGGCCGCGGCCTCGAGAACCATCGGCTCATAGCCATCAGGGCTTTCCATACCGTCAAGAATATCCGTCTTCGTCATTGCCTCGACATACTTTGCCATAGCATAGGTGAGCTTATGCGCCTTCACATATGCATCCGCATTCGAGGAAAGAATCGTCTTGGCATAGGTGCCGATAGAGGTGGAAATCTCGTGCTCGTTTTCACCCACGGTGATAACGATGCGAAGAGCATCCGCCGCCGATTTCGGTGCGATAAAGGCGGTGCGCTTGATCGTTTTACCGCTTTCCGATGCATCGATCACGAAGACCTCGTCTCCGATCTGCACAGCGGTGACACCCTTCAGAGCGCCGTTTACCTGCAGGATAACACCGATACTGCTCTGCAAAGAAAGTCCCATACCGAGAACGCCGCTTCTCATTGCCGTCATTCTGTATTCCGCTTCATACTCGCCCGCCTCAGTGATCTCTACGGGAGTGAAGGCATAGCGGAAGAAGCTATCCACGATCGTTTCGGCATGCTCCGCCGTTGCGCCGGTTGCCCAATACTCCTGCAGACCGAAGCCCCAGTTGACAAGGCCGACGTTTTCTGCCGCAAGGCAGGATGCGGTGAAGGTATAATCCGCGCCGTTAACGTTCTTAACGATCTGCTCACCCGTGTAAGCGATATAACCGTTCTTCTGCACCTCGAGAGAGGAATAGTTGAAGTAGCAGTTCGTGAAGGTGAATGCGCGGCCTGCTTTTTCGCAGGGCTTTACATTATAGAAATAGCAGTTCTGGAAGGCCTTTGTGAAGCTTTCGGAAACCGAATAGCCGAAGAGCGGGATTTCCTTTTCGGAAATGAAAACGCAATCCAGAATCGTTCCGTCGATGGAAACGCCACTTACCTTGAAGATGTAGTCTGCATCCTTAATGATAAAGGTTGCATATTTCAAGGCTCGCATACTACTGTTGTTCAGAAGCGAGAAATACTCTACGGAAGCACTGTCGGGCTGAATGAAGGTTCCGCCGTTGATATAAAGGCTATTGCCATAGAAGCCCTGATCATTCAGCATTGCACATTCCACGGTGAGATTCATTCCATATACGGGCGTCGTCACAGAGCTCGTGCGCTCACCGATATAAACGGTTCCGCCCGTATCGGTCAGAAGAAAGCTCTTCGCGCCGTCGATAACCAGCTTTCCGTTAGGCGCGGTGGAATAAATAAAGAAGTTGCCGTCACCAAAGGTGAGAGCATTCCTCGCCGCGGCAGGATTCTTGATCGTCCAGACAAATCCATTCAGATCGTAGCCATACGACTTTCCCTGCGTTCCATATACGGGGAAAGCATCTTTTTTGTTCTCGGAGGTCATATTGTGATACAGAATAATTCTATAACCCGACGTACCAACGGAGGTCTTATTGTCTTCGCCGGTCAAGCGCGTCTCCAAAGCAAGCTTTGCGGCGGCTTCATCACCGTAATGATAAATCACCCCGCCATTTTCCTCAACGATGAAATACAGTTTTTCTGCATTTCCCTTGAAGGTGACAACAACCGTTTGCCCCTCGAGACCTTCCGTCGTGACTTCTGCGGTTATATCCTCCGATCCCGCAAAGACGGCAGGCACACCGCCCGGAACATAGAAATATTCGCCGTTTCTGAAAACGATCTCGCGCGCACCAAGATCCGGCATTACATATATGGAGCCTGCGATCCAAAGCTCGCTCTCGCGCGTGACCTCATTATAAACCGTTACGATATCCAGCGTCGCCGCATCGTAATAAGCACAAAGCTTCACGTTTTCGCCTCTTATGAGCATCGAGGTATAAACGAGCTCCTTGCCCTCCTCGGGAACCGCATACTCGGGAAGCGAAATGAGGTTGCCCGAAAGGGTGATCTTGCTATCACCCGTGGGGTAGGTGTTGCCATAAATTGCGTTAACGATAATGCAGTTCTTCACCGTGGCGCTATGCGTTCCGTTCAGTTTGGAGGTGACGGTTGAATCCGCGTTTGCTTTCGCCAACAGAGCCGTGGTGGAATCGCTGCAGATCACGGTGCAGTTTTCCACGACCGTCGTTGCAGATCTATAATAATGCGGAGCGAGAACGGCCTGCGCCTTGCCCGTGGTGATCAGCGTCGCATTCATAAAGCGCGAGAACTGACCGATACCGAAGGCAATCTTTGTTCCCTGATAGATATAGGTTCCGCCGTTTACAATCAAGCGATAGTTATTTTCTCCGTACGCCGTCACGCCCTTATCGTTCGGCTCATAGTTCAAGGTGATATTGCCAAGAGAGGTAAGCGTGAAATTTTCGCCGCCCGAAACGGTCGGATCATCCGTTCCGAGAATATAGCTTGCGGGAGAATACTTCAGACCGCCAAAAATGGGATAGCTGCTCTCGTTGATATATTCACCGCCGGGCACGGAGGAATAAAGCTTGAACTGCTTATTCACGAGATAATGCAAAACGCTATATGTCGGTTTCGGCTTCTGTGCCTCCGTCCAAATCGTCATCGTCAGGGGGGTGACGTCCTTCGAAACGGTCACGGTGTAGCCGTTGAGGTCCCAGGAAACGTTGCCGAATTGATGGCTTGACGTCCAAGCCTCCTTCTTTTCGATGGGATTTCCGTCCTTATCCAGCTTGATATCGCCGTTTTCGTCCTTCTCGTAGGGGATCGTATAGCTGATCGTTCCGAACTGAACGCCCTTCGTCAGATAAATATCCGTATACATCACGATCGAGGGGCCGGCCGTCTCATTGAGCTCTTGATGGAAGATCTCGCCATAATATGCGGCTCTCTCCTCCTCTGCGATCGAAAGATCCAAAACAACATAGCTGATCTCATCGCCAACCGCATAAGAAAAGGCCAGCGGATCCTCAGCAAAATACTTCACGTATCCCGAAGCGCTCGTGCCAAGATTTTCCGAGGCAACGACCGTGATACCGTCGATCACATAGCGGGGATCATAAATTCTATAATAGATTTCGCCCTCGCGCTTTTCGATAATATCCTCGTAGCCGATCACCTCGTGATCGGGCGTTGCGCCGAGTGCCCAATAATCCACGGTGCCGTCTTCCCATTCCACGGCAAGCGCCTGCGTGGCGGGGAGTGCCGCGAAGTTTACGGGATAGGAGATATCGCCATAGACGATCGAATCCGAAAGATCGGTATATGCCATAATGGCTTCAACGCTTGCACCGTTGATCACGGCAGTCAGCGTATGAGAGCAGAAGCTCTTATCCAGCGAGAAGCGGCAATTATTATAGGTGGGAATCTTTTCATCCAAGGCATTGCTCGGGATCACGTTCACGAAGCCGCAGTTCACGAATTTGGGGGCAGTCGTTGCCGCCGCGCTCTTCGTGGGGTTATGCACGACCTTCACGCCCGTGGCATTGGAAATAAATGTGCAGTTTTCCAATGTGGAATTGGCAGCATTGCGCCAATGCAGGATATAGGAATTTGCCTTGTTCATCTCCACCGTTGCATTTTTGATCTTCTGAAGGGTGGAATACGAACTGCTTCCCTTCTGGCTGGCAACGAACATATAGTTAACAGGAGAATTCGCATTCTGAACGAAGGTTCCGCCCCAGATATACATACCACTGCCCCAAAGGTCATTATTGAAGGCATTGCATCGGATCGTGAGGTTCTTTCCGTAGGTTCCCTCCGCCGTCGTCGGTGCCGAGGTTTCTCCGACATAAACCGCCGCGTTGGAGTTGCTTCGCGTCACAAAGTGATTGTTTGGAACGATCAGCTCGCCACCCTTCGCGGTGGAATAGAGATAGAGGCTTCCCGCATAGGTATCAAAGGCAAAGGTATCTCCGTTCACCGTGAGGAAAAGCTTATTTCCATTGAAATCCAGATACAGGGAGCCTGCGCCCTGGATCGTCATCGAGGCGGAAATCGTCATATCCTGATAGAGCTTTACCACCGATCCCGCGGGTGCCTTTGTCGATGTCACCCTCGAATCACCCAAGGCCTTGCGCAGATCGGTGACGGCGGTTGCCGCATCGTAATAATAGGTAAACTTGCCGGAGATCTTCGTCGTGAAGAAGACGGGAAAGCTCGCCTCCTCGGGATCGATGGAAACGGCATAGCCGCCCTCAACCTCGGTTACGACCGGAACGGGATTGGGAACATAGGAATAAATCCCCTCCACCGTCTTCGTATAAGGCGTTGCATCGAAGAGATAGCCCGACGTTGCCTTCACGAAGGATTCGCCCTCCGTCGTGAAGCTTTCGCCCTCGGCAAAGGAGAAGTATTCCGTTACGCCATCCTTCCAGGTGACGGTTTTCAGCCCATCCGTGCTTGCATAAACCTTACCGTCAAGAAGGTAAGTCACACCATTTGCGGTGACGGTTTCTACCGTAGAGGTATGTGCAAGATAAGCCTCCACCGTTTCCGAGGCATTCAGATCCGCCGTCGGATAATAGAAGCTCGTGCCGTACTTGGCATTTGTGTACTTATGCGACGCCGTGTACGAGGGGGACACGTTGATAAAGGTACAGCCCGAGAATGTTACCGCAGTCGAAGTAATTTTCGTCACGGGGATCGAGCCGTCGCCCGCATACACAAAGGTGCAATTCGTCAGCGTTTTATAACTGGTATTGATATCTGAGAGCGGCACCGTGGATGCATTCGTGATAACGAACGTGGAGTTTTTAATATTGACGGTCTTGCTCGTCAAGCCAAGGAAGCCCGAGGCCGTTCCGGTCTGCACATAGGTACCGCCAAAAAGGCTTACGCCGCCACCATAAAGCTTCCTCACTATGGATTTACATACGACCGTGAGATTTTTGCCATATGTACCTGCGGTCGTCGTGGGATCGGACAATTCGCCAAAATAAACGCTACCATTTGGCTTCGCCGGCGATGCCGGATCATTTATGTATTGATCGGCCTTATTTCCGTAGAGCACACCGTCAATTATCTTATAGTCGTCATTATCCGTATATGCAAGGGTAGTCGCATTCGGCGCCTCAATTCTTCCGCCGGGGCGCGAGGAATAAATACGAACGCCCATTGCGCGAGAGGCGATGGCGTCTCCGGTTCTCGTTAATGTCCAAGTGTAACCATTGATATCAATGTGGTAATTGGTGTTTTCCACAACATACTTGCCGGAGGAGTTTTTATCCATCACTCTCTTTCCGTACATCATATCAGGACCCTTGATGGATATATTCGAATAGAATTTGATTCGAGCAAAATGATCCATAGATGCGAGGTATGAATTGAGCTCCGCAGCCGTGGTATAGCCCGTCACCGTTTCGCCAACCGTAACGGTGAAAAGAACCTTCGTTGCACCGCCGACGGTGATGGTTTTTCCTGCCGCCTCTTCGGGAACGATCAGATCCTCACCGATCGTTTTCGTGGTCTTATCCACCGTATAGGAGAACGTCCATCCGGGGGTGGAATCGTCCTTATAAACGGTTTCGTTCTGTCCGTAATACAGATTGCTTGCATCGAAGGACTTGGGCACGATCGCTTCGCCAACCGTGACGGTCTCCTTCGTTCCGTCCGGGTACTGGACAGTTGCCGTGCTTGCCGCCGTTGAGCCAAAGGCAAGAATGCCGATCAGCATCACGAGAGAAAGCGCGAGCAAGAGGATTTTCTTTGCGTTTTTCATTGTTTTTTCTCCTTTTGGGATTTTTTTCTTCATTACTACAATAGATGAAAATTTCTTTGACAATAAAGAAATTTTATCATTTATTTAAAATAAAGGCAAGCCTGAATTCAAGAGATTTTCATTTTTTCGAAATATTTTTCGGCGTTTTCAACAAGTTATACCCCCCCCCCGTTGGTTTTTGTGCACAAAGCACAATATTTTGAGAAGAGTGCGGAAAAGGATAAAAAACGACAAAGAGCAAGCACACAAGATTTTTTGCCTTGCGCGCTTGCTCTTTATTCTTATAGGAGGGTTTCTTGGCTCAGCCCATTTCAGAGAAACCCCATTTTGAGAAAATTCCTAAGATGCAATATGCGGATTACAGCTTGAATACGGAACCGTCATCCGCGAAGTTCCAATCTCCAAGGTCAACGGAGGGGAGATTCCAATCCGTCAGCACGTTCGATGCGGTGATGACGTCCTCCTTCGCAAAAGAGAGAAGCTCAGCCTCGGGAGCTACATACGTTTTCTTCATTTTCGGCTCTTCCTTTTCTTCGTTTGCAGAAAATCTCATATATGAGCGCCTGCAACAGATGTTATTATAAGCGCAGGAGGGCGGCATTCCGTGCTCCATCGCATCCTGCATACCAATATGAATTAATTTTATCATATTTTTGAAGAGATAGCAATACATATTTCGTTTTTTTTGCAAAAAACATTTTTTCAGCGTTTTATACAAAGAGAATAGGCAAAAATTGTGTCTTTCGAACAAAGTCGCAAGCTTTTCGCAGGGGCTTGCATTTTTTCTTCACTTATGATAGAATATCTGCGGTGAGTTCGAGACCTTCCTCACCGAGGGCGCTTCGCCCGAAAAAACAAAACTAAAGGAGAAAGAAAAAATGAAAAGCACCTCGACTCTGCGCATAGCGCGCGGCGGTATGATTGCCGCCCTCTACGTTGCCCTGACCTACGTTTCCTTCCTCTTCGGCCTATCCTCCGGCGAGATCCAGCTCCGTTTATCGGAAATGCTGGCAATTTTGCCCGTCTTTTTGTCCGAGAGTATCCCGGGGCTTTATATCGGCTGTATCGTTGCCAATCTTCTGACGGGAGGAAGCATTTTCGATATTCTGCTCGGCAGTCTGGCAACGCTGATCGGCGCAATCGGTGCAAGAATCCTCAGAAAAACGAAAAAACCTCTGCTGATCACGCTCCCGACCGTGCTTGCTAACGCGATCACCGTTCCTTTCATTATCATACTCACGGCGGGCGGAGAGATCAGCTATGCCGTTTACCCCTATTTCTTTGCCACCGTTGGCATCGGAGAATTTCTTTCCGCAGGCCTTCTCGGCTTGCTTGCATACAAGGTCATCGAAAAAAACAAAATTCTGCCACTCGAATGAGGGATCACAATGCATTATAATTTCCACACGCATACCTACCATTGCCACCACGCAAGCGGAACGCCCGAGGAATACGTTTTGCGCGCCATCGAAAACGGAATCACCGAGATGGGTTTTTCCGATCATTTTCCGCTGAAATTTGAGGACGGAACCGAAAACGCAGCGCGCGTTCCCGTTGCAAAGGCGGGTATCTATCGGGACGAGGTTCTCTATCTCAAGGAAAAATACAAAAACGAGATTCAGATCCGCCTCGGCTTTGAAATGGAATATTATCACGATCTTTTCCCCGAAATGAAGCAGCAGGCCATTGCATACGGCGCGGAATATCTTTTGCTCGGTGAGCATTATACGCGCCTTGAAAACACGCCTATGACAAAGCAGCACACCTGCGTTTTCACCGAGGACAAGGAAGCCTTTATCTATTACACCGATATGCTGATCGAGGGAATGAAAACGGGGGCCTTCACCTACGTTGCACACCCTGACGTTTTCAACTTTCACGGCGACGAGGCGCTCTATATCCGAGAGGCAAAGCGCATTGCCGCGGCATCCGCCGAAACAGGCATTGCGCTGGAGATCAACTTCCTCGGCATCCGGGATCACCGCCATTATCCAAGCCAAGCCTTCTTTCGCGCGGTGGCAGAAATGCGCCCGCCCGTTACCTTCGGATTTGATGCGCACACGCCCGAGAGTGCTTATGACAGCGCATCTCTTGCGATTGCATGGCAGATGGTTCGGGATCTGGGGTTGAACTATATCGGAAAGCCGAAAATTCGGCCGATTGTCTAACATTTCGTAAACATTACTTTGCTTTTAAGCGCAAAAAGAAAGGAGAAAGGAATGGCACTTTCGCGCAAGGACTATGATAAGCTACTTCGGCTTCGCGCCGTTTTTGACCGCAATTACAGATGGACGCATCTACTCTCCGATCTTCTTTCCTATGCACCCGCGATCATAACGAAGGAAATGGTTGACACCCTCTGCGAGGGGGGCGAGATCGAAAAAAAGGAGGCCGTTTGCGCTCTGCTTTCCGAGGTTTTGGGGCTTCGCCCCGAGGAGAGCGCCGAGGATCGCATTCTGCAAAGAGAATATCTTTTCCCCTCCGTTTTCGTCTTTTCTCCCGACCGATACGAAAATGATCCTTATGTCAAAACGGTTGCGGGGCGGGAGTTCCGAAACGGCCGTTGGGCCTATAAAACAAAGCATTATCCGCCCTATCGCGCCGCCGTTGCGGGAGACGTTTTATGCGCGGAGGACTTTTCGGAGCGGATGCCGCTGTGCTTTTTTGACGGAGATTTTTCCTTCTTTGCCGCTTTAGAGGATGAAAACGAATGGATGACGCTCACCCCTGTGGACATCGACACCTGCACCGAGGCCATTGCACGCTCGCGCGGCAGGGTGATCACCTTCGGGCTGGGCCTTGGCTATTTTGCCTTTATGGCAAGCGAAAAAAGCGAGGTTTCGAGTGTTACCGTCGTGGAAAAAAGCCCCGAGGTGATCGAGGCATTCAAGACCGCACTTCTTCCCCATTTTCCGCATCGGGAAAAAATTCGGATCGTGGAGGCAGATGCATTCGAATACGCGGAGCACACGATGCCGGCAGAGGACTTTGACCTCGCCTTCGTTGATACCTGGCGCGATGCGGGAGACGGGCTTCCAATGTATCTAAAAATGAAGCCGCTTGAGAAGCTTTCGCCAAAAACCGAGTTTCTTTATTGGATCGAGAATTTTCTTCTTTCGCGCCTGCGCGCGGCGGTTTTTGAGGATATTTATGAAAAGGAAAGCGCTGTGGCGCACGGGCAAACGGGAGAGCGCGACTTCTCCGAGATCCTTTCCTTGCTTTCGGACGGGGGGCTTCGCGCCCTTGCCGCCGAGGGCACGGCTGAGTTGCTTTCCGTATTTCTTGAGGACTGACGCCTGCCGTCAACCGATATTTTGCCGCCCGAGAGCGGCACGGAGGTTCTTTTCTGTGATAAAAAATTTTAAAATTTACGGTATGACCTGCTCGGCCTGTGCCGCGCACGTGGAGCACGCCGTTTCCGCTCTGCCCTCGGTTTCCTCCGTTTCCGTCAATCTGCTGACGGCGACGATGACGGCCGATTTTTCGTGCGAGGCCGAGGCACTTCTCACCGCCGTACGGCGGGCGGGGTATCGCGCGGAGGAGATCGAGGAGGGTGCGCCCGCGTTTGCGGAGAGCGGCGAAAAAACGCCGATCCTTCCCGTTTTTCTCTCGCTTCTTTTTTCCGCGCTTCTGATGTATTTTGAAATGGGGCATATGTATCTTCCCTACCCCGAGGCGCTGATACCGCCGCGAAATCCCTTCCTTTATCTCGGACTTCTCTTTTTGCTTGCGGTGCCCATCGTTTTCATCAACCGCCGTTACTTTATCGGCGGATTGCGCGCACTTTTCTTCCGCGCGCCGAATATGGACACGCTGATCGCGCTCGGCTCGGGCGCGGCGCTTCTTTATGGCACGGGCATTCTCCTTGCCTTTCTCTTCCTTTCCCCCGATGCGGCGCTGGCAACGAAGGCGCCCTTTGCCTCGGGCGGAATGATCCTCGCCCTCGTTTCTCTCGGAAAGGCCTTGGAGGGACGGGCAAAGGATAAAACGGCCGACGCCATCCGCGCACTTTCTTCCCTGATGCCTGATACTGCGCGCATCAAAACGGCAGACGGCGAGCAGATCATCCCTGCCGCAGAGCTGAAGGAAGAGCACATTTTGATACTGAAGGCGGGCGACCGCATTCCCTGCGACGGCACTATCACGGAGGGCTTTCTTTCCGTGGACGAAGCCGCGCTGACGGGCGAAAGCCTCCCTGCCGAGAAGGGCGCGGGGGCAAGCGTTTTTGCAGGGTGCACCGTCGCGGACGGATACGCACTGATCGCGCCGACCGAGGTTGGTGAAAAGACCTCGCTTTCCCGCACCGTCAGGAAGATCCTTGCCGCGGCGGCCACCAAGGCGCCGATTGCAAGGGTGGCAGATAAAATTTCCCGCTTCTTTGTTCCTGCCGTGATGGTGATCGCGCTTCTGACGCTTTCCGTCTGGCTGATTTTCACGGGCGACCTTAGCCGCGCTCTGCATTATTCCATCAGCGTTCTCGTTATCTCCTGCCCCTGTGCCTTGGGGCTTGCAACGCCAACGGCGATCACCTGCGCTATGGGGCGCGGTGCGCAGACGGGCATCTTTATCAAAAACGCAGAGGTGCTTGAGGAGCTTGGCCGCATTGAGCACGCCGTTTTCGATAAAACGGGCACACTGACCGAGGGGAAGATGCGCGTTCTGGATTTTGCGCTCTGCGAGGGCGTGGAAAAAGAGGTGCTCTTCTCTATCGCAGGCGGAATAGAATGCGGCTCGGCGCACCCCTTGGCGGCGGCCATTGTGAACTACACAAAAGATACCGCCGCGATGGAATTTGACCGTATTTCGACCTTTACAGGTAAAGGTTTGTTTGCAAAAAAAGAAAAATCCTCCTATGCGGCAGGGAATCTTGCCTTGATGGAGGACTGTGAAATCGAAACGGATTCTATCTTGGATTTCGTTTTGGAATACGAAAAAAAGGGCGCCGCGATCATCTATATTGCCGAGGCCGAGGGGCTTCTTGGCGCCTTCGCGATCGCAGACACGCCGCGCGAGGATGCAAGAGAAACCGTTGCGGCACTAAAGAAAATGGGCATCTCCGTTTCTATGCTGACGGGCGATGCAAAAGCCCCCGCCGCGCATACGGCAAGCTCGCTCGGCATCGAGGATTTTTCCGCAGCCCTCTCCCCCGAGAGCAAAGGTGAGGCCGTGCGCAAGCTCTCCGAGACGCGCAGGGTGATGATGGTTGGCGACGGAATCAACGATTGCCTCCCCCTCGTGGAGGCCTCTGTTGGCGTTGCAATCGGCTCGGGAAGCGATATTGCACTTGAGAGCGCCGATGCCGTGATTCGCGGCGAGGCATCCACCGATGTGCTTCGCCTCATCGGGCTCGGCCGCTTCACGCTGAGAAAGATCAAGCAAAATCTATTCTGGGCTCTGCTTTATAACTGTATCTGCATTCCGCTTGCCGCCGGCGTTCTCGCGCCCATCGGCATTTCCCTCTCCCCGATGATCGCATCGGCGGCGATGGCTTGCTCCTCGCTCACCGTTGTCGGCAACGCGCTGACGATACGCTTTTTTAAATAAGAAAAAAACTTTGGAACATCAAAAGCAATTTCATAAAAAACGGCAAAAGCATCACGTGGTGCTTTTGCCGTTTTTTATTCGGTTATGCCAAAAAGCGCTTTTTCGAAAGACTTACGCCTTTGCCTTGCACTCAGCCTTTACTTCATCGAAGGTGGCAACGACCTCTGCCTCGGGCTCAGCCGTGAGGAGCGAAACGACGATGATTGCCGCAAGGCTCACAAGGAATGCAGGGAGAAGCTCATAGATATCAAGGAAGGTTCCCTTTGCAAGCTCGCGAACCACGAACTTCCAAACGAATACCATCACGGTTCCGCCGATCATTCCCGCAAGTGCGCCCCACTTATTGGTGCGGCGCCAGAAGAGCGCGCAGAGGATCACGGGGCCGAAGGCGGCGCCGAAGCCTGCCCAAGCAAAGGAAACGATGCGGAAGATCGAGGCCGCAGGGTCCAGAGCAAGGAAGATTGCGATCACGGAGATAGCAACGACCGTGAGACGGGCGAGCCACATCTGCCACTTTGCGCTGATATCCTTCCAGAAGAAGCGCTTCACGATATTCTCGGAAACCGAGGAGGAAGCGGCCAGAAGCTGGGAATCCGCCGTGGACATCGTGGAGGCGAGAATACCCGAGAGGATCAAGCCTGCAACGATAGCGGCAAAGCTATCAAGATTTGCGATCGTATCGGCAAGATAGATCACGATACGCTCGGGATCAAAGCCGTCCGCCGTCTCGCCGGAGATGCTCACCCAGCCCTCCTGGAGAATGAAGTTGAGGCCGATCACGCCGATGAAGATAGCAATTGCCATCGAGACAACTACCCAAACGGAGGCAATGCGGCGGGAAAGCTTCAGCTCCTTGGGATCGCGGATCGCCATAAAGCGAAGCAGGATATGCGGCATACCGAAGTATCCAAGACCCCACGCAAGCGTGGAAACGATGGGAAGGAAGCCATAGGAGCCATCCGTTCCCGTCAAGGAGAAGTACTGACCGAGACTGCCGATGCCGTCAATGGAGAGGATCGTGTTTTTCACCTCACCGAGGCCGCCCGCATTCTCAACGCCGAAGCAGATGATCACGAAGAGGGCGAAAGTCATAACGATGGACTGCAAAAAGTCCGTCTGCGAGGCGGCAAGAAATCCGCCTGCAACCGTGTATCCGATCACGACGATCGCGCCGATGATCATAACGAGCACGTAATCAATACCGAAGAGCGTATTGAAGAGCTTTCCGATGCTGGCGAAGCCCGATGCCGTGTAGGGGATGAAGAAAACGACGATAAAGATTGCGGCGGCCGCCGTGAGGATTCCCTTCTTATCACCGAAACGGTTGGAGAAGAAATCAGGCAGAGTTGCAGATCCGGTCTTCTCCGTGTAAACACGGATGGGCTTCGCAACAATCAGCCAGTTGATATAGGTACCAACGCCGAGACCGATCGCCGTCCAAACCGCCTCCGCAAAGCCGCCGGGATTCAGAAGGCCCGAAACGAGGGCAACGCCGGGCAGACCCATCAGAAGCCAGGAGGACATATCCGATGCCTCCGCGCTCATTGCCGTTACAAACGGGCCGAGCTTTCTGCCTCCGAGGTAGAAATCATCGGACGACTTATTTTGCTTCGAGCAACGAACGCCGATGTAAAGCATCACTCCCATATAAATGAGAATGGCGAGAATCATCATTGTGATTTTCATTTTTTCTTCCTTTCTCGTAAAATAAAAATAAAATATGAAGTTATTCTATCACAGTATTTAAGAAAAGTCAAGCCAAGGGAAAGAAAAAATGCATTTTCACGCGGAAAATGCATTTTTATGAAAATTTGCTTTGCGTCTTTCAAAAAAGAGATGAGAGGCTTGCAATCCCCTGCGCCGAGCGAGGAAACGGCAATTTATGCCTAAATTCGCCCTTTAGACAAAGTACTGGATGCGGGGAATGCCCAGCTTCGTTCTGTGGTAACGGTCGAAAAGATGCAAATCAAACGCTTCGTGGATCTCCATTTCAATGCCCGAAACGGCGTCCTGGAAGGCAAGATACATTTCCTTTGCCTTCTCGATGTCGCCAAGCGCACCCGTGCGGTAGATCTTCGCAACATTATCAACGATGAAGGTATGGTGGCGCAGATATTCCCAAGACTTTCTCTGCACGGCCTCGCCGCGGCACTCGTTTTTCTCGATCACGGGAAGGATCTTTTCGATCACGGCGGGAATTCTTTCCAGCTGCGCCGCAAATTCGGGGTTATTCTGCCAGGAGCGCACCTTGATTTCAGACTGGTTTCCGATACCGAGCTCCTCGATGCCTGCGGCCTTATAGGAGGCATTCATCGTGAAGGGATCAATGATCTCGGTGACAGACTCGAGATACTCGCGCGCGGCGGCCACGTCCTCACCGTAGGTATGGGCAAGATGATCGTCGGCAAAGGTATCGTAATCCGTATCAAGATCAAAGAGGGTTTCCGCAAGGATGGACATCGGCAGAGCCGTCGGGAAGAAGGCTCTGGGCGTTTGGTCAGACATATTTCCGTCAAAGCCCATCATTTCCATACGGTGCATATCACGGTAAACGTCCTTCGCAAGCTTCATATGACCAAGATCGTTGAAATGTGCGGTATAGAAGCGGTATTCATAGACACAGGCGGGAATGCGAACGCCGAAGCCCTCCTTCCATTGTCTGCGCCAGAGGTTGGCAAGCGGGGGCTTGGGGCCGACGTACTCATTGCGCACATAGGGCGGGATCTCGCCCTCAAACTCGGTTTTCTCATAGCCCTTATTATAGTCGATCGAGCAGGCGGAGAGAAGAATGAAGCGCTCGGGATGATTGAGCTTTTCCGTGACGGGGGGGCGAAGCGTATCCGTATAAAGGATGAATACGAGACGGGAATCGATTCCCTCCTTCGTCAGCGCCTCGTCGATCTCATTGAGGAGGATGACGTACCAATCCGAGGGCTCTCTCTTTTGGCACTCGGCGCATTCGCACTGATTGTTTGTCGCATCGGCAAGCCAGATATGCGGGAAATTCACGTAGGGCTTCTTCTTCAGATAATCCACCCAGAAGGAAACGAGAAGTCTTCTCGCCTCGGGATTGGAATAGCAGAAGTGCGTATAGAAGGTATCGTTTCCATAGCGGTCGCGCACGCCCTTGACCTCGGCAAGATAGATCTTATCCTTCTCCTGCAGAGCGGCAGCCTCGGCCTTGGGAGAGCCCATATGCACGCCAAGGGGCTCAAACATCCAGCCGTGACCGATATTATGGAACTGAAGCCCCAGCTTCACCATATCCTTCTCGAGCTTATCGATCTCGCCCTCGAGGAAGTCATAATCCGTCACCGTTCCCTCACGGTGCAGGCGGAGGTTGGAGACGTGGGCATACCATTTATGCATATAGTAATACGGAACAAGGCCCTCGATCATAAACATATTGAGGCCGACCTTGGGCATCCAATACACCGTGTCGCGCATATGCTCATAGGAGATCGCACCCTCGGAGCATTCGCCGCGGAAGATATGGTCTGCCTTCTTATGATATGTGAAGGAGAAAGCGGCAAGATCCGCCTTGGGGATAAATTCGCCGTCCTTACCCGGACGGATGAAGCGACAGCCCGCCGCGCGCAGGAAGCGATACACGCCCATCAGGGCACTTCGCGGGTTGCTTCCCGCAATAAAGCCCCTTCCCTTTTCCACAGAAAGGTCGATCAGATCCTCCAAGACGGGATCCTTCACCTCGTCCTCGGGGCGACCGAGATCCGAAAGAAGACCGATGGATATCGAATCAGCCTCCGATGTCTCCGCATAGGAAACGGAGGGCTTTTCGCCCACCATCATTTCCCAATATTTCGCAAGCTCCTCGGCGGCATACCGAAGGGTTACATTTTCTTGAAGATACAGAATTTTCATAGGAAATCTCCTTCTTTTTTACTGCTACCACTATTATAGACGAAGGGGAAACGAAAGTCAAGCGCAAAGAGGGCGAAAAAGGGCGTTTTTCCCCGCTATGCGAATGAATCTTTTTCACAGCATTATGCAAAAGCTTCACAAAAAGGCATCGGCACTTGCTTTTTTCGATTTTTTATGATAGAATACGAGAGGAATTTTCTTTTTTGGAGGTTTTATGCAAAGAACCTTGCATCGATATATCGGTGATCGGGCGTTTTACCGCCGTATGCTCGCCATCGCCATCCCCGTGATGGTGCAGATCGGTATCACGAATTTCGTGAACCTTCTGGATAACGTAATGGTTGGCCAGCTCGGAACGGCGGCAATGACGGGCGTTTCCATCGCCAATCAGCTGATCACCATTTTCAATCTTGCCGTTTTCGGTCTCGTTTCGGGCGCGAGCATCTTTGCCGCGCAGTTTTTCGGCAAGGGAGATATGGAAAATCTGCGCTTTTCCTTCCGCTTCAAGATCATCGGATCGCTGATCATCTGCCTTCTCGGCACCGCCGTTTTTCTCGGCTTCACCGAGCCTCTCGTTTCACTCTACCTCACGGGTGAAGGAGACGCCGCCGCCATCAAGGAGAGCCTTGACATCGGCAAGCGGTATCTTTGCATTCTTCTGCTCAGCTTCCCCGCCTTTGCATTCTCGCAATCCTATTCGGGAACGCTCCGCGAAACGGGCAACGCCGTTGCCCCTATGATCGCAAGCATGACGGCAATCTTCGTCAATCTCGGGCTGAACTACGTTCTGATCTTCGGCCACCTCGGCGCACCTGCGCTTGGCACGGAGGGGGCCGCGATCGCCACCGTGATCGCGCGCTATGCGGAGACCCTGATCGTGATCCTTTACACGCATAAGGACCCGAAAAAGCGCCCCTATGCGCACCGCCTTTATGCCTCGCTCCGCATTCCGAAGGCTCTGCTTGCCTCTATTCTGAAAAAATCCATTCCGCTGATGACAAACGAAACGCTTTGGGCGCTCGGCCTCTCTCTTCTCGCACAATGCTATTCCACGCACGGCTACAACGTGATGAGCGCAAACAGCATCTGCCAGACGATCTATACGCTCTTTTCCGTTACCTTCTCGGCACTCGGAACGGCGGTTGGCATCCTCGTTGGCCAGCGGCTCGGCGCATCGGACGAGGAGGGCGCCGTTGATACCTTCCGAAAGCTGGCGTTTTTCGGCATTCTCTTCTGCACCCTCGTTGGCGCGGCTATGGCGCTGACCGCCCCCGTATTTCCGACCTTTTATAAAACGGAGGCTGCGGTGAGCGCGCTTGCAACGCAGTTTATCCAAATCGTCGGCATCTGCATTCCCTTATCGGCCTATGCGCACATCTGCTATTACACCATCCGCGCAGGCGGGCGCACGATGCTCACCTTCGTTTTTGACAGCGCTTATATTTGCGGCTTCGTCGTTCCTCTTGGGTATCTTTTATCGGGGCTCGGCGTTTCCATTCTTCCCGTTTTTTTGATCACGCATCTGACGGATCTCGGAAAATGCATCATCGCAACGGTTATGATCAAAAGCAGAATCTGGATTCGCAACGTGACCGAAACACAAAAATAACAAAAATCTGACTACATATATTTGCAAAAAACGCATCAAAGATCTTTTATCAAGGTCTCTGATGCGTTTTTTTATTTTCTCTTTTTATCAAAGGATGATCAAGGAATAGGGCGCGGACGTCACCTTTCCGTATGCATTTTTATAGATAATGCTGAGGCAAGCAAAGCGGTTATAGGGTGAGGGGATCGCCTTCCAGAGAAGACGCTTCTCGGCGCGCTCGGCATCGGTGATGAGGCGCTGATCGAAGGTAACGGCGGCCTCCTCCTTCGGGCAGAGCGAATAGGGCTCGGTTGCGACCGCGCCCGAAAATTCGAGCGCAAGCATTTCTCCCTCCTCGCATACGGGCAGATAGAGCGGCGAGGAATCGCCAACTGCAAAGGAGCGCACGGCATTTCCCTCTCCATCCCACATAGGCACGGAGGGATAGAGCATCAGCTTGCCGTCCTCTTCCTTCAAGGCGCCGTATGCCGAATAGAGCTTTCCATTATAAAAAAGAGCAAAGGGTGCGGTTCTCAAGAGAACATCGCTATCCTTTTTATAAAGGCAGGGGGATTTCTCGTCAAGGGGTGCGCCATCTGTTGCAACGGGGATAAAAGGAGCAAGGCAGAGCGCGGAGTCATCCGCCTTCATCACCTCGGGGCGCGGCGCGCGCACGACCGAGAAGCAGACGGCCTCACTTCTCTTCCCTTCCTTTTCAAGATATGCCCGATAAAATGCGGGCGGAAGCTTGGTTTCATAAACGGTGTACACCTCTGCGTCAATCTCCGTGCTACGAAGCTCGGAGGCATCAATGCGAAGAGACGAGCCTTCGCTCTCAATCACGAGGGCATCGGCGGGCGCGGCGATATGGAAGCAAACAGCCTCCTCCTCGCTATATGCCGAGAAGGCACCGAGATCGAGCATCAGATCCGTGGGCGCGCGCTCCACGCCGAGCGGCGGACGAACGGAATCAATATTTTCATTGCGGAAAACGAGGTAATCTCCGCCATTTTTCAGCATTCTCGCCTCAAAGGCCTTGCGGCTATCCCAGCGAAAGCGCTGGGTTGGCTCCCAGCCCTCCGTGATCTCCACGCGTTGCACGCGGCCCTCGCCGTCTCTTGCGATATCGGTGATCACGGCAACGTGGCCGCCCGTGTGTCCAACCGTTTTATTGAAGGTCACCATCGTATCGCCAAGGGCAATCTCATCCACGGATTCCTTGGCAACGCAAGAAAAGCCGGGAATACCCTCCCATTCGCGAGTGGAATAATGCATCGGAAGATCCATGGCATAGGATGCAAGCGAGCTACAAACCGTTCCATAGGTGAAATACGCATTGGAGATGCGCGGATGGAAGGCCGCATCCTCTCTGTCCGAAAGGTCACGCGTATAAAGAATCGAGATCGGGTTTTCCGATGCACTCAAGAAGGTGGAAAAGGAAATATCAAGGCCGACAAGCTTATCAAGCACGCGCGTGGAGGAATACGGGATTCCACTATACGTCTTCGGCATCACGTGTGCTCTTCCCGATCGGGCAGGAACCAGATAGCCCCATTTTCCGTCGTCATTGGCGATGCATTCGCGCTTCGGCTCCCAGGCAATCTCGCATTGCTGCTTCGCTCTCGCAATGGCGTTCTTCACACCCTCGGAGCGCGGCACATCAAAAATATATTCGTTTTTCATTTCGATTTCTCCCTTCGGGAAGCGGTTTTGTCTCTTTTATCGCTACAATTATATCACGCGCAAAGCGAAATAGCAAGACAAATCCTTACAAAAAACAGGCGATTTTTGCAAAAGAGGGATCGGGAATAAAGTTTTTTTAAAAACTCTTGACTTTCGCTCTTGATTATGTTAAAATAAATCGTAAATATTTCGGGGCATTAGCGCAGTTGGGAGCGCACGACACTGGCAGTGTCGGGGTCAGGGGTTCGAGTCCCCTATGCTCCACCAAAATAAAAAGACGAACTTTGTTCGTCTTTTTATTTATCCAAGACCGAAGGGCTTGGTATGGCATCAATTCGCATAGCGAATTGTATGGAATTGCGGCTCGTCCGCGTATGGCATCAGCCGACAGGCTGTATTCTCCGTCTCCCTTCGTTCTTGATTCCATACAATGCTTCGCATTGATTCCATGCTCGCTAAAGCGAGATTCCATGCCGCAACAAGTTGCGGATTCCATCCACGGCTCTGCCGTGATTAAGTACGAAAGCGAGGCAGACAACTATGGCAAAAAAGAACTTGCTTTTAGAGTACAGCGAAGAATTGGCAGTTAATATCGCCAAGCTTTGCTCCGAATACAAAATTGACTCCAACACCGTTTTTCAAATCAGAAAATCCTCGTCAAGTGTTTTTGCCAACGTAACCGAAGCGCAATATCCTCAAAGCCTTGCGGATATGCATTCAAAATTTGAAATAGCGCGCAAGGAATGTGCCGAAACGGAGAGTTGGCTAAAATTGATTTTCGCTTCGGGAACGATCAACGAGCAAACTTTTAAAAATTACCGCAACCTCTGCGGAAGAATTAAAAGAATGCTAACAGCATCTTGCATCACAATAGAAAACAAACTTAAGCAAGGTTAAAGCCTTGCTTTTTCTTTTTAGAGAATCCAAGCCACTGTGCAATTTTACATTTAGGGATGTTTATGCTATAATTATTATGACTTTTTTGAAAAAGGAGAGAATATTCTGATGGGCGTGTTTTCAATAAAAAATAATGTTTTTACTGAATTGTATAACATCTGACAAAGTAGAGTCAATTCCGGAAGGGATTGTTATCATTTCAAAAAATGCGTTTATGTTTTGTGATATGGAATCTATAGTGTTTCCCACGACATTGACTTCCATTCAAGAAAGCGCATTTAGTTGTTCAGGTTTGAAAAAAGTTTATATTCCAGAGAATGTAATTGAAATTGGCGACGATGCATTTGGTTGTTTAGATTTGGAAGTAATTGATGTTAATCAAGGCAATTCGCATCTGCAAGCTCGCTTGCAAGGGCGAACGCCGCCGATTGCTCCGCGGCGGCTCGTATTTTACGAGCATAGTGCGAAGCACCA